>NZ_BTHK01000005.1:0-170134 GCF_033242365.1 Lachnoanaerobaculum sanguinis
ACCATAAAATACTAGAAAATACTATATAATAAAACGAATATTTTGACAAAAATTTTAAGTAAGAAATGTAGGCTATATGCGGGTTGCAGGACTTTTTTTATGCCTATTTAGGTAAACAAACTGTCAAAGACCCGTGAAAGGGAATCCAAGACATCAATTGTATGTAGCTAATAACACAGAGTTAAATTGCTTGCATTTTAATTCGGATGGTGAAAGTTTTATACGTTAGAAGAAAACAAGATAAAATTTCAGGGAGTAGTAGTCATGATTGATTATAAAGATATTTTAAATAAACCTTAATATGATTTTATAAGTAAAAATGAGTATCTTGGAAAGCGTTCAATGAAATGGGTTTTACAAAAGTGCCCTGTAATATTGACAAAATGAGGATGTGCGAATATAATATTAGCATAAGACTAGGTCAGGAAGCGTACGACGCCCTGGCCATTTTTTTTGGGAGTTACAAAGGATGAAGGAATATAAAACTTTTAATCAACAACTAACTATATTACGTAATAGGGGAATGATTGTTCCTCAAAATGGTGCTCCAAAACGTTTTCTTGAACAGGAGAATTACTACAATGTAATCAATGGATATAAGGATATATTTTTAACTAAGGATGCACAAGGTAATCCTATTAAGCCTGAAGCATATATACAAAACACTCATTTTGATGAGTTGAAAGCTTTATTTTTGTTTGATAGGGAACTTCGGTTTTTATTTATTAAGTATTTGCTGATATTTGAGAATTCATTTAAAACTGTAATTTCACATGAATTTTCACGAAAATATCCTAAAGCTAATTCATATCTGGATATTGCCAATTATAGAGATGACGATCCTAAGAGTGTTCTTAAGCAGATATCTATTTTAACGAAGACTATACATGAGAATGTAGGGGCAAAAGGTGCGATTAAGCATTATATAGAAGAACATGGATCAGTTCCGTTATGGGTTTTGGTAAATTATCTTACAATTGGTAATTTGTCATATCTATATACAGCATTAAAAAATTCAGATAAGAATTCTATTGCAAAATATTATGCGGACAAATACAACAAACAATATAAACCGGCTTTAAATTTGAAAATCAGTAGTGAAGATATGAGTTCTGTATTAAAGATTACTAATTTGATAAGGAATCAATGTGCTCATGATGAACGATTATTTAGTACTGATTATAAAAGTACACGTGTTTCAAATATAGCAAGTTATCTGGGAATCAATAATTGTAATAATCGACGCATAGTTGTTGCGATATTATACTTTAAGGTAGTTCTTAATAAGAATTATTATAGGAAGTTTGATTCTGAATTGCATGATATTTTTAAAAGGTTTAAGAGTGAGTTTCATACTGTGAGTTTTAATGATATTCTTAGTATAATGGGGATTGATTTGGATGAATTAAAAAAATTAATATAACACAATAATCTGAATCGAAAATATGAATACGTTTATAATATTATTACAACTTTAGACAGTGCAGGATAATTTATCGGTACTGATGTGGGATTTAATAATAAAATGGGAGAATTGAAACTATGATGGCCCCTACAACCTTACAGTACCGGATGTATTATTCCGTTATTTTGATGAGTATTATTCCGATATCGTTGATATTATTCCGTTAAAGCGGTATACTATATCTTATATTGGGAGGATAGTCTATGTTTTTGACAGTAAAACAGGCTTCTGAAAAATGGGGCATTTCTGATAGAAGAATCAGAGTTCTTTGTTCTGAGGGGAAAATTCCGGGTGCATACCGGGAAGGACGTGGATGGAAAATTCCTGTGGATGCAAAGAAACCTGCTGATGGTCGTTATAAGTCAAAGGAAAGCCTCTTGGCGCAAATTGACCGCAAGAAGGTAGAACTGGACAGCAGAAGACCTTTAACTGCGGGCGAGTTTGCAAGGCTCAACGAAGAATTTATTGTAGAGTACACATACAACTCCAATGCCATTGAAGGAAATACACTTACCTTGAGAGAAACGGATTTAGTTCTTCGTGGTCTTACGATTGACAGTAAACCGCTGAAAGACCATATGGAGGCGGTAGGTCATAAAGAAGCATTTGATTTTGTGAGCGAACTGGTAAAAGATAATGTTCCAATCAGTGAGGGCATCATCAAACAGATTCACTATCTCGTTCTTGCAGATAAGAGAGAAGACCGTGGTGTATACCGTAGAGTTCCGGTTCGTATTATGGGCGCACAACATGAACCCGTGCAGCCATATCTTATTAAGCCGAAGATGGAACAGTTGCTATATAATTTTGCTGCAAGCACAGAGCATATTGTGACAAAACTGGCTCGTTTTCACATCGAGTTTGAGGGCATCCATCCTTTCATTGATGGTAATGGCAGAACCGGACGACTGCTTGTAAATCTTGAGTTGATGAAATCCGGACTCCCACCTATAGATATTAAGTTTACAGATAGAATTGCCTATTATAATGCGTTTGATGAATATTATGTAAAGCACAATCTTTCGCTAATGGAAAATCTGTTTGCAGGATACATCAATGCAAGATTAGATATGTATTTAGATATGCTACAGGATTAACCGACCTGCTGCTGAATAAGTTGGTCACCTATGTATTGTAGATTTTGCTTTAAAAGAAATGTGAGGTGGTTTGATTGCGTACATACACATGGGATGAATATTACGAAAAATTCTATGATTGGGCGGAAAGCACACAGGTGCGTAATCTGTCTGCATTGACTTCACTTGGTTCTGCTGATGAAGTCGGAGAAATCATCATCGAATTGCAGGTTAATGTACCGGCAGCTAACCGTCTGCTTAGAAAGGCTGTGGAAGAAAAACTGGCCTTCTCCGGCTCTGATTTAGCAGAGTTTGCCTGTATCAACGATAAAGAATCGGTGACTGCTGCTGTGCGTAATTCTGCAGAACGATTGACCGCCGAGGATATGGAATATTTGTATGGCGAGATTGATGATGAGGTTATCATCGAAATCTGTAAGCAACGAAATATTTTGCTACCGGAAGCCTTGCGCGAAGAGGAAGAAGAGGATATCGACATCGATGATTTTATCTCGGAACCACCCGCTCCGAAAAGGGGATTCTTTGGTACTCTTGCTGCTATTTTTGCAGGAGCAAGTGCCGGAGTGTCTTCGGCTCAAGGAAGGCGGCATAATAGAAGATGCAACGGCGACTGTGCCAACTGTCCGCCTCACTATGGTTACCGATACGGTAGATGGTATTATGGACATGACCATGATCACGGCTGTGAATTTGGCGGTAATAAAGGCAGCGGCAGTATGGATTAAGGAGATGAAAAATTCACATTTTTATGATAGAGTAGGGGTATAAAAACAGGCTCTGATATACTTGGCAAATCGGAGCAAAATATAGCATTTTAGGAGGCAATTCAAATAAATATGATAAAGATACTTTTCATCTGCCACGGCAATATCTGCCGTTCGCCTATGGCAGAGTTTATAATGAAAGAAAAAGTGAAAAAGCTTGGGTTGGAGGATATATTTGATATAGCCTCAGCTGCAACAAGCTCGGAAGAGATATGGAACGGCGTGGGAAATCCTATGTTTCCGTCTGCAAAAGACGAACTTCAGAAACATGGAATAGCCTGTGCAGGTAAGAGGGCAAGGCAGATGGTAAAGTCCGACTATGAAGAATATGACTATCTTATAGGTATGGATGATGCTAATATAAGAAATATGAAAAATTTGTTCGGTGACGGAGATAAGATATTCAAACTTTTAAGTTTCGCAGGAGGCGGTGATTCGGTATCGGACCCATGGTACACCGACAGATTTGATGTTGCCTTTGAGGATATAAACAGAGGTATAGATGGATTTTTGAAGTATTTGGAGGAGAAAAATGTCATCAATTAAAAAGGTATTGATAATAAAGGTAATTGCCGCAATCTTTTGTATTGCGGTAGGAGTGGTATCATTCTTTCTGATAGCCGATAAGCTGGGGAATGTGGATTTTCATGCGGATACGATAAGTGCTCTTGACAAGAGCAGAAGTAAAGTCATGGAGCTTGCGGCTGCAGCTGTGGCATCTTCATCGGCTATTACACTTTTGCCGGGAGATGTAGGAACACCTATTGCACAGGAACTTGCGGATATGAGCAAGTATTTTCTGATTGTGCTTTGCGCAATCTATCTTGAGAAGTTCTTGCTCACCGTAACAGGCTTTGTGGCATTTAAGTATGTTATTCCTGTGGCATGTGTACTGTTCATAGTATTTATCGCTTCAAATGAAAAGATATTTGCAAAAATTGCGACTAAATTATTTTTATTCAGCCTGGTTATATCATTTACCATCCCTGTGAGTGTAAATATTGCAAGAATGATTGAGAGTAATTATGCCGCCTCGATAGAGACGACTCTTAATAATGCCAAGGAAAATACGGATACTGTTACAAAGAGTGCCGAGGAGGAGAACAAAAACAGTAACGCCATTGAGAAGATAGTAAATAATATTACAGGGAATATGAATGAACTTTTAAAGAAGTTTGAGAATACTCTCAGTTCATTTATAGAGGCTATTGCGGTACTTATTGTAACATCATGCCTTATACCTATAGGAGTACTTTTATTCTTCTTATGGCTGGTGAAGCTGGTTTTCTCAATAGATGTAAATAATTTCAGCTTTATCAGAAGAGAATAAATAAATTGTTAAAAAAATATCGTTAAAATGTTGACAATGATAATGTTAAGTTATAATATATAAGCATGTAATTTTAGTAACACTTAGGTTCTTAATAGTTAAGAACCGATGCTCAAAAAATGGAGGCTGTATATGAGATTTACATTACCAAGAGACATTTATCATGGAAAAGATTCACTTGAGGCTTTAAAGAGCTTCACAGGAAAGAAGGCTTTTGTCTGTGTAGGCGGAGGATCCATGAAAAGATTCGGATTCTTAGACAAGACCATCGCTTATTTGGAAGAAGCAGGTATGGAAGTAAGACTTTTTGAGGGAATTGAGTCAGATCCTTCTGTAGATACCGTAATGCGTGGTGCTAAGGAAATGCTTGAGTTCGGACCGGACTGGATAGTTGCTATCGGTGGAGGTTCACCTATTGATGCGGCAAAGGCTATGTGGATCAAGTATGAGTATCCTGATTGTACTTTTGAGGATATGTGTAAGGTATTCGGTATTCCTACACTTAGAAAGAAAGCAAAATTTTGTGCTATTTCTTCTACATCGGGTACAGCTACGGAAGTAACAGCTTTTTCAATTATCACAGACTATGAAAAGGGTATCAAATATCCTATAGCAGACTTTGAGATTACACCTGATGTTGCAATTGTAGATCCTGCACTTGCTCAGACAATGCCTAAGAAGCTTGTTGCTCATACAGGTATGGATGCTATGACACATGCTGTAGAGGCATATGTATCTACAGCCAACTGTGATTTTACAGATCCGCTTGCACTTCATTCAATAGAAATGATAGACAAGTACCTTGTAAAGTCATACAATGAAGATAATGATGCGAGAGATGCAATGCACAATGCGCAATGTCTTGCAGGTATGGCATTCTCAAATGCTTTGCTTGGAATAGTACATTCTATGGCACATAAGACAGGTGCCGTATTTGGAGATTTGGGCGCTCATATTATTCACGGTGCCGCAAATGCTATGTACCTTCCAAAGGTTATCGCTTTCAATGCAAAGGACAAGGAAGCTGCAAAGAGATATGTCAAGATAGCGGATGTACTCGGATTGCCGGGCAATAATGAAGAAGAGAAGATAAAAGAGCTTATCAAGTACCTTAGAGGTTTAAATGATGCTTTAAATATTCCACATTGTATCAAGAATTATGGTGCAGACTCATATCCTACAGAGAACGGATTCGTACCTGAGAATGTTTTCCTGGAGAGACTTCATGATATAGCTGTAAATGCCGTTGCCGATGCATGTACAGGATCAAATCCGAGACAGCCAAGTGTTGAAGAGATGGAGAAGCTCTTAAAATGCTGCTACTACGATACTGAGGTAGATTTCTAAAGACTTTATAGTATAAATGAACACATCAACATCTGATTTCTTTCAGATTGTTGATGTGTTTTTTTAATAAAAAAATTAAAACTCGGTATCAAATTTGCTTGAAAAATGAAATAAAAAGTTGTAATATGATATCGAGTTTCAAATTGAGATTAAATCTCAGTAATCAAATTGGAGGTGTGGTTTGAAGAAAGCTCAGTACAAAACAAGACAATTGCTTGAAATAGAGGATTTCCTGAAAAACAATGAGAATAAGCATGTCACTGTGAATGATATTATTCTCTTTTTCAAACAGCAGGGAAAGAATATCGGGAAAGCCACTGTTTACAGGCATTTGGACAGAATGGTAAGTGACGGAACAGTACATAAATATATGTTGGAAACAGGAGACAGTGCCTGTTTTGAATATGTAGAGGGTGAAGACGTTCATCCGGTATGTTTTCATTGTAAATGCGAAAAATGCGGAAAGCTTGTCCATTTGGAGTGTACTGAATTATCTTTAATCGGCGAACATTTGAGAGAAGAACACGGCTTTTCTATAGATCATGCCAGAACAGTTTTTTATGGAACTTGTAATGAATGTAGAGAATAGAGGGAGACTATGAAGAAGTATATTGGAATAGGACTAAGTATCCTTGTGGCTATTATGATGGTTTTGGGTTGTGCAAAAAAGGAAAGCACCGGCAGCAGTGAGGCTGAGAGCGGCAGCAGTGTAACGGAAAGCAGCAGTGTAGCTGAAAGTAACAGTGAGGAAACTAAGAAGCTGAGCATTGTTACTACAATTTTTCCTGCCTATGACTGGGTAAAACAGGTAGTAGGTGATAATAAGAATGTAGAGATTTCCTTCCTTATAGATAAGGGTGTGGATTTACACAGCTATCAGGCATCAGCGGCAGATATCGCAAAAATTACAGACAGTGATTTGTTTGTATATGTAGGTGGGGATTCTGACGATTGGGCTGAGGATATTATAAAAGAGAATCCTAATTTGAATTATATCAATATGGTAGACAGTATCGGTGAAGCTGCATTAGCAGAGGAACTTGTAGAGGGTATGCAGGATGAAGAAGAGCATGACAATGAGAGCGAAGAACATGCAAATGAAGAGGGCGAGCATGAAGAAGGCGAGGAAGAGATAGATGAGCATGTATGGCTTTCAATTAAGAATGCTGAAACTATAGTAAGTGCTATAGAAGCAAAGTTGGCTGAAATTGACCCTGACAATAAGGCTGAATATGAGAAAAACGCAAATGACTATTTAGCTAAGCTTGATGAACTTGATAAAGAGTATAAGGATACACTTTCAAGCATTCAAAACAAAACTATAATAGTCGGAGACAGATTCCCGTTCAGATATCTGGTAAATGAATACGGAATAAAGTATTATGCAGCATTTAAGGGCTGTGATGCGGGAAGTGAAGCATCTTTTGAGACTGTAAAGTTTTTGGCAAATAAGATGGATGAGCTTAATATGTCGGATATTTTTATAATTGACGGTTCAAAAGGAGATTTGGCAAAAACAATAGTTGACAATACCAAAGATAAAAATGCCAAAGTTTTGGTGCTTGACTCTATGCAGTCTACAAAGAGCAGTGATAATGCAAGCTATCTGGATATAATGAAGAAGAATTTGGAAGTGCTTAAAGAGGTATTATAGACTGGAGATTTATGATAAAATGTGAAAAATTGTCACTTGGATATGACGGAAAAGCCATAGTGGATAATCTTAATTTTGAAGTTTCGGACGGAGATTATCTATGCGTAATTGGGGAAAACGGTGTGGGAAAGTCTACACTTATAAAGACGCTTTTAAAACTTATAAAACCGATCTCAGGAGAGGTTATATATAATGAAAATTTGTTGCCTACGGAGATAGGATATTTATCACAGCAGCAACAATTATTAAAAGACTTTCCGGCATCGGTTTTTGAAATTGTGCTGTCAGGATGTCAGTCTAAGGTGGGAATCAGACCATTTTATAAAAAAGAAGAAAAGCAGACCGCAAAGGAGAAGATAGAAAAACTGGGACTTTTGGATCTTATGACAAGAAGCTTCAGTGAACTCTCCGGCGGTCAGCAACAAAGGGTGCTTTTAGCCAGAGCGTTGATGGCGGGACAAAGACTTATGATACTTGATGAGCCTGTTACAGGTCTTGATCCTGAGGCGAGTCAAAATATGTATGATATTATCAATGAGCTGAATAAAAGCAATATGACCATTATTATGATATCTCATGATATAAAAGTGGCACTTGAATATGCTACCAAGGTTTTATATATTGGAGAACATATATTTTTCGGTACGACTCCGGAATATAAAAAGAGCAGGGGGATGGCATGAAAGACATACATATATATTTAAGCTATCCTTTTGTAAGATATGCAATAGTAGTAGGCATACTTATAGCACTGTGCTCTTCACTGCTTGGTGTTATTCTGGTATTGAAACGATTTTCATTTATTGGAGACGGACTTTCACATGTGGCATTCGGTGCAGTTGCGGTATCTACGGTATTTAACCTTACAGACAATATGGTGCTTGTATTACCTGTGACCATAATTGCCGCAATTTTGCTTTTAAAGGGCGGAAGTAACGGAAAGATAAAGGGAGATGCATCGATAACGATGATGTCTGTCGGGGCGATGGCTTTCGGATATCTTGTTATGAATGTGTTTTCAAGCGGATCAAATCTTGCCGGAGATGTATGTACCACCCTGTTCGGCTCCACTTCAATACTTACTTTAACAAAGGAAAAAGTGATTCTTTGTGTTATACTGTCAATATTTGTAATATCTGCATTTGTACTGTTTTATAATAAAATTTTTGCAGTAACATTTGATGAGAATTTTGCGAATGCTACAGGTATAGACACACAAAAATATAATCTCTTGATAGCTATAATCATTGCAATAATTGTAGTATTGGCTATGAATTTAGTCGGGTCACTCCTTATTTCGGCACTTGTGGTATTCCCTGCATTGGCATCCATGTGTGTGTTTAAGAGTTTCCTCTCAGTGACCGTATCCTCGGCTATATTTTCAGTGGTTTGTACCGCTTTAGGACTTTTCATTTCAATACTTGGCGGTTCACCTGTGGGCGCAACTATTGTTTGCATTGATATATTTGCATTTTTTATATTTTATCTGATAGGTAAAACGGGACATTAATTAAAATCTGTGTTATAGTTTAGGTAACGGTAAAGTTTGTTACCCGAATTAGGACACGGATTTTATTTTTAGTAAGCTTTGTTATTTTTTTGTCTTGATTATGTTTTGGAATTAATGTAAAATCAAATCGAATTTGAAAATAATACGCAGTTTCGGTATGGTGCCGGGCTGCTGACTAATAGTATTTATTCAAACAGCTATAAACTGTTTGATAGAAAACGAGGTATATATGGAAAAAAGACCTGTAGTATTATGTATAATGGACGGTTTAGGACTTAGAAAAGGACATGATCACAATGCGGTGTTTGAGGCAAATACACCTAATCTGTGCAGCTTGATGAAGGAATATCCTTTTGTAGAAGGACAGGCAAGCGGGCTTTTTGTAGGCCTGCCTGACGGACAGATGGGTAACTCGGAGGTAGGCCATATGAATATGGGTGCCGGAAGAATTATATATCAGGAGCTTACAAGAATATCAAAAGCTATAGAAGACGGAGACTTCTTTGAGAACAAAGCGCTTCTTGCTGCAGTTGAGAATGCAAAAAAGAATAACAGTGCACTTCATTTGATGGGACTTGTTTCAAGCGGCGGTGTTCACAGCCATAATACACATATTTACGGATTGTTGGAGCTTGCAAAGAGAAACGGATTAAAAGAAGTTTATGTTCATGCATTCCTTGACGGTAGAGATACACCTCCTACATCGGGAAAGGAATTTGTAGCCGAGCTTGAAAAAGAGATGGCTAAAATCGGCGTTGGAAAGGTAGCTTCCGTAATGGGACGTTTCTACGCAATGGACAGAGATAACAGATGGGATAGAGTTGAAGCCGCTTATTCTATTATGACTAAGGGCGGAAACCTAAAAAAGAGTGCTACAGGAGGTATACAGGAGTCATACGACGAAGGTAAGAATGATGAGTTTGTTGTACCTTTCTCTGTAGATAACGACGGTGCAAAGACTATTAAGGATAAAGATTCGGTTATCTTTTTTAACTTCAGACCGGACAGAGCAAGAGAAATGACAAGAGTATTCTGTGTAGACGATTTTGACGGCTTTAACAGAGGAAAGAGACTTGATACCACATTTGTATGCTTCACAGATTATGATGAGAGTATCGGTAACAAGCTTGTTGCTTTTGAGAAGGAAGAGATAAAGGATACATTCGGAGAGTTCATAGCTGAGCACGGTATGAAGCAGGTAAGAATTGCCGAGACTGAGAAATATGCTCATGTCACATTCTTCTTTAACGGAGGAAAGGAAGAGCCTAATGAGGGTGAAGACAGAATTCTTGTAAACTCACCAAAGGATGTTGCTACATATGATTTGAAGCCGCAGATGAGCGCATATGAGGTATGTGATAAGCTTGTAGATGCTATAAAGAGCGGTAAGTATGATGTTATTATAATTAACTTTGCAAACCCTGACATGGTAGGTCATACAGCTGTGGAAAATGCGGCTATAAAGGCTGTTGAAACGGTTGATGAGTGTATAGGAAAGACTGTAGCGGCTATCAAGGAAGTTAACGGGGTGATGTTTATCTGTGCAGACCACGGAAACTGTGAGACTTTAGTTGATGAAGAGACAGGTGAACCGCATACAGCTCATACAACAAACCCTGTACCTTTCATTCTGGTAAATGCAGATCCTAAGTACACTCTGGCAGAGGGCGGAAGACTTTGTGATATAGTTCCTACACTTATTGAGCTTATGGGATTACAAAAACCGGCTGCAATGACAGGAAAGAGTTTGTTGGTTGAAAAATAAATAGGTTTTATTGATGCTCGAGGCTTTTGTCTTGGGCATTTTTTATAAGTTTAAGAAATGCTGATAAGATTGCATAATCATTCTCAACATTATTAAATAAACCGTAAATAATATACAAAGATAATTCATATAGCGTTAATTGACTTTGAAAAACAAATAGCGTATTATGTGTATTATTAATCTGATACAATAAGCTTGATAAAGATTAGCAAAAAAATATATAAATATTTCGTGATTATTATTGAATAAGGGAATGATTGCGATATAATACTAAGCGCGTTAATATGCAGATAACGGAGGTTATATGAGAAGTAAATTAATGAAAATGGGAGCATTGGGATTGGCTTCCGTATTGGCTACACAGAGTATCGGTGCAGGTACTGTTTTTGCACAAAGCTCAAATTTTGATTTAAGAAAAAAAGTAATAGGTCTTACGGGTATAACATTTGTAAGCGGAAATATAGACAGATATGTTACAAGAGGTGAGTTCGCAAAGATGCTTGTACAGGCTTCATCATATCGTTCCGTACTTACAAAGACAAGCAATGTATCGGTATTTAATGATGTTCCGAAAGATAATGAAAATGCTTCCGCTATAAAGATGGCGGTGGAGCAGGGATATATGACAGGATATCTCGGCGGAAACTTTAAGCCTAATGATAATGTAACATTGAATGATGCCGTAAGAGGAGTACTTACTTTACTCGGGTATCAGGCAAGTGATTTTGCAGGTGATGCAAACAATAAGAGAATGGCAAAGTACGGTTTCCTTGAGTTGAATGAGAATCTTACATCACTTACACCTACTTCAAATCTTAAGGTAAGAGATTGTATAAACCTCTTTTATAATATGTTAAAAACAAATATGAAAGACGGCGGAGCATATATTGCAACCGTATTCGGAGGTGAGTTAAACAGCGATAAGGAGGTAAATCCTTTAAAGCTTGCCGACAATTCACTTAAGGGTCCTAAGGTGGTAAAGTCTGTTAATCAATTGATACAGGCGGTTCCTTTTGACTATAAGGATGCAAATCTCTTTGTTGACGGAAGCAGCGTAGGTGCGGACAGATTCAAGAGCCTGATGGTATCATCAGATGTAGGACTTGTAATATACTATTCTGCAGCTGCAAAGACTATCTGGGCATATGATGAGAATACGGATGCTACAAACGGTAAGAAGGCGGTACATGGTACTGTTGAGAGTATATACTATGAGTCAACATCTACACTTACACCTACATCCGTGACTATAGACGGAGAAACATACAAAATTGCAAACAGCGATATGCAATTTGCATTCTCTATCTACGGAAGTATCAAGGTTAATGATGATGTTACTTTAGTCGTAGATATAAATAATTCTGAAGATGGATCTGCAAGCTACACGGTAGTTGATTATATAGCAGATTAGTGAGGGGAAAAATGAAGAAAAAATTTATTGTTATACCTGCAATTATAGCCCTTGGCGTAGGTGGATTTTTCTTTATGAAATCAAGACAGGCTACAAAGATTGATACGAGTACATTTGTATCTACAGCAATAGCATCAAAGCAGGATATCTCTTCGGAGATATCCTCTTCGGGTACTATAACACCTAAGGACACTTATAATATAACTGCGCTTGTATCGGGAGATATTATCTCGGCGAACTTTGAGGTAGGTGATATGGTCAGTAAAGACCAGGTGCTTTATCAAATAGATAAGTCAAGTCTTGAATCTGATATAAATTCCTCAAATAATTCTCTTAGTAAAGCAAACACCGGATATGCTACAGCCAACAAAGACCTTGCAAAAGCAAAGGCGGATTTTTCAGGTAATTTGTATCGCTCTACAAGAAAGGGCTATATCAAGGAGTTGAGTATTCAGGCAGGAGATAAGATAAGCGGTGGTACAAAGCTTGCTACCATATATAATGATACTGTGATGAATATCCGTATTCCTTTCCTAAGTACGGAGGCACAGAATATTCAGGCGGGAATGACAGGAACTTTGACACTTACCGAAACGGGAGAGCAGATAGAAGGAAAAGTAATTTCCGTATCAAGTATGGATCAGACAATGGACGGTGGAAGACTTGTTCGTAATGTGACATTCGAGGTAAGCAACCCGGGAGGTCTTACAGATAAGACAACTGCAAATGCTACAGTCGGAGATATCACTTCTACAGGAGACGGTACTTTTGAGGCGACAACAAATGTTGATATGAGTGCCGACCTGGCTGAAGGTGTACAGATAGAAAGTGTACTGGTGAATGTGGGAGATTATGTAGAAGTCGGAACACCTATTTTTAAGATGACTGCAGAGTCTGCAGAGAAACTTTTAAAAACATATAAGGATGCTGTAGATACCGCACAGGGAAATGTGGATGCGGCACAAAAGGGAGTTGACACTGCAAAGAAAACCTATGACGAGTATACTATTAAATCACCTATTTCCGGAAAAGTTATATCAAAGAACTATAAGGTCGGGGATAAGGTGGGCTCAGGCGGAAACAACAAGGCTACCAATATGGCTGTTATTTACGATATGAGTTCATACACATTTAAAATGAGTGTGGATGAGAAGGATATTACAAAGGTTCAAAACGGACAGAAGGTAAGAATAAAGTCGGATGCTTTTCCGGATCAGGAATATTCGGGAACGGTTACCAATGTCAGCCTTGAGAGTACAAGCCAAAACGGTGTATCAACCTATCCTGTTACAATAACACTTGATGAGACTTACAATCTTTTGCCGGGAATGAATGTGGACGGATATATTACACTTGAGTCTGCAAAGGATGCACTTACAATACCTTCAGGGGCTCTTATGAGAGGAAATAAGGTCTATGTAAAAGATACCTCGGTAACACAGAGTGCAGATGCAAGCGGTGCGGCTTCAAGTGGAGACGGCCTTATCCCTGCAGGTTTTAAAGAGGTTACAGTAACTACCGGAGTTATAAATGCAGATTTTGTACAGATTACATCAGGACTTAATGAAGGTGATGAGGTCTATGTGGACGAGAGCGCAAGTATGGATACCGGAACAGGCGGAATGGACGGCATGGGCGGAGAAGGCGCACCTGCAGAAGGAGGCGGAGCCGATACAGCCGGAGGAGACGGTGCCGGAGCGGATGCCGGCGGTGCCGATGTAGGAGCCGGAGGAGAGTAATGGAAAAACTTATCCAAATGACAGATATTCGAAAAGAATATAAAATGGGTGATGAGATTGTTTATGCCAATGACGGTGTGACTCTTGATATCGACAAGGGAGAGTTTGTTGCAATTGTGGGTAAGTCGGGATCCGGTAAATCCACTCTTATGAATATTATAGGAGCTTTGGATGTGCCTACATCAGGCAAATATCTTCTGGGCGGAAAAGATGTCGGAAAGCTTAGTGACAATCAACTTGCCGATATCAGAAATAAGATGATAGGATTTGTTTTTCAGCAATACAATCTTCTGCCCAGAATGAATCTTTTGGAAAACGTGGAATTGCCGCTTTTGTACGCACATGTTTCAAATCATGAAAGAGAAAAGAGGGCAATGGAAGCACTTGAAAAGGTGGGACTTGCCGAAAAAGCAAAGCAGATGCCAAATCAGCTTTCAGGAGGACAGCAGCAAAGAGTGAGTATTGCAAGAGCTCTGGCTGCAAATCCTTCACTGATTTTGGCGGATGAGCCTACAGGTGCCCTGGACTCAAAGACCAGCCGTCAGGTTTTGGATTTTTTCAAGAAAATTCATGAAGAGGGAAATACGGTTATTATGATTACACATGATAATTCTATTGCGATAGAAGCAAAGAGAGTTATTCGAATAGCTGACGGTAAAATAAATTTTGATGGAAGTAGTGAAGAGTATGCTGCAGTCATTTAAACTGGCAATAAAGAGTATTATTGCTAATAAAATGAGATCATTTTTGACAATGCTCGGACTTATCATAGGTGTATCTGCTGTCGTTATACTGGTCAGTGTAATGATGGGATATATGAACAATATGGTAAAGTCCTTTATGGACATGGGAGCCAATACTATCAGTGTCAATTTGGTCAATATGCCTGCAAGACAGGCGTCGGTAGATCAGATGTATGACTTCTTCAATGAACATAGAGATATTTTTTCCGAGATGACACCACAGGTCAGTGTCAGCGGAACAATAAAGGTGGGAAGTGAAAAAACTACCACTACTACAGTTTCCGGAGTAAGTGAATACTATGGTAAATTGAAGAATTACAAACTTGAAAAGGGAAGATTCCTATCATATGCGGATATGGTATCCAGACAAAAGGTTGTTGTAATCGGATACTATGTTGCAAGTAAGCTTTTCGGTTCGCCGAAAGCGGCTATCGGTGAGACTATAAAGATAAACGGTTCGGCATTTACTGTCGTGGGTGTGGTACAAAGACAGGATAAAACACAGTTGTCTGCAAGGGGCAGTGATGATTTTGCATTTATGCCTTATTCCACAGCAGGACAGTTAAACGGAACTTCAGTACCTGATTATTATATTTTTGCTACTGTAAATACTCAGGTAAGCAATCAGGCGGTGGAGCTTTTAAAGGATTTTCTAAAAACTATCTATACTCAAAAAGAAACATATTTTGTTCAGTCTATGAGTCAGATGCTTGGAGAAATCAATGTGCAGCTTGCACTTATGAGTACAATTATAGGAGCTATTGCCGGTATTTCACTTCTTGTTGCGGGTGTGGGAGTTATGAATATCATGTTGGTATCGGTTACCGAGAGAACGAGAGAAATCGGTATCAGAAAAGCACTTGGAGCCAGAAAGGGTGTTATACTGCAACAGTTTGTTATAGAAGCCCTGGTTACAAGTACACTGGGAGGTTCGCTTGGAATCATACTTGGCTGTATTGCCAGCCCTACTATAGGCAGATTTATGAATATTTCATCACCTGCCAACTTAAATGCGGTTATAATTTCATTCAGCGTATCCGTAGCAATCGGACTCATATTCGGATATATGCCGGCTATGAGAGCGGCAAGCTTAAATCCGATAGATGCGCTTAGAAGTGAGTAAAATTTTTATTGGCTTATTAATTGATATAGTATATACTGGAAGAATGAAGAAATTTTTTTATACATTTGGGATATGTCTTTATCCGATACTTATTTATACGGCCATTCAGTCTTCTTTGGGAATGTTCCTTGCAGTCGTGTTCGGCTTATTTGAAGGAGCTCGCGATTTTTATGCGATTATGGATGTTTTAAAGGAAAACGCACTTGTTATTACTGCGATATGTGCAGTGGTTGCTTCTGTAGTTCTAAGTCTCTTTTTCCATATTGATATTAAGAACGGCAGAATTGAAAAGCGCGGTCAAATTAAAGCAATGGATTTTATTATGGCCATTGTAGGCGGTGCAGGTGTTTCAATTGCATTAAATATCGTTATAGCATTGACAAATATGGCAGGTAAGGATACGACGTTTGTGGAAGTCAGTGATATGATTACAAGTAATCCGCTTTTTGTCACCATAATATGTGCCGGAATATTGATACCGATAGTTGAGGAAATATTATTCAGAGGTTTGATTTTTAACAGAATTAAATGTCAATATAATTTCTTGGCAGGTTTACTTATATCATCTTTGTTATTCGGTATTTACCATGGAAATATAGTTCAGGGTATATATGCTACGCTTTTAGGTATCTTCCTCGGATTTGCATATCACAAAACAAAGAGTATTTTAATTCCTATCTTCATACATATGGGCGGAAATACTTTTGTTTCAATTTATGGCAAGCTGGGTGAGAATGAAGAAAATATAGGAATTTTAGTGGTAACTGTGGCAATCAGTATAATATTTGCTTTAATAGGTACAATATATTTTATAAACAGAAAGGTTGAGCAATGAAAGTTTTGAGTATAGCGGTGCCATGCTTTAATTCAGCGGCATATATGAGAAAGTGTATTGATTCTTTGCTTGTAGGTAAGGAAGATGTAGAGATATTGATAGTAAATGACGGTTCTGCTAAGGACAATACGGCTGAAATAGCGGATGAGTATGAGAAAAAATATCCTACTATATGTAAAGCAATCCACAAGGAAAACGGCGGACATGGTGATGCTGTAATGTTTGGACTTAGAGCCGCTACAGGCGAGTTTTTTAAAGTAGTGGATTCGGATGATTATCTGGATGAAAAGTCATTTTTGGAAGTACTCAATAAGCTTAAAGAGTTTATAAGAGATAAGGAAAATATTGATATGCTTCTTTGCAACTTTGTATATGATAAGGACGGTGCAAAGAGGAAAAAGGTAATGACCTATAAGAGAAACTTGCCTATAAATAAGAAGTTTGAATGGGAGGATATTAAGCCTTTCCACACAGGACAGTATATTCTTATGCATTCTGTAATATACAAAAGAGAGCTTCTTATAGAGAATAAACTTGACCTTCCGAAGCACACATTCTATGTGGACAATATCTTTGTATATCAGCCTTTGAAGGCGGTAAAGGATATTTACTATATGGATGTAAATCTTTACAGATACTATATCGGAAGAGAGGATCAATCTGTAAATGAGCAGGTAATGATCGGAAGAATAGATCAGCAGATAAGAGTAACTAAGATTATGCTTGATTCATTTAATCCTTATGATGTTGCAAATAAAAAGCTTAGAAAGTATCTTATAAGCTATCTTGAGATAATGATGGTAATATCTTCAATACTTGCTATTCGCTCAAAGAGCGAGGAAAATATGCAAAAGAAGAAAGAACTTTGGGATTATCTGAAGGATCACAATCCAAGACTTTATAAGAGGATAAGATACGGTCTCCTGGGACAGACTATGAACCTTCCCGGAAAAGTGGGAAAAGGTATTGCCGTAGCCGGATATAAGATTGCAAATAAGTTGTATGGATTTAACTAAATAGAAGAACCTGCATCCGGATTAGTGATTTAAAATTCGGATGCATTTTTTTGTATTTTTTTAGAGAAAAAATTAAAATAATGCTTGACATTAGGAGCATTATTTTATATACTTACATAGCGTTAAACGTGACGGGATCTTAGCTCAGCTGGGAGAGCATCTGCCTTACAAGCAGAGGGTCACAGGTTCGAGCCCTGTAGGTCCCATTTTTCATGTAAAGCATGAATATAATCATATGGCGACATAGCTCAGTTGGCTAGAGCATACGGTTCATACCCGTAGTGTCGAGAGTTCGAATCTCCCTGTCGCTATTTACTTATGTCTGACTTCGGTCAGACTTTTTTATTTGTTTTGATGTCAAGTGTTGTGGGCTTGATTTTTGAGGGCACAGAAAAAAACAGTCCCGAACTCACAACCGGGAGTTGGGGACTGTTTTATATTAAAATAAATTATTAAAACTCAAAATATCTCATTACATTATTATATGAAATATTCTCTACAAGTTCCTTTAAAGCCTTCTCATCATTCGGATACTGACCGCTTTCGACCCATTCACCTATAAGCTGGCAGAGTATTCTTCTGAAGTACTCATGTCTTGTATATGAAAGGAATGAACGTGAGTCTGTAAGCATACCGTTGAAGTTTCCTAAGCAACCAAGTGCGGCCAAAGACTTCATCTGAGCTCTCATGCCTTCGTAGTGATCGTTGAACCACCATGCAGAACCCTGCTGAACTTTTCCTGCGATACTTGAATCCTGGAAGCATCCGATTATTGTACCGATAGCGGCATCATCATTCGGATTAAGTGAATAAAGTATTGTCTTTGGAAGTTCACCTGTTACATTTAAAGCATTAAGGAAGTCTGCCAGCTGATCTGCAGGAGCATATCCGCTTATAGCATCAAATCCTGTATCAGGGCCGAGCTTATTGAACATTGCCGTGTTGTTGTTTCTCTTACAACCGAAGTGAAGCTGCATTACCCAGTTTAATCTGTGATATTCTTTTCCGAGTGCCAGTAAGAGTGCAGTTTTAAACTTGTACTGCTCTGTAAGACTTACATCCTCGCCTGCAAGTCTTTTCTTTAATATAGCATCAACTTCGTTCTCACTTGCAGGAGCATAGTATACAAAGTCAACACCGTGATCTGATACGGAGCAACCGTTGCTGTGGAAAAACTCCAATCTTTTCTTTAACGCTTCCTTAAGAGATGCAAAGTCTTTTACAGACACACCGCTTACCTCGGATAGCTTTGCAATATATTCCGCAAAATCAGGCTTTTCAATATTTGTATCCTTATCAGGTCTCCATGCCGGAAGTACTTTAAATCCAAGGTCTTTGATTTCTTTAAGTTTGATATGCCATTCAAGAGAATCTATAGGATCGTCTGTAGTACATATAACTTTAACATTTGAATTTCTTATAATATTTCTTACACTTAATTCATCTGTAGCAAGTTTTTCTTTTGTGAGATTCCAAACTTCATCCGCACTTTCAGGGCTTAGATGTCCGTTGAATCCGAAATACTTTTGAAGTTCAAGATGTGACCAATGATAAAGCGGATTGCCTATAAGCTTCGGCAATGTAGCGGCCCATGCATCAAACTTTTCTCTGTCCGATGATTCACTGCCTGTTATAAGCTTTTCATCCACACCGTTTGATCTTATCTGACGCCACTTGTAATGATCGCCTCCAAGCCATACCTGAGTGATATTATCAAATTTTTTATCCTCATAAATCTCCTGTGGATTTATATGACAGTGATAATCAACTATCGGCATCTTCTCAGCATAGTCATGATAAAGATGTTTTGCTGTTTGTGTATCAAGTAAGAAATCCTGATCCATAAAATTCTTCATGTTAACCTCCTTAGCCAAACGGCTGTATAAAGTAAAATTTATAAATAACTACATTTTCAGTAGTCATATGCATATTAAGTTTGAGAGTATCAATGTTCCGATTTAAAAGTATCTCTTTCTATAATAGACGGCTCAAGTATACAAATGTTTTCAGGGGATTGTCCGTCAAATACCTCCAAAAGAGTTTTTACACTGTGACTGCACAAATCAAAAAGCCTTGAGTCAACAGTGGTAAGCTCCGGATATGATATTTTTGAAAAAATTGAATTGTCATATCCTATTATTGAAAGTTCATCAGGAACCGAAATACTGTTTTGTTTTGCAAACTTTAATGCTGTCATCGCAAGAAAATCATCAGAGGCAATTATACCGTCCGGGGAAAAAAAATCTTTGGTAAACTTTTCAAGTGAGAGATAAATGCTCTCTATATCATTTTCCTCACATAAAAGAGTGGCATAGTTTTCACTTTTGATTTTCAGCTCTTTACATCCCGATATAAAGCCGTCCAGTTTTCTTTTGGCTGATTGAGATGTGGAATTGTAAAGAAAGAGCAAATTTCTTTTGCCGGTATTATATAACATATTTGCACTTATTTTTGTAGCATTATAATCATCATAATAAGAACAATATACATTCTCACCTTCTAAAAATCCGTTTATTAAAAATATCGGCAAAGATTTTGCTGTAATTTTTATCAGATTTTTATTATCTTTAGCGGATATATATTTTGAGCCTATCATAATAACGGCATCCACACTTTTTGAGATAAGTATATTTATATATTTTTTGAGATTCTTTGTATCATAGCCGCTGCAACATAAAAGCGAGTCATAGCCGTTTTCCCTGAGCATTTTCTCAAAATAGGACAGAGCTCTTGCGACGTAGAGATCTGAAGGGTCCGAACATAGTATGCCTATGGTCTTCATAGTGTTCAGCCCAAGCCCTCTGGCAAATACATTCGGAGTATAGCCAAGCTCCTCCATAATATCATGAACTTTTTTTCTGGTCTTTTCGCTTACCTTCGGGCTGTCATTGATAACTCTTGATACTGTAGCTATGGAGACATTTGCCCTGTTTGCAATATCATAAATATTCATAATTCACCGGTAATATAAAAAAATATAAGCTTTATAAATTCATTCGTTACAATCTACATCTATCTTGACAAGGAATAAAAATCCCATGTATAATGCGATTGTAAACGCTTACATTTATTATAAACTCAATATGAGTATTTGGCAAGGAGATAAAGGAAATGGATTATATCAAAATCAATGATTTGGATAATGTATGTGTGGCATTGAATGCATTGCCAAAGGGAGAAAGAATCACAATCGGAAGCGAAAGTGTAGAGACAAACAGTGAAATTCCCGCCGGACATAAGGTGGCACTTAAGGATATAAAAGCCGGTGAGGATGTTATAAAGTACGGAAACAGAATCGGAATTGCAAAAGAGGATATAAAAGCCGGTGACTGGATACATACTCATAATATAAAAACAGCACTTGGTGATTTACTTGAATATAAATATATTCCAAAGGTTAAAGAGATAAAAGAAACCGCTCATGAAACCTTCCTTGGATTTAAGAGAAAAAACGGCAAGGTGGGAGTAAGAAATGAAATATGGATTATTCCTACAGTAGGCTGTGTCAACAATGTCGCACAGGCAATCGAAAGAAGAGCAAAGTCTCTTATAAAGGGAAGCGTGGAGGATGTAATAGCTTTTGTACATCCATATGGCTGCTCACAGATGGGTGACGATCAGGAAAACACCAGAAATATACTTGCGGATATGATAAATCATCCTAATGCAGGAGGTGTACTTGTACTGGGTCTTGGCTGTGAGAATTCAAATATTCCTTTGCTTAAAGACTACCTCGGTGATATAGATGAAAACAGAGTAAAGTTTTTGGTATCTCAGGAAGTTGAAGATGAGATAGAAACCGGACTTTCCCTTATAGAAGAGCTTATAAACAATATAGCCGATGAAAAGAGAGAAGAAATAGATGCAAGCGAACTTATAATCGGGATGAAATGCGGAGGATCTGACGGGCTTTCCGGAATAACAGCAAATCCGATAGTCGGAGAGTTTTCGGATATTCTTATATCGAAGGGAGGAAGCACAATACTTACTGAAGTACCGGAGATGTTCGGAGCGGAAACTCTTTTGATGGAAAGATGTAAGGATGTGGAGACATTTGAAAAGACGGTAGCTCTTATAAATGATTTTAAAATGTATTTTAAAAATCATAATCAGACAATCTATGAGAATCCGTCACCGGGAAATAAGGCAGGAGGTA
Organism: Lachnoanaerobaculum sanguinis; assembly: GCF_033242365.1. Lineage (NCBI taxonomy): Bacteria > Bacillati > Bacillota > Clostridia > Lachnospirales > Lachnospiraceae > Lachnoanaerobaculum > Lachnoanaerobaculum sanguinis. Next base: position 21,956 of record NZ_BTHK01000005.1, read on the forward strand.
TATCCACTCTGGAAGATAAGTCTTTGGGCTGTACACAGAAGTCCGGAAGTGCTAAAGTGGTAGATGTACTTGATTATGGAGATACCGTAAAAACAAAGGGACTTAATCTGCTTTCATCACCTGGAAACGATCTTGTTGCCGCTACGGCGCTTGCAATGAGCGGAGCTCATATAGTGCTCTTTACCACAGGAAGGGGAACACCTTTTGCCTCACCTGTTCCGACATTAAAGATTGCTACCAACTCAAGACTTGCAAAAGGCAAGGGAAATTGGATAGATTTTAATGCCGGAAGAATGGTTGAGGATAAAACAAAGGAAGAGCTTGCAAACGAGCTTTTTAAACTTGTGTTGGATGTGGCAAGCGGAAAGAAAGTAAAGTCTGAAATTGCGGGATTCCATGATTTTGCAATCTTTAAGCAGGGAGTAACTCTTTAGTCAACTACCCATCACCTAAAGGTAATGGGCTTGTAACTGCCCAGTCGTAGTAACGGCTTACGTCTCCGACCTTTAGGCCCCAATAGATATTGCTATCTAAAGTGGCGTTACATCGTAGGGTGGTTGACAACACCATTTACAACAAAGATTTACTCTGCTGTAACTATACTAGGTACTTGGCTATCGGTTAGATAGTTGATTCCCATACGGTATAGATTCATAGCTCCAATGCGGTCATCGTTTGATTTATATCCACAGTTTTTACAAGCAAACAAATGTATTTTCTTGTTACGATTGGCTTTTTCAATATGTCCGCAAACAGGGCAGCATTGACTCGTATAACGAGGGTCTACTTTTAATACGAGAGACCGGTTCTGTTTTGCTTTGTAAATTAGCTTTTGCTCTAAATCATAGAACGACCATGATACAGATACATAACGGTCTTTTGTTCGTACACGTTCAGTAACAGAACGAACTCCACTTAAATCTTCTAAGACGAAGAGAGTATACTTTGGATTAGACTCCACGAGTGCCTTCGATACCTGATGATTGACATCCTGCATCCAACGGTTTTCTCGTGAACCAATCGCTTTTCAATAATTAGAGGTAATATTATTGATAATAAATATAATCGTCATAACAGGCGCAAATACAGTTTAAAAGTACATATCGTATTAGTGACAAAATATCGTAAACAGCTACCGGGAAGCAACATTGCTGACGATGTAAAACAAAAGATATTCGATATTTGTAAATCTCATAATTGGGAAACAATTGCTATGGAAACTGACAAAGACCATATACATTTTCTAGTCAGTTATGACACTACCGATAAGATCTGTGATATCGTAAAAACCATCAAGCAAGAAACAACTCATTGTTTATGGGTTAAATATAACAGTTTTCTTTCCAAATAGTATTGGAAGAAACACATCTTTTGGTCTGATGGTTATTTTGCTTGTAGTATTGGGGAAGTATCGTCATCTACAGTTCAAAAGTACATCAAAAGCCAAGGGTAATGGTTAAAAAATTACAAGACTCCTCCCACCACCCAAGAGTAGTGGGTTTCCGTCTATGACAACCGAAAGGATTTTATTTATGAAAATAAATCGGACCACTGAAAGAAGTATACAAATAATGCAGCTTATAGCTAAATCCGGAGAAGGTCTTGAAATGGATGAGATTTGTGAGAAGCTATCCATTCCGAGAACCAGTTGCTATGACATACTGGTTACATTGGTTCATATGGGAATGCTTGAAACAATCGACGGAGTTAAAAGAATTTATAAAATAGGTATAAATGCTTACAGAATAGGTATGAGCTATACCAATAACAGAAATATTTCCGAAATTATAGCCCCTGCACTGAAGGAGCTTTCAAAGGAATTGCAAAAGACCTGCTTTTTCGGTGTGATGGAAGGTAATAAAATAGTATATATATCAAAGTGTGAGCCGGAAAATCCTATAATAACCACGGCGACTATAGGTACCAAGAATCCTGTATACAATACTTCTCTTGGAAAAGCCATACTCTCTACTATGAGTGAAGACAAAATAAGAAGTATAGCAAAGGAAATTGACTTTAAACCTGTAACAAGATTCACTCTTACAGATGCGGATGCTCTTGTAAAGAATATTGAAATATCAAAAGCAAGAGGATTTGCACTGGATGAGAGAGAACTTGAGGAGCATATGGAATGTGTCGGTGTACCGATATTTGACGAAAAAAGAGAGTGTATAGGAGCTATCTCGGCTTCAAGCCTTTACAGAAAAGATGAGGACTATATTGCGCTTGGAGAGATATTAAAAAAGCGTGGATTGGAAATATCAAAATCTTTAGGTTTTATGCCTTGACAATGATAAAAAAGTTAATTACAATCAAGATATCGCAAATATGAATTGTTATTCGCATATACGAATATTGATATATTATTTATGGAGGTTCAAATGAGAAAAGAACAGGTTCTTACAAGAATGAAAGAAGATTGTCTGGTTGCTGTTGTTCGTGCAAAGAACAAAGAGCAGGGTGAGAAGGTCATAGATGCTATTGTTGCAGGCGGAATCAATTTTATTGAGATTACTATGACTATGGACGAAGGAAATCCTGTAGAGTTTATACAGTTTATGTCTGAGAAGTACAGAAATAATGAAAAGATAGTTATCGGTGCAGGTACTGTACTTGATCCTGAGACAGCAAGAGCGGTAATCCTTGCAGGTGCAAACTATGTTGTAAGTCCGGGACTTAATGTAGAAACGATCAAGCTCTGTAACAGATACAGAGTTCCTATGCTTCCGGGTGTTATGTCACCTACAGAGGCTATCACAGCTCTTGAAGCAGGATGTGATATCATAAAGGTATTCCCGGGAAATGTAGTGGGAACGGGTGCGATCAGCTCATTTAAGGGACCTCTTCCACAGGGAGATTTCATGCCGAGCGGTGGTGTGGACGTTGACAATGTAGATAAGTGGTTAAAGGCCGGAGCATGTGCCGTAGGTACAGGTTCATCACTTACAAAGGGCGCGGCTACAGGTGATTTCGCAGCTATAACAGCAAAGGCAAAGGAGTTTGTTGAGGCGGTAGCGGCGGCAAGAAAGTAATATTTTATTTTGAACGGAGAAAATATGGCAAAGATAGTTACAATGGGAGAGATAATGCTCAGATTATCAACTCCAAACAATGAGAAGTTTATTCAGGCTGATGAGTTTGATATCAATTATGGCGGCGGTGAGGCAAATGTTGCCGTTTCACTTGCAAACTATGGACATGAAGCGGATTTTGTAAGTGCGTTACCGAAGAATCCTATCGGTGATGCGGCTATTGCAACTCTTCGCAAGTATAATGTTGGAACAAAGCATATCTCAAGAAGCGGTGAGAGAGTGGGCATCTACTTCCTTGAAACAGGTTCAGCGATGAGAGCTTCAAATGTAGTATATGACAGAGCACATTCTTCTATTTCTACAGCTAAGGTGGATGAGTTTGACTTTGATGAGATTTTCAAAGATGCGGATTGGTTCCATTTTACAGGTATTACACCTGCAGTTTCAGACAGTGCAGCAGAGCTTACAGAGGCTGCTCTTAAGGCTGCCAAGAAGGCAGGAGTTACAGTATCTGTAGACCTTAACTTCAGAAAGAAACTCTGGTCATCAGAGAAAGCAAAGAAAATAATGACAAATCTCATGCAGTATGTAGATGTATGTATCGGTAATGAAGAGGACGCCGAGAAGGTTCTCGGATTTAAGCCAGGCAACACAGATGTTACAGCAGGAGAACTTGAGCTTAACGGATATGTGGATATCTTCAATCAGATGTGTGATCAGTTTAAGTTTAAATATGTTATAAGCTCACTTCGTGAGAGCTTCTCAGCTTCAAACAACGACTGGTCTGCTTGTATCATGGACGGAAGCACAAGAGAGTTCTATCACTCAAAGAAGTACCATGTAACTCCAATCGTAGACAGAGTCGGCGGCGGTGATTCATTTGCAGCAGGAGTTATCTGCGGACTTTGCGATAAGAAAGACTTTAAGTCGGCACTTGAGTTTGCTGTAGCCGCTTCAGCACTTAAGCATACAATCCCGGGAGATTTCAACCTTGTAACAAGAGAAGATGTTGAGAGCCTTGCAGGCGGAGACGGCTCGGGTAGAGTGCAAAGATAATCAAAGTTTATATGTATTTTCCTATAAAAAGGAGCCGGCTTTTGCCGGCTCTGTTTTTATAGGATCTTTCTCTTTTTTAGTGTCACTTCTGTGACATATATTAATGTTGAATAACTATATTCCCTACAGTTTCAGTACTAATTAATGATGATTAGATAATCAATGGAGAAGTGGTTAGGGTATATCTTCGGAGGATTAAGAGTTTTTATGAAAATATGACAATGCATGTCCGGTTATTGTGATATAATAATTATAGGAGATGTTAAGACGATGAAAGATAATAGGCTGTTTAGGATACTATATTATATTCTGGAAAAGGGAAAAGTTACAGCAAGCGAACTTGCTGATAAATTTGAGGTATCAGTCAGAACAATTTATAGAGATATTGACTCTATCAGTAGTGCAGGTATTCCCGTTTATGCGTTGCAAGGAAAGGGCGGTGGAATAGAAATTGCTGAGGATTTTGTTCTTAGTAAATCACTACTGTCTGAAAACGAGAAACAACAAATTATGTCAGCTCTTCAAGGATTGGATAATACCGCAATACAGCATGAGAATGAGCTTCTAACAAAACTTTCTGCGCTCTTTAAAATGAAAAATACAGGTTGGATAGAGGTTGATTTTAATAATTGGCAAAACAATAAGCTGTATGAACAAACGTTTAATGATATTAAATCTGCAATTTTAAGTAAAAACATTATTTCATTCACATATTTTAGCAGTAATGAAAAAGAAACAAGTAGAAGAGTTAAACCCGTTAGACTACTTTTCAAGAGTCAGGACTGGTATCTATATGCTTTCTGTTTACTTAGAAATGATTTTAGATATTTCAAATTGTCCCGGATAAAGAATTTAGAAATACATACTGAAAAGTTTGATGACAGCTTTGAAGATGCAATTCTCAAGAAAGAAATGCCACACGAGAACACGGTGCATATAAAAGTTAAGTTTGATCGTAAAGTTGCCTTTCGAGTATATGATGAGATAAACGGAGAAATCATAGAAGATAATGATGGAAATTTATATTCAGAAATAGAAATAACGAATGACTATAACCTATACAATTATATTTTTTCTTTCGGAGATGGAGCGGAAGTATTAGAACCGAAAGAGATACGAATGCAGATTAAAGAAATGATAAATAAAATGGCAGAAAAATATATAATATGACAAATGGTGTCAAGTATCCTCCTGTATAATAAAATTAACCAAATGTAAAGGGAGGACCTGATAATGAAATATGAGTGGAGAAAACAAGAAAAGAATCTTTATGGCGTAAAGCAAAAACCTGTCATTGTAGAAGTGCCAAAGCAAAAATTTGTTTTGGTAAAAGGTAAAGGCAATCCGAATGAAGTAGATTTTTCAGATAGAATATCCCCATTATATTCTCTTGCTTATGCCATTAAAATGTTGTTTAAAAATACAATGAAAAATAAAACTGATAACAAGATTACAGATTTTACGGTATATCCATTAGAGGGATTTTGGAAAAAAGTAAATGGAGAAGAGCTTGATAAAAATAAACTGGAATACACATTGATGATTAAACAACCTGATTTTATTACAAAAGAGATATTCACAAAGGCACTTGAGAATATAAAAAAGAAAAAGCCTAATGCATTGTATGATGAGATGAGTTTTAGAGAAATAGAAGAAGGTAAATCCATTCAGATTTTACATGCCGGAAGTTATGATGATGAGCCAAAATCATTTGAACGGCTGAATGAATTTGCAAGAAAACTGGATCTTAGAAGAATGGGTGATTTTCATAAAGAAATATACTTAAGTAATAAAAACAGAACATCGGAAGAAAAACAAAAAACCATATTAAGATATTCAGTTAAATAGGAGGAATTTGTTGTGCCAAGACCAACGACAAAAAATGATTTAATGACTGTTGCTAAGGGAAACTATGAAAAGTTAAATTTACTTATTTCAAAGATGACAGAGGAAGAGTTAAACACACCGTTTGATTTTTCAAAAGATGAAAAGAAAAAAGAAGCTCATTGGAGAAGAGATAAAAACTTAAGAGATGTTTTAATCCATCTCTATGAATGGCATCAGCTTATTTTGAATTGGGTACATTCCAATCAAAAGGGAGAAGAAAAACCATTTTTGCCTGAACCATATAACTGGAAAACTTATGGAGATATGAATGTAGAATTTTGGAAGAAACATCAAAATACTTCTCTTGAAGACGCAATTAAAATGGTTCATAAATCACATAGTGATGTATTAGCGTTAGCTGAAAAATTTACAAATGAAGAACTCTTTTCAAAAGGTGTTTATAAATGGGTCGGAGGAAGTGCGCTTGGTTCATACTTTGTAAGTGCAACTGCAAGCCATTATGATTGGGCAATAAAAAAGATTAAAGCGCACCAGAAAAATGTGAATCAAAAATAATTGGAATAGGATAGTAAAGTGCATTTTACAAAAGTAAAAGTTATATGTAAATGATACAGAAATATAATGTAATATATTTTTTATATCACGGTGATAATTTTCTGAAACAATAAGTCTATACTGTTCCATTATTTAATCCCTCTCGAAGACGTTTCATGGACTCCTCAAAACTTAATGTATGACCGTTTGAAAAGTCATCTTCGCTTTGTTCCAAAAGCCTATATAGTTCATATTTACTGGTTAATTTATTATATAAGTCAATGCTCATAACGGCTAAGTCACCTCGACCGTTTTTGGTAATAAATATAGGTTCGTTTGTGTTATGACAAAATGTGGAGATATCATTGTAGCTGTTACGTAAGTCTGTACTTGATTTAATTATCGGCATAAAACCTCCTTTCTAAAGAAATTATAATATTATTTCTTTAGAAACTCAATAAATAAAAGTGGAAAAGTTTGAAATATCATATTGACAAAAAAATAACAATATAGTATTATCTAACTGTGTTAAAAAAATAACGAAATATTCATTTTATTATGTCGGAGGAAATATGGCAGATAAGAATTTTATTGTAGATAATATCGATAACTTAAGTATCAGGATGAAAGAGCTGAGAGAAGCTCAGAGAGAATTTGCGACCTACTCTCAGGAACAGGTTGATAAAATATTCTATGAGGTAGCTATGGCTGCCAATAAAGAGAGATTCTCGCTTGCAAAGATGGCGGTAGAAGAGACCGGAATGGGAGTTTTGGAAGATAAGGTTATCAAGAACCATTATGCTGCAGAGTATATTTACAATGCATATAAGGACACTAAGACATGCGGAGTGATTGAAGAGGACAATATTTTCGGTATAAGAAAAATTGCCGAGCCTATAGGTGTTATAGCAGCTGTTATTCCAACAACAAACCCTACATCAACAGCTATATTTAAAATCCTTTTGGCACTTAAGACAAGAAATGCTATTATAATAAGCCCACACCCAAGAGCAAAGGATTGCACAAACTATACAGCTAAATTTCTGTTGGAAACAGCTGTAAAAGCGGGCGCTCCAAAGAACATTATAGGTTGGATAGATGTACCTTCACTTGAACTTACAAATGAAGTAATGCATGAAGCCGATATTATACTTGCTACAGGCGGTCCGGGAATGGTTAAATCAGCTTACTCATCAGGTAAGCCTGCAATAGGTGTAGGTGCCGGAAATACTCCGGTTATCATTGATGAAACAGCTGACATTAAGATGGCTGTAAACTCAATAATACATTCAAAGACTTTTGATAACGGAATGATTTGTGCTTCAGAGCAGTCTGTAACTGTAATGGAGAGTATATATAATGAAGTAAAAAAAGAGTTTGCATACAGAGGTTGTTATTTTCTGAAGAAGGACGAGCTTAATAAGGTAAGAAAGACTATTATTGTAGGCGGATCACTAAATGCCAAAATCGTTGGACAGTCTGCATTTAAAATTGCGGAAATGGCAGGCGTAAGCGTACCTGAAAGTACAAAGATTCTTATTGGCGAGGTGGAGTCTGTTGATATAAGCGAAGAGTTTGCTCATGAAAAGCTTTCACCTGTACTTGCAATGTATAAGGCAAAGACATTTGATGAGGCTATAGCTAAGGCTGAAAGACTTGTTGCAGACGGCGGTTACGGACATACATCAGCTATTTATATAGATGTAAATGAGAAGGAAAAACTTGCTATTCATGAAAGAGCAATGAAGACTTGCAGAATACTTGTAAATACTCCTGCGGCTCATGGCGGTATCGGTGATTTGTATAACTTCAAGCTTGCACCTTCACTTACTTTAGGTTGCGGTTCATGGGGTGGAAACTCTGTTTCAGAGAATGTAGGCGTAAAGCATCTTATAAATATAAAAACTGTAGCACAAAGGAGAGAGAACATGTTGTGGCTTAGAACTCCTGAAAAGGTATACTTTAAGAGAGGTTGTCTGCCTGTAGCGCTTGATGAGCTTGGAAATGTAATGCATAAGAAGAGAGCGTTTATAGTAACAGATACATTCCTTTATAAGAACGGATATACAGATGTTATTACAAAGAAACTTGATGAGATGGGTATAAGACATACTTGCTTTTATGATGTAACACCGGATCCTACACTTCAGTGTGCAAGAGAGGGTGTAAAGGCAATGGCTTCATTTGAGCCGGATGTAATTATAGCACTCGGTGGAGGTTCTGCTATGGATGCCGCAAAGATAATGTGGGTTATGTATGAGCATCCTGAAGTTAACTTTGAAGACATGGCAATGGACTTTATGGATATCAGAAAGAGAGTATATAAGTTCCCTAAGATGGGTGAGAAGGCATACTTTGTTGCGGTTCCTACATCATCAGGTACAGGTAGTGAGGTTACTCCTTTTGCTATCATTACAGATAAGGATACAGGAATAAAGTGGCCTATAGCAGACTATGAGATTCTTCCGAATATGGCGATAGTTGATGTTGACAATATGATGGATCAGCCGAAGGGACTTACAGCCGCATCAGGAATTGACGTACTTACTCATGCTCTTGAAGCATATGTATCTATAATGGCTACAGATTATACGGACGGACTTGCTCTAAGAGCGATGAAACTTGTGTTTGATTACCTTCCTTCAGCATATGAAAACGGAAGTGCAGACCCTATTGCAAGAGAGAAGATGGCGGATGCTTCATGTCTTGCAGGTATGGCTTTTGCAAATGCATTCCTTGGTATAAACCATTCAATGGCACATAAGCTCGGTGCATTCCACCATATAGCACACGGTCTTGCAAATGCCGTTATTCTTACAAGAGTAATGAGATATAATGCCGTTGATGCACCTACAAAGATGGGAACATTCTCACAGTATGAGTATCCTAAGGCAAAGGCAAGATATGTAGAGGCTGCTAAATACTGTGGCGTAACAGGAAAAAATGATGATGAGATATTTGAAAACTTTATAACTAAAATAGAGGAATTAAAGAAAATTATAGGGGTAAAAGAGACTATAGCACTTTATGGTGTAGAGGAAAAATACTTCTTGGACACATTGGATGAGATGAGCGAGCAGGCATTTAATGATCAATGTACGCCGGCAAATCCGAGATATCCGCTTATAAGCGAGATCAAAGAGCTGTATTTGGACGCTTATTACGGTAGATAATATAAATTTGAGCGTATTGTATTAGACTTAATTTTAGAAAGGAGACGGATGTATTATACATCTGTAAAAAAGTATGGATTTGACAAATAAAAAGCTTATTTTAGAGAGACCGCATAAGAAAGTATATGAAACCGATGACTGCATTATTAAGGCGTTCAGTGGTGACCATCCGAAATCTGATGTATTTAACGAGGCACTGAATCAGGCAAGAATAGAAGAGACAGGTCTTAATGTTCCGAAGGTGCTCGCTGTAGAAGAAATGGACGGCGGATGGGCAATAGTAATGCTTAAGAAAAACGGTAAGACTTTAAAAGAGATCATGGAGTCCGACAAGAAAAATACAAGAAAGTATATGGAGATGTTTGTGGATATACAGCTTGATATTCATTCAAAATCATCACCGCTGCTTAACAGAATGAACCTTAAATTCGGCAGACAGATAAATGAGTTAAAGGATCTCAATGCAACCATCAGATATGAGCTTTTAACAAGGCTTGACGGAATGAAAAAGCATACAAAAATATGTCATGGAGATTTCAACCCAAGTAATGTGCTTATAGGAGAAGACGGTGAAGTTTCAATAATTGACTGGTCACATGCCACTCAGGGTAATGCTGCCGGAGATGCGGCAAATACCTATCTCTTATTTGCTCTTACAGATAAGAATCTTGCAGATATGTACATGGATATTTACTGTGAAAAGTCGGATACGGCAAAGCAGTATGTACAAAGATGGCTTTCGATAGTGGCTGCACAGAGATTATCAAAGCATATAGAGGCGGAGAAGGAACTCTTGATGCAATACATTGATGTTGTAGATTATGTTTAGGTAAAAATCAATACAAACCCCATTCTGTTATAATAACAGGATGTTCCAAATTCAATATAAAAAGAGATTGTATACAATTTATAATTGCGTACAATCTTTTTTTAATGTATAATGTACATCCATATGAAGAAAGGAGAAGATGTGTAAACATCTAAGAAAAATGAGTGAAGATATAAATTCATCCAATTTTAAAATGGATGCAAATGAAAGAAGAAAAAGAATTATTGGTGTATCCATAACAGGTATAGTAACAAATCTGTTGTTGGGAGCGTTAAAGGCGGTGCTTGGAATACTTTCAGGCTCAATTGCGCTTGTAAGTGATGCTTTAAATAATATTACAGACTCATCATCATCACTTATTACTATAATAGGAACCAAGCTTGCAGGTAAGGCCCCTGATAAGCAACATCCTTTCGGACATGGAAGAACGGAGTATCTGACAAGTCTTTTGATTGGAGGTATCGTATTTATTACCGGTTTTCAATCTCTTATAAGTTCAATAAAGGCTGTTTTTAACAGAGAAGAGATGAATGCGAGTATTGTTACTGCAATAATAATTATTGCCACAATTGTTGCTAAAATTATTCTTGGTACGTTCACTGAAAACAGCGGTAAAAAATACAATTCAGGTGCGTTGATTGCCTCAGGTGCCGATGCAAAAAATGATGCTGTAGTGTCTTTGGTAACTTTGATATCTACATTAATATATATGTTTACAAAAATTTCTGTAGACGGTATTGCCGGTGTTATTATTTCAATATTTATTTTAAAGACTGCATATGAGGTATTGTCGGATACAGTAAAGAAAATACTTGGAGAGAGAGTGGACGGTGAAATGGTAAGGGGCATAAAGGAGATAGCAAGAAATACGGAAGGTGTTATAAATTGCTTTGATCTTATACTAAACGACTATGGCCCCGATTTTTATACCGGTTCTATAAATGTGGAAATAGAGGATAACAGAAGTATCGGTGAGATGTATCCTATTTTACATGAGGCCCAGACAAAGATTTACAATAAATATAATGTTTTTCTTGTATTCGGATTTTATTCTGTAGATGTAAATGATGAAAGATATATAAAGATAAAATCAATACTGAAAAACTACAAGGAAAATGAAAGACATATCATTAACTATCATGGAATAGTTATAGATGAAAAAGACAGTACTATTTATTGTGATATAACAAGAGACTTTGATATCAAATCTGAAACTGTTATAGAAAATGTAAACAGAATTTTGAAAGAGGAATTTCCGGAGTACAAAATACATGTAAATATAGATACTGAATTTGCCGGTGAATAGAGAATAGTCAGTCAATAAGATGTTTAAACAACAAGTGTATATTAAACTAAATGGGCAGAAATTTTATTCTACAGATTGTATATAATAAAGTACTTGAAATACAAAAAAAGTACATAAAAACAGCTTGAAATAAATAAAACCTTTTAGTATACTGTCAAAAGTTAGCAAATGCTAACAGATGTAATATAATAGAACTTAAATGCAAAGGGAAGTGTTTTTGCAAGAGTATTTGGTCAAAACGTATTACTACATTCTGATTTTGATGCTTTTTTGTAGTGCAACATTCCCTTTGTTTAGGTTTGTGAGTTAGTGGCCACTAACTAAAGTGTACGTAATAGGAGATTTATGAAACGAAAGTTGATTTTAAATGTAGGTGTTGGAGCATTGAGTATATTGATGGCTGCAACACAGGTTACACCGGCTTTTGCGGGTTCATGGCAGAACACACAGAGCGGATGGAATTATATAAATGATAACGGCAGCAAGGCTTTGGGTTGGACTCAGACACCAAGCGGCTGGTATTATCTTGATACCGACAGTGGTATTATGCAGACGGGTTGGAAGAAGGATGCGGACGGACATTGGTATTTCCTTAATACAGCCAAGGGAGCTGCTGAGGGTATAATGCTCACAGGATGGAATTGGATCGACGGTTATTGCTATTATTTCAATCCTCAAAGCGGACCTGATCAGGGTAAACTTCTTGTAAATACCACAACTCCTGACGGTTACAAAGTTAATGCCGACGGTAAGTGGGAAAAAGACGGAAAAGTTGTATTCTTACAGGGAAAAGGCCTTTCTTCTACAGCAGGTGCATCAGCAGGTAATGCCGGTCAAGGAGCAGCTAAAAAGAGCACAGGAAGCTCTAAGGGAAGCTCGGGCGGCGGAAGCTCCAGAGGCGGCAGCGGAGGAAGAGGCGGCTCAGGCGGCGGAAGCTCCAGAGGCGGCAGCAGAGGAAGAGCCGGATCAGGCAGTAGTTCAAGAGGCGGTAACGGCTCAGGAGCGTCTACCGCAAGTGGAAATAATACAGGCAATAACAACTCATCCATAATAATCGATTCACAAAATCAAAATGCGGGTACAGATACAAATTCGGGAAACAGAGGATATTCTGTAGGTGATGTAGAGCACAGTGCCAATACAGTAGAAAACAATACTGCAAGTAATAATGTGGCAGGCACAGAAAATAATGCAGGCAATAACGCAACTTCAAACAATGAAAACGCAGGAACTACAGGAAATAACACAGGTAGTGAAGTTGCAAACAACACAGGAAACACCTCAAACGGTGAGACTTCAAACAACGCAGGGAACACCTCAAACGCTGAGGGAACCAACAATACAGGTAATACAGAAAATAATGCAGCTTCAAATACCGAAGAAGCAAATAATGATAAGTTTGCATATGTAAACTACACCAAAAATGTAAATACCGATTTCGGTGAGTATGTTGTAGTTACATTCAAATACGGAACTATTGACAACTATAAAGTATTGGTAGACGGAGTAGATGTTACTTCAAATATGACCAAGGTTGATGATGACGGTCATGTTGTTAAGTGGCTTTCAAGTGTATCGAATCCTTCAGCATTACAGATTGTAAGTAAAGCTGATAATGATACTCAGGACATCACGCTTGCAGGCGGTGAGAGAAAGAATATAACAAAGACTGATGTAAAGGCACCTAAGTATGTATTATCAAACGGTCCTATTACAAAGTTTGACTACTACCTTGAGACATTTGACAATGCCGGCAAGGTAAGAAAGAATGCTTCAAAAACTACATTTACATTACAGTCAAAGAAGGTAGATTCAGCAGCAGCTGCAGTTCCTTCACAGTACTATATCCCTGTAACTGAGATAGATAATGTAGGAACAGGTAGCATAAAGATAAAGCTTCAGCTTGAAAATGAGGAGCAGGAGAAGTGGTTTGAAGGACTTAACAATATTAAACTTTTAAATGAAGACCACAATATTATAAATTCAAGCCTTGTATACAATAAAACTGTAGAGACAAAGTACGCAAAGGTGGGAGTTATAAATATTCCTCTTCCTCAAAACAATGCAAGAAGCAGAGGCGATTACTATGTAAGTGTAGGTTCTGCAAACGGAAACGAAAGAATAAGTCTTCCTATATCTCTTGTAAGCAGTACAAACTTTAAGGTAATGCGTGACAGCACAACTCCAAATCCTAAGGTTGGAGAAAATATCAGATTCAGGATAGTTGATCCTAAAAACAATCAGAGCTTTGGAAATGATGTTGGCGTTGTAATGTACAGAGTTACACTTACAAAGCCTGACGGTAGTGTTATTGAATTGCCGAAGATTTCAGGATGGCATAATATATCGGATATTGTACAGATTACAGGAACAGACAGTACTTCAGGTAAGGTGTATACAGATGTGGCCGGAGTTTATACAGCTACAATCTATACAAAGGGATATAAGACTCTTACAAAGAAGTTTGAAGTATTAAAGAGTGACGGTTCATCCGTAGCAACAACACCTGTCAGTGACGAATCTAAAACTGTGGATGCCATATCTGCTCCTACAGTAGGTAAAAATCATGCAGGAAACAGAGAGTCTTCAACAATTACAAAGGTTCTTGTAGGTGGAGGAAGTTCTTCATCTTCAGGCTCAGGAAAGAAGGCTGATTCAGTATCAGGTGCCACAGGTAAGACAGGCGGTAAGGCTGATGCTACATCAGGAGCAAGCGGAAGCATGATGATAAATTCATACCTTATGTATGATTATGATCTGCTTGCAAATGCAATGATTTTAAATGAAATCGGACTTAGAAGCAAGGATTCGGATGCCGTAATGAACTGGTGGCTTGAGCAGTCTCCTGAGGCGATTGTTGGAGAAGATAAGAGTAAATTATATACTCTTAACAACTTTGTGGATGCATATAAGGATGCAAAACTTGACGGAAAGGTTCTTACATTTGAGGACTATATCAAGTCTGAGGATGCAACTACAAGAAATATTGTCGGAAATGTAAAGAACGTACTTGAAAACGGTAAGCTTGGAACTATTTATCGTTACGGTAATCTTGTAGGAGAGGCTGCACCTACATTTGAAGGTCTTGTACAGGCAAATGCTGACAGCTTTACAATAACAACCGACAACGCAGATTTCTTAAAGAATCTTGAGTCGGTAGTACTTGACGGTTCATCACCACTTAGAGGCGACAAATATTTGAAGCAGTATGAAGTAAGTGCAGATTATAAGAGTATCACACTCTATAAGAGTGCATTCAACAGATATCTTGCTCCTATAGTAGGAACACATAAACTTGCTCTTAATTCTATAGGTTTTGAGAAGATAGAACTTGACCTTACCATCACAGATACTTTGGAAGAAGTGGAACTTAGTGATGTAAGCGAAAAGCATGAAACAGATTCTGAGATAGTTATAAAGGCTGTTAAGGATGATGATGCCAAGAAGGGCGATTTCCTCAGTAAGCTTGGAAACGTAAAGGTTCAAAGTCCTGACGGTACACTCAGAGACGTAATATCAGCATCTGCAGGCGGTTATACCTCAAATTCAGTTTATACTGTTGCTGACGGAAAAGTTACACTTCGCGGCGGATTGTTTAAAAATGCAGGCGAATATATTATCTATCTACAGTCAAGTGATAGAAACTATGCTGTTAAGTCTATAAAAGTTAATATTACTGAGAAAGCAAATACAGCACCTGTGACCCCTGTTACACCTGTAACTCCGGTAACACCTGTGACTCCTGTAACCCCACCTGCAGGGGAAGAGGGCAAGGATGCACCTAAGGCAAAGACAGGCAAAAAGTCGAATTCGATATTATACAATATGCTTACAGTGAAATTCGAGGGCATGAATGATTCCGACCTTGAGAAATATCTTAAAGCGGTTACAAGCGTCAGTGTAAACGGTGAGGATTATACTAAAGCAGGTATTATCGGTTTCGGATATGGAAATACAAAAGAATTTAGGGCGCATAATGATTCAACTTATGGTGGCAAAATAAGTCAGTTATCTGTAAAAGCAAGCAGCTTTACAGATAATAAGTTTGATTTTGTTGTAAAGGCGGATGGATATAAGGACCTTACATTTACAATGAATGCAGACGGAAGTATAGCGGAAAGTGTTGCACCGGCACCGGTAGTTCCTACAGTTAATGCTGTGGAAGTTGATAAGGTTGAATTTAAAAAGTATAATAATGCCGAAGTATATGCCGTTACACTAAAGGGCGATACTGCAAAGATTAATGAGTTTATAGAGAAGCTTAATGCTGTAGAAGTAAACGGTGTAAAGGTTGAAGAAGGTAGAATATCAACACTTAGCAGAGATTTATTTGCAGTAGACAACGATAATGTAATCTACATAAAATCAAGAAAGATAAAGGGATTTGCAGACAAACTTGTATTTAAGGGAGAGGGTATGGATGATTTAGTCTATACTACATCTTCACAGATAGCTACACCGGCTATTACAGGTTCAGAGATTAAGAAGGGCTATGATAATTATGTAAGACTAACATTTGATGATACTGATGAAGTGGTACTTAAAAAGTTCACAGAGTTAATAAAGTCAGGTAAGGCAACAGTTACCGTAAACGGTGTTACTTACAATAAAGGATATAATCTCAGAAATGCCGCTACATATAAGCTTACAGCAAATATGGCTTTCGGATATACTCAGTTTATAGACCTTTCACTTGACGGATTCAATCAGGTAAATAATGAAGTGGCAATAAGTTCCGAGAACTTTGAAACTGTCAAATTTAATGTGGAGATAGCTGAAAATGCTTCCGCAGCAGGCAGAACAAGATCAAGAAGAGAATTAAGTGCAGTAGAAACCGCTACATCATCAAATGCGGTAATACGATAAGATTAAAAATTAAATATTATATTTGATTGATTATGCCTCCTTTTAGAGCAAATGAGTGAAAAATACTTATTACTTTATAAGGAGGCATTTTAGATATGTGGAAAATTGAAAATAAATGAACATATGTTCTGTATTGACAGCTTAACTTTATTTTTGTAAGATGAAAGTTGCACTATTGTAGGGATTTTTGTGCCCTTTTAGAGGTGTTTGGACGTGAAAATGTCCAATGTAACTTGCCTAACGGCTAAACAAATTGAATAGATTGCTCTAATTATAACATAGAAAAATCTAAATTCATAGAATAAAAAATATACAGGGGTGAAACGTCAATGGATAGAAGCAAGATGCATCCGATAACTTCCGGAAAGAGCATGAGGATGAGTTTCCAAACACAAAAAGAAGTTCTGGAAATGCCTAACCTGATAGAGATACAAAAAGACTCATATCAATGGTTCCTGGATGCAGGCCTAAAAGAAGTTTTTAGGGATATATTTCCTATAGAAGATTTTGCGGGACATTTTAGCCTCGATTTTGTCAATTTTAAATTGGCAAGAGATGAAGTTAAATATTCCATAGAAGAGTGTAAGGATAGAGATACAACATACGCAGCTCCGTTAAAGGTGAAAATCAGACTTACCAATAAGGATAAGGATGAGATAAACGAGCATGAGATCTTTTTAGGAGATTTACCACTGATGACAGATACCGGATCATTTGTAATAAACGGTGCGGAGAGAGTTATAGTCAGCCAGTTGGTTCGTTCACCGGGTATTTATTATACAATCGATCACGATAAAATAGGTAAAGAGCTATTTATGTCTCAGGTCATACCTAACAGAGGTGCATGGCTTGAATACGAAACAGATTCTAACGATATCTTTTATGCAAGAGTGGACAGAACAAGAAAAGTTCCTATCACAGTACTTTTGCGTGCTTTCGGTCTTGGAACAAATACTCAGATTATAGACATGTTCGGCGAGGAGCCGAAGATTATGGCGAGTTTTGCAAAAGATCCGTCTGAAAATTACCAGGACGGTTTGCTTGAATTATACAAGAAGATCAGACCGGGTGAGCCGCTTTCAGTAGACAGTGCTGAAAGTTTGCTTAAAGCAATGTTCTTCGATGCCAGAAGATATGATTTGGCAAAAGTAGGAAGATACAAATTCAACAAGAAACTCCATTTTAAGAACAGAATAAAGGGACATACTCTCGCAAGAGATGTAGTGGATGAGAATACAGGTGAAGTATTGGCGCAGGCGGATACTGTAGTTGATGCTCAGACTGCAACAGCAATACAGAATGCAGCTATTCCTGCCGTATGGATAAAAGGAGTAGAGCGTGAAGTAAAAGTTCTCTCAAATATGATGGTGGATATCGAAAGCTATGTACCTGAGCTTACGGACCCTAAGTCTATCGGAGTTACAGAGCAGGTATATTATCCCGTACTTCAGAAGTTGCTGGAAGAAAATGAGGGTGAAGAGCTTATAAAGGCCATTGAGAAGAATATCAATGAGCTTATTCCGAAGCATATCACCAAGGAAGATATTTTCGCTACGGTAAACTACAATATGCATATAGAAGAGCATATCGGAAGCAAGGATGATATCGACCACTTAGGAAACAGAAGAATAAGAGCGGTAGGAGAGCTGTTACAAAACCAGTATCGTATCGGTCTTACAAGAATGGAGAGAGTTGTAAGAGAAAGAATGACCACTCAGGACATTGAGTCTATTACACCTCAATCACTTATAAACATTAAGCCTGTAACTGCGGCTGTTAAGGAATTCTTCGGAAGTTCACAGCTGAGCCAGTTCATGGATCAAAACAACCCTCTTTCAGAGCTTACACATAAGAGAAGACTTTCAGCTTTGGGACCGGGAGGTCTTTCAAGAGAAAGAGCCGGATTCGAGGTTCGAGACGTTCACTATACTCACTATGGCAGAATGTGTCCTATCGAGACACCTGAAGGACCTAACATCGGACTTATCAACTCACTTGCAAGTTTTGCAAGAGTAAATGAGTACGGATTTGTAGAGGCGCCTTATCGTGTTGTGGATAAGTCACAGGACCCTGAGAATCCGAGAGTTACAGAAGAAGTAGTATACTTAACAGCCGATGAAGAGGATAATTTCACAGTTGCGCAGGCGAATGAACCGCTTGATGCCGAAGGACATTTTGTAAACAACAATGTTTCAGGACGTTACCGTGATGAGACCTCAGAGTTTAAGAAGAAAAATATAGATTTGATGGACGTATCACCGAGAATGGTATTCTCAGTTGCTACAAGTATGATTCCTTTCCTTGAGAACGACGATGCTAACCGTGCGCTGATGGGTTCAAACATGCAGAGACAGGCAGTGCCTCTTATGATTACCGATGCACCTGTAGTAGGTACAGGTATGGAGACCAAGGCTGCAGTAGACTCAGGTGTTTGCGTTGTTGCCAAGAATTCGGGAACCGTAATTGAGTGTTCGTCAGATAAGATTGTTATTAAAAGAGATGATGATGCGGTACTTGATACTTACAAGCTTATCAAGTTTGCAAGAAGTAACCAGTCAAACTCATATAATCAAAAGCCTATAGTGTTTAAGGGCAACCATGTAAATGCCGGTGAGGTTATTGCAGACGGTGCTTCTACATATAATGGAGAGATAGCCCTTGGAAAGAATCCGCTTATCGGTTTCATGACATGGGAAGGATACAATTACGAGGACGCCGTACTCCTTAGTGAGAGACTTGTAGAATATGATGTATATACATCTATTCATATCGAGGAATACGAATGTGCGGCAAGAGAGACTAAGCTCGGACCTGAAGAGATTACAAGAGATGTACCTGGAGTCGGTGATGATGCACTTAAAGATCTTGATGAGAGAGGTATTATCAGAATCGGTGCGGAAGTAAGAGCCGGTGATATACTTGTAGGAAAGGTTACTCCGAAGGGAGAGACAGAGCTTACAGCAGAGGAAAGACTTCTTCGTGCAATTTTCGGTGAGAAGGCAAGAGAGGTAAGAGATACTTCACTTAAGGTACCACATGGTGCTTACGGTGTTGTTGTTGATGCGAAAGTATTTACAAGAGAAGCCGGAGATGAATTGGCTCCCGGTGTTACACAGAATGTAAGAATTTATATAGCACAAAAGAGAAAGATCTCTGTCGGTGATAAGATGGCGGGTCGTCACGGTAACAAGGGTGTTGTTTCCAGAGTATTACCTGTAGAGGATATGCCATTCCTTCCAAACGGCAGACCGCTTGATATCGTGCTTAATCCATTGGGTGTGCCTTCACGTATGAACATCGGACAGGTGCTTGAGATTCACCTCTCACTTGCGGCAAAGGCGCTTGGCTTTAATGTGGCTACTCCTGTCTTTGACGGTGCAAACGAGAATGACATCATGGATATGCTTGAAGTTGCAAATGACTATGTAAACGGTGATTGGGATGACTTCGAGAATAAATATAAAGATGTGCTGGATCAGGGAGTTGTAGAATACCTCGGTTCACATCTTGAGAACAGAAAACTTTGGGAAGGTGTTCCTCTTTCAAGAGACGGTAAAGTAAGACTTCGTGACGGTAGAACAGGAGAGTACTTTGACAGCCCTGTTACAATAGGTCACATGCATTATTTGAAGCTCCACCATATGGTAGACGATAAGATTCATGCAAGATCTACAGGACCATACTCACTCGTTACTCAGCAGCCACTTGGCGGTAAAGCACAGTTCGGTGGACAGAGATTCGGAGAGATGGAGGTTTGGGCTCTTGAGGCTTATGGTGCATCATATACATTGCAGGAGATCCTGACAGTAAAATCCGATGATGTTACAGGACGTGTGAAGACATACGAGGCCGTTATCAAGGGCGAGAACATACCTGATGCAGGTATACCTGAGTCATTCAAGGTACTTTTAAAAGAGCTTCAGTCTTTGGGACTTGATATAAGTGTACTCGGAGAAGACGGAAGAGAAGTGGAACTTAAAGAGAATACGGAATATGCAGATCTCAGCATTCACTCAATTATAGAGGGTGAGAGCAGACACCATGGAAGAGAAGATTTCAAGTCTGCAGGTTATAGTGAGCAGGAAGTAAAGGACGGCGAGTTTGTATCCGTTTCGGAAGATGCAGCCGATATGCAGAGTGCCGATGCTGACTATGATGGTGATATAGATTCGGGGGATGATTCCTCCTATAACGAAGATTCATTTGATGACACAGATAATTTTGAAGAATAATCTGAAAGTGGAGTGAATACTTATACAGCAGATGCCCTAAGGGCATCTGCAAAAATCAATGAAGTCGATTTATCGTTTTATATAGAAGGGAGCAAATTTTATGCCTGAAAACAATGATGCTTATCAGCCAATTTCTTTTGATGCAATTAAGATTGGTTTGGCTTCTCCTGAAAAAATACTGCAGTGGTCTCATGGTGAGGTTACAAAGCCTGAGACTATCAACTATAGGACATTAAAGCCTGAGAGAGACGGTCTTTTCTGTGAAAGAATATTCGGACCGAGCAAGGACTGGGAATGTCACTGTGGTAAATATAAGAAAATCCGCTACAAAGGCACTGTCTGTGACAGATGTGGTGTAGAGGTAACAAAGTCCAGTGTACGTAGAGAGCGTATGGGTCATATCAAACTGGCTGCGCCTGTATCTCATATCTGGTACTTTAAAGGAATTCCTTCAAGAATGGGTCTTATCATGGATATTGCACCTCGTATCTTGGAGAAAGTATTATACTTTGCATCATATATAGTATTGGACGGTGGAGACACTGCCCTCAACTATAAGCAGGTGCTTTCAGAAAGAGAGTATAGAGATGCAATCGACACCTATGGCTACGGTTCATTCAGAGCGGGTATGGGTGCAGAGAGCATTTTAGAAATATTAAGCAATATCGATCTTGAAAAAGAGTCGGTAGAATTAAAAGAAGCGTTGGTAGATGCTACAGGACAAAAGAGAGCAAAGATTATAAAAAGACTTGATGTTGTAGAAGCTTTCAGAAGTTCCGGAAATAAGCCTGAGTGGATGATACTCACAAATGTACCTGTTATACCGCCTGATATCAGACCTATGGTACAGCTTGACGGTGGTAGATTCGCTACCAGTGATTTGAACGATCTTTACAGAAGAATTATAAACAGAAACAATCGTTTGGCAAGACTTTTGGAGCTTGGTGCTCCCGATATCATTATCAGAAACGAGAAGAGAATGTTACAGGAAGCTGTAGATGCTCTTATAGATAACGGTAGAAGAGGAAGGCCTGTTACAGGTCCGGGAAACAGAGCGCTTAAGTCACTTTCAGATATGTTAAAGGGTAAGCAGGGACGTTTCCGTCAGAACCTTCTCGGAAAGCGTGTTGACTATTCGGGAAGATCTGTTATTGTAGTAGGACCTGAGCTTAAAATCTATCAGTGCGGTCTTCCAAAGGAGATGGCTATAGAGCTTTTTAAGCCTTTCGTAATGAAGGAGCTTGTAGAAAAGGGAACAGCTCATAATATAAAATCTGCCAAGAAGATGGTTGAGAGAATGCAAAATGATGTATGGGATATCCTTGAGGAAGTTATCAAAGAGCATCCTGTAATGCTTAACAGAGCGCCTACACTTCATAGACTCGGTATTCAGGCATTTGAGCCTGTACTTGTAGAGGGTAAGGCTATCAAGCTTCATCCGCTTGTATGTACTGCGTTTAATGCTGACTTTGACGGTGACCAGATGGCTGTCCATTTGCCGCTTTCAGTAGAGGCTCAGGCAGAATGCAGATTCCTTTTGCTTTCACCTAATAATCTTCTTAAGCCTTCAGACGGTGGACCTGTTGCCGTTCCTTCACAGGATATGGTTCTGGGAATCTATTATTTGACACAGGAAAGACCGGGAGCAAAGGGAGAAGGTAAGTTCTTTAAGAGTGTAAATGAGGCGATTCTTGCATATGACAACAAGATTGTTACATTGCATTCCAAGATCAAGGTCAGAATAAGCAAAAAGCTTGAAAATGGAGAAGTTATATCAGACACTGTTGAATCAACAGTGGGTAGACTTTTATTTAATGAAATAATACCTCAGGACCTCGGATTTGTAGACAGAAGTATTCCGGGTAATGAGTTAAAGCCTGAGATTGATTTCCTTGTAAAGAAAAAACAGTGTAAGCAGATCCTGGAGAAGGTTATCAATGTACACGGACTTTCAAGAACGGCTGAAGTGCTGGATGACATAAAGGCAATCGGATACAAGTATTCAACTATTGCATCTATGACTGTTTCTATTTCAGATATGACAGTACCTGAGAGTAAGCCTGAACTTATAAAGAACGCGCAGGCTACAGTTGACAGAATTGCAAAGAACTATGCCCGTGGATTTATTACTGAAGAAGAGAGATACAAAGAAGTTATAAAGACTTGGGATATGACAGATAAGCAGCTTACCAGAGACCTGCTTGACGGACTTGATGCATACAACAATATCTTTATGATGGCCGACTCCGGAGCGAGAGGTTCAGATAAGCAGATAAAGCAGCTTGCAGGTATGCGTGGTCTTATGGCGGATACAACAGGACATACTATCGAGCTTCCTATCAAGTCAAACTTCAGAGAGGGTCTTGACGTTTTGGAGTACTTTATCTCAGCTCACGGTGCCAGAAAAGGACTTTCAGATACTGCTCTTCGTACAGCCGATTCAGGATACCTTACAAGAAGACTTGTAGACGTTTCACAGGACCTTATCGTTCGTGAAACGGATTGTTGCGAAGGCAAGGAAATTCCATTTATGGAAATCAAAGCATTCTCAGACGGTAAGGAAGTTATTGAGAGTCTTGAGGAGAGAATTACAGGAAGATATATTGCGGAGACTATAACAGATCCTGATACGGGAGAAGTTGTAGTTAAGGCAAATCATATGTGTACTCCAAAGAGAGCCGCTGCGGTAATGAAGGTACTTGAGAAGCTTGGAAGAGACAGCGTAAAGATAAGAACTATACTTTCATGTAAATCACATACAGGCATCTGTGCTAAGTGCTATGGTGCAAACATGGCTACAGGTCAGGCTGTACAGGTAGGTGAGGCGGTAGGTATTATTGCCGCTCAGTCAATAGGTGAGCCGGGTACACAGCTTACTATGCGTACTTTCCATACAGGAGGTGTTGCCGGTGGAGATATCACACAGGGTCTTCCCAGAGTCGAGGAGCTTTTCGAGGCAAGAAAACCTAAGGGACTTGCAATCATCACAGAATTCGGTGGTGTTGTAGAACTTAAGGATACCAAGAAAAAGCGTGAGATCATTGTTACAAACAATGAAACAGGTGAATCAAAGACATATTTGATTCCGTACGGCTCAAGAATAAAGGTTGGAAACGGAGACGTTTTGGAGGCCGGTGACGAGCTTACAGAAGGTAGTGTAAACCCACATGATATACTTAAGATAAAAGGTGTTCGTGCGGTTCAGGACTACATGCTTCGTGAAGTTCAAAGAGTTTACAGACTTCAGGGTGTTGAGATCAACGATAAGCATATAGAGGTTATCGTTCGTCAGATGCTTAAGAAGGTAAGAATAGAAGAAAACAATGATGCAGATGTACTTCCGGGAAATTCAATGGATGTTCTGGATTACAATGATATGAATGAAAAGCTTATTGAAGAAGGAAAGACTCCTGCAGAAGGTAAGCAGGTAATGCTCGGTATTACAAAGGCATCTCTTGCTACAGATTCATTCCTTTCAGCGGCATCATTCCAGGAGACTACAAAGGTTCTTACAGAAGCCGCTATCAACGGTAAAGTGGATCACCTTATAGGACTTAAGGAGAATGTACTTATAGGTAAGCTGATACCTGCAGGTACAGGTATGAAGAGATACAGAAGTGTAACTCTGAATACAGACGAATTCATCGGAGATGATGATGAAATTATCTTAAGTGAGGACGATCCTGCACTTCTTGATATCAAAGAAGAGCTGATAGCTGATGCAAAGGAAGCTTTGGAGTCGGAAGAAAAGGCTCTTGAGATGGAGAATGCTGAAGAGATTACAGAAGAAGAAGATAGCATTGAGGCTGAAGAAGCGGATGCTTCCAATGATGAAGAATAAAGATAGAAGGGAGACTGCCGGTGTGGCGGTCTCTTTTTTGGTTCTTTGTTGTCATACTTTAAGTTCCCGAAGGACGATTTAAGAATATTGTTATTGAAAAATATTTATATTCATCATAAAATAAAGCCAAGTGAATGACTTTTATTTTATTTCTATGTTAATTTTATCTAATCAATTTCTATGAAATCTAATCAGTCGCATTAATGGAGGTCGTATGAAAGGCAACAAAGAAAAAGATATTACACAAAAGACACTTGAAAGGTATAATGATGTATTCGCAGATATTATAAATGTGTTACTGTTTAACGGTGAGAGAGTGGTAACGGAAGACAGCTTGACAGATGCACTGCCGGGAAGTACTTTAAAGATGGACGGCAGGATAAGGACGCAGTATAGGGATATTGCAAAATATTGGCATAACAGTAAGATAAAATTATCAATGTTCGGATTGGAGAACCAGACAAAACCGGAAAAGAGAATGCCGCTTAGAGTATTTGGATATGACGGAACGGAGTATGTCAAACAGGCCAAAAAAGAGAATAACAAAGAAGTACTTTATCCTGTGATTACATTGGTATTATATTTCGGGTATAATAGTAGATGGAATCAGCCAAAGAGCTTATTTGAACTTTTAGAGATAGATGAAAGGATCAAACCATATGTTAATGATTTCAAAATAAATATATTTGAAATAGCATATCTTGACAGAGAAAAGATAGATATGTTCAAAAGTGATTTTCGGATACTGGCCGACTATTTGTATCAGATGCGTGTAAATAAAAACTATACAGCCGGTGATACGGTAATTGAACATGTGGATGAACTGTTAATGCTGATGTCTGCGATGACGAATGATTACAGATTTGAAGAGACAATAAACGAGGTGAAAGGAAAGGAGCATGTAACTATGTGTGAGGTACTTGACAGGGTAGAAGCAAGAGGAATAGAAAAGGGAATAGCAAAAGGAAGAGAAGAAGGCATTAAAGAGGGCATTAAGGAAGGCATTAAAAAGGGAATTAAAGAGGGTACTGTAAATGTACTTATTTCTCTGGTAAAGGACGGAATTCTAAGCATTTCGGATGCGGCAAAAAGAGCCGATATGAGTGTCGCAGAATTTAAAAAGTATACAGACAGGTAAAAATAAATACATAGAAAATGGCTCAATATTATGTTACACTTCATATGAAACAGTTTTCATATGGAGTGCTTGTTTTTGGGGGAAGATTAGTATAAAAACTAAAAATAAGTAAAGTTAAGTATATGAGGTGAATACTTATGCAAGAGTTTAAAAATTGGAAGCCACCGGTACTGCCTAAGGAGATAGAGCAGGCTGATGTACCGGGAAGTAAGGTTGTTATAACAGAGTATCATATTGACAGAGCAGGCAGGATTTTCCCTGATTTGCTTGATGAGATTGAAAAAGTTAAGAGTAAAAACGGTAACGGAAAGGTTGTTGTATCCGTATCAGGTTGTTCAGGTGTTGGAAAATCAGGAATAGCCGCAGTGCTTTCGTATTATTTAAATGATATAGGAATAGGAAGCTATATTTTGGGTGGAGACAATTATCCGCGAAGAATCCCTGAGTACAATGATGCAGAGCGCCTACATATTTTTAGAGAAGGCGGATTAAAAGGTCTGGTAAAGGACGGAGAGTACAATAAAGAACGTTTTCAAACAGTTCATAAGCTGCAAGAAGAGGGTAATGATGCAGATCCTGAAAATATAAAAAAATATCCATGGTACAAGTCATATATAAACGGTGGACGTAATGCACTTAAGGAGTACCTCGGTACTGGCAATGAGCTTGCATTTAAGGAAGTTGAGGATGTTGTTGACCAATTTAAATCAGGAGCGGAAAAAATCTGGTTAAAGAGAATGGGAAGAAGCAATACACAGATATGGTATGATGATGTGGATTTTAAAAATGTGGGTGTTCTTTTAATTGAATGGACACATGGAAACAGTGATTGCTTCAATGGAGTCGATATTCCGATACTCATACACAATACTCCGGCAGAAACTTTGAAATACAGACTTTTAAGGAATCGTGACTGCGGAATTGACAGTCCGTTTACAACCATGGTACTTGATATAGAGCAGGAATCACTGATAAATCAGGCACATAAGGCAAAGATAATTATTACTCCAAGCGGTGACAGACTAAGCTATGAAGAATATTGTAAATATATAGGAATGTAGGTGGGTAGTGTGAATAAAAATAATAACGGTCCGATGCTTAATGCATATCCGGACAGTCTTGGTGGGAACTTAAGTGATATTGCAAATTTCCTCAGTAAAAATGAATTAAAGGATGTATTTTCATCTTTTTATATACTGCCAAGTCTCTTCCATACAGATCTCGACAGAGGTTTTTCAGTAATTGATTATTCTTTAAATGAGCTTTTTGCAAAAAAAGAGGATTTGGAAAAGCTTGATGAGCTTGGAGTTGATTTAAAGCTTGATTTTATACTGAATCATGCTTCGGTGCTTTCCAAACAGTTTCAGGATATTATAAAAAACGGTGAGAAGTCAGAGTACAGAGATTTTTTCATTGATTGGAATAAATTTTGGGATGGCTGCGGCGAGATGACTGAGTCAGGTTATATACAGCCAAAACATGAGCTTATAAAGGATATGTTCTTTAGAAAACCGGGCCTGCCGATACTGATGGTTAGATTTCCTGATGGAAAAGAAGTTCCTTATTGGAATACATTTTATCAGGAAGTAAGATATCCGACTTTGGATGCTGTGGATATCAGAAATATTACAGGAGTACAGTACGGTATAGCGGACGGATTGGCAAATCTATTAAATAAGGGGCTTTGTGAGGGTAAATCACCTGAAAAAATTTTAAACGAGTCAAATATCTACAGCAATAAACTTAGTGATGATCAAAAGAAAGAACTTTGTGAGAAGCTGGAGTGTGAGAGAAAATATCTTGGACAGATGGATCTTAATATAAAATCTCCTCTTGTTTGGGAGTTTTATGATAATACTTTAAGGACATTGGCAGATTACGGTGCCAAGATAGTCAGACTGGATGCTTTTGCCTATGCTCCGAAAGAGGTAGGTGAGAAGAATTTCTTAAATGAGCCTGCAACCTGGGATGTACTTACAAAGGTGAGAGAATTGGCTGATAAATACAATGTGAGACTACTACCTGAGATTCACGCAAGTTATGAGGAGAAAATCTATGAGAAGATAGCAAATAAGGGTTATATGACTTATGATTTCTTCCTTCCGGGACTTATTATAGATGCTTTTGAACAGCAATCAGGCGAAGTCTTAAAAAAATGGGCGGATGAGCTTGTAGAAAAGAAGATACAAGTCGTAAATATGCTCGGCTGCCATGACGGAATACCTCTACTTGATTTAAAGGGACTTATCAGTGAGGAAAGGATTCAATCCGTCATAGATACAGTTGTAAAACGAGGCGGATATGTAAAGGATCTGCACGGCCAAAAGAATGTATATTATCAGGTAAATGCAACTTACTACAGTGCACTGGGTGAAGAGGATAAGAGAATGCTTCTTGCCAGAGCTATTCAAATCTTTATGCCGGGAAAGCCACAAGTGTGGTATTTAGATCTTTTTGCAGGAAAGAATGATCACGAAGCGGTAAAGAGAGCGGGAGCCGGAGGACATAAGGAAATCAACCGTACAAATCTGACTACTAAAGAGATGGAAGCCGGATTACAAAGAGATATCGTCTTAAAGCAGCTTGAAATGCTTAGATTCCGCCATACATTCCCTGTATTTTCAAATGAGAGTGAATTTACTATGAAATGCAGTGAAAGTAAGATTCTTATGGAATGGAAGAATAAAGAGGAAAGAGCGGTACTAAAAGCCGATCTATCAGACTTTAATTTTGATATTCTTGCGGAAAAAAACGGTGAGAAAATTTATCAATATAAATAATATAAAAAGAGTAAAACCCCATATTAAGGTTTTACTCTTTTTTAGCCCTTGATACTGTCTCCAAGCAGCCCTTTTATAAGAAATTTTTGAATGAAAATAAATATTATAAGTGTAGGAATCATTGTGATGAAACTTGTAGCCATCTGAGTTTCCCAGGTTGTCTTATAAAGTGACTGATAATCTGTAAGTGCCATAGCTACAGTTCTGTTTTCCGGTGACAATATAAATGTTCTGGCAAAAAGCAGGTCGCCATAAGCTCTGATAAAGGAAAAAAGCCCTGTTGTAAGCAGACCCGGAAGTATCAAAGGGGCAAGAATAAATCTTACGCCTTCAAGCCTTGTAGCACCGTCCATCCATGCGGCTTCCTCAAGAGTTACAGGTATATCCTTTATATAGGAGTACAAAAGCCAGAGACTCATAGGTAGGCATACAGCTACATTTGCAATAATAAGTGCAAGTTTGGTATCAAGTAATCCAAGATTTTTAAATACAATATATATCGGTGAGGCAAGTATTACCTCTGAAAACATCTGAGTCAGTATTATAATCAAAAGCACGGTTTTTCTAAGTTTAAATTTATACCTTGCCACAGCATATGCGGCTAAAATTCCTATCAAAAGACAAATGATTGCCGAAGCTGTGGAAACATAGAAGCTTGTCAAAAGTGCAGGCAATATGCTTTTTTCACCTATTAAAACAGTCTTATAATTAACCCATTCAAGTGGAGCCCTAAACCATGTAGGTGGCCATTTTGTTATATCCTCATATTTTTTTAGAGAGGTATTTAACATAATAAATATGGGACTGATAAATATAAAAACAAATACAGAGTAAAAGAATGTTCTTATGGCTTTGAATATTTTTCTTTTTAAAATCATATCAATCCTCCTCCACTTCAAGCTTATAATAAAGCATTGTAAAGATAAATAGTATTATAACTACTACAGAGGAGAGTGCATATGCAGCTCCCAGATTAAACTTTGAGAAAGCCTGCTCATATATTTTCAGCATTAGAGTTTCAGTACTTCTCATAGGTCCACCACCGGTAAGAACAAAGATAACATTAAAGGAATTGAATGTCCATATACCTACCAAAGTTAATGTAACCAGAAATACTCTCTTTATACATGGACAGGTGATATGAAAGAATCTGCTTATAACACCTGCACCGTCTATTTTTGCACTCTCATAAAGTGAAGAATTAATATTTGAAAGCCCGGCCATAAATATCATGGAGACCATTGGAAGTCCAAGCCAGGTATCCACAAATGAAGCGGCAAAAAATGCCATACCCGGATTTGAAAGAAAGCTTATATTTTCATGTATCAATCCAAGTTTTTGAAGATAGAAATTCAGATAGCCGTAATTTCCATCCAGTATCCACTTCCATATAACAGCTACAGCCACCTGTTGCATTGCCCATGGCAGGAGTGACATAAACTTTAGAAACTTTGAAAAGTACATATCACTGTTCATAAATAATGCCATGATAAATCCCAAAGACAATTTAAGAAAAACAGTAACTACAGCATATCTGAAAGTGAGTGAGAGAGTAGGAAGAAAGAATTTCGCACTGAAAACTTTCTTGAAATTTTCAAGACCGACAAAGTTCATTTCACCGTTGATGATTGCAATCTTAAAAAAAGACCCCGATATAATGCGATATATCGGGTATCCAAATAATAATGCCACTACTACGAAAAGAGGCAGCAGCAATATATAAGGTTGAAATCTTTTTTGAAAATCGGCTCTATTTGAAGAGACTTTATTTTGCGACTTCAGACTGTGCCTCATCTAATGCCTCTTTTGCTCCCATCTCACCTGTAAGAGCTTTTTGTACAGCAGTAAGGAATGCCTTGTTGAAGCTGTCCCAATCCTCTACCTGCGGCTCACTGATACCGTACTCTATGCTTGCGGCAAATGCCTGCATAAACTCAGTCTTGAATCTTTCATCCTCAAACTCTTCCTTTAATATAGGGAACCAACCGAAAGCCTCTGATACAGGTCTTTGATATTCAGGCTGTCCCATAAATTCTACAAATTTCCATGCAAGATCTTTGTTCTTGCTGATACTTGAGATAACATATGAGTCTGTTACCAAGGTTTCAGCCTTTTGCTTGCCTTCAGGAAGTACTGCTACCTTGTAAGGTGCTGTGTCAGCGGCCTTATCAAGAGTTTCCTTCTCCCATGGACCTGATACGAACATTGCAAGATTACCGTTTGCAAATAATGTAGCCTGGTCACCTCTTGCAGTGCTTACAACATCCGGAACAAGCTTTTCATCATTGAACTGTTTAAGATATTCTAAAGTACCTACATTTGCTTCAGTATCAAATGTAATCTCCCCCTTATCATCTACCAAAGCACCACCGTTTTGATATATAAAGTTTAAAAGTTCATCAGTTCCGCTTGTGATATCTGTAGGAATTGCAAATCCATACACATCAGGATTAGAGCTGTGAACTTCTTTAGCAGTTGCTAAAAGTTCGTCCCAGTTTGTTGGTGGTGTTTCTATCAAATCGCTTCTGTAATATAAGGCTCTTGATGAGAATGCCATAGGAATACCGTATTGCTTTCCGTCAACGCTTCCTGTTGCCAAAACAGACTCAACTCTGTTTGCCTTAAAATCGTCTGTTATATAAGAACTTAAATCCTCAGCTATACCGAGAGTAGCAAGCTGCTTTAATGTTCTTGAACCTGTAAGCATGATATCAGGTGCATCGCCTGCCTGATAAAGTGAAACTATCTTTGAGTTGAGTTCATCCCAACCTACGGATACTATTTCCACTTCTACACCCTCATTTTCCTTTTCAAATCCTGCGATACCGTTATCAAGCTCTTTCTTTAAATATCCGCCGTCATAGCCGGGAACCAATAATTTGATCACAGTTTTTTCTGATGATGTACCTGCTGTTGTAGACTCTGCTGCTTCCTTGTTTGCCTCTGTACTTTCCGGTTTTGCAGTTGTAGAACATCCTGCCAGAAGTGTACTTGCAAGCATCATGCCGGCAAGTCCGAATGATAAGATTTTTTTCATAATTTTGTAAATTCATACCCTTTCTTTTGAATTTAAATGCTTAGAAATTATATCAAATATATATAGAAACATCTATATATATTCAAAAAAACGATAAAAGTATACTTTTTATTCAAAAGATATATAATAGCTTCATATGTTTTTATATTAAGATAGTAAGTATTGAAGAGAAAATTTTGGAGGCTTTAAGCAGATATTTAATATGAGAAGTAAAGAAGAACTTTTGAGACTGATGGCGGATTATGTAAGAGATATGGAAGATGAAGCGATTGTTGATATTGCAAAGGAATATCTGCAGGCAGGTTATCCGGCAAAAGAGGGTATACTTGACGGATTGACTGTGGGAATGGAGGAAGCCGGTAAGCTTTATGATGAAGAGGAATATTATATAGCGGAATTATTACTCTGTGCCGATGCGATGTATGCAGGTATTGATGTATTAAAAGGGAAAATAGAGGGGAATGTCGATAAGAAGATAAAGGCGGTAATCGGTGTAATAGAGGGTGATACACATGACATCGGGAAAAATCTTGTAAAGATAATGCTTGAAACCGCCGGTTTTGAGATGATAGATCTTGGAAGAGATGTTGCTGTAGAAGATTTTGTAAAGGCTGCGATTAAACATCAGGCAGGGCTTATATGTATGTCTTCTTTGATGTCAACAACAATGTATGGAATGCAAAGGGTTATAGAGGGACTTGTAGAAAGCGGATATCGTGACAATGTAAAAGTTATGGTGGGAGGCGGTCCGATCACCCATAACTTTGCAATGCAGATAGGTGCAGATGCATATTCGGATAATGCCATAGAAGCTGTAAGTGTAGCAAAAAAGCTTTGCAATCAGGCCTAAGCCAATGAGAGATATATTATTTTGCGGGTATAATGATAAATATCCGGCAGATGATGTTTATAATAAATTATATAAAGAGAATGTGTATGAGCTTGAAGGCATATTACAGACTTTTGATAATATCGGTGAGCTTAATACTGTATATAAGTACTTAATAAAATATGACAGGTTATCGGATGAACCCAAAGATATTATAAAAGAAAAAATCCATGAGATAGAAACCGAGCTGATAAAAAGAGTAGATACAGCAATATCAGATGGATTTAAAATAATAAGTCTTGCCGATCCGCTATCAAGTATTGAATTTTTGGGTAAAAAAGGTGCAAGAGTATATATTGATACTATTTTGCTTAATCTTATATATAAATTAAAGAATTTATGTGAGTCTAATGATTGTAGACTTCATCTATGCCCCAAACTTAGTAATCTATTGAAATCATATGGAGATTTTTACTTTAAGCAGATAGAACTTGAAGGCAGTTATTCCTCAATAGTTGAGGCTATATTATCAAAACATGGTGAGCATATAACAGCCGGCATATGTATACATTTTCGTGGTGAAATTGGTAGGATTACAGCTTTTAGATTGGATTAAATATGACGATATTGGAGTTTTTAAGAGAGAAAAATATTCATATAGATGCTGCATGCAATGGACTTGGTGTATGTGGGAAATGCAAGATAAAGCTTGAAAGTACGGATGTTTCCATAAGTGAGAGAAAACTTTTGGGAGAAGAAAATATA
Source organism: Lachnoanaerobaculum sanguinis (assembly GCF_033242365.1). Taxonomy (NCBI): domain Bacteria; kingdom Bacillati; phylum Bacillota; class Clostridia; order Lachnospirales; family Lachnospiraceae; genus Lachnoanaerobaculum; species Lachnoanaerobaculum sanguinis. The sequence continues at coordinate 55,222 of NZ_BTHK01000005.1, forward strand.
AAATCCGGATATAGGCTTGCCTGTATGCATTCCATAGATGAAGTGGATAAAGAGTTTATATTAAAATCTTTTGAATCAGAAAAAAAGCCTGACAGTATCGTACTTACCGAGAGTTTTACACCTAAAATCATACATACAAATATACAAGAAAAGTACGGCATTGCTATAGATATAGGAACTACTACAGTGGCTATGGAGCTTATAGATCTAAAGAATGCTAAGATTATTTCAAAGGTTGCCGATGTGAACTCACAGGTCAAATTCGGCTTTGATGTGATGAGTAGAATTGCATTTACATTGGAAAATCCCAGAGGACTTTTGGCTTTACAAAAAAGTATAGTGGATACTTTGAATACGCTTATAAATAAATTACTTGATGAGAGCAATATAAAGAAAGAGGATATAGCGGAACTTGCAGTTTCAGCAAATACTACAATGTGTCATATCTTACTTGGAGAGAGTGTTGAGAGCCTTGGTAAATTTCCGTTTTTACCGGGATTTACAGAAGTAAAAAGAGTATGTGCAAAAGATATCGGTATTGATATTTATGCTACACTTATAACATTACCGCATATATCAGGATTTTTGGGTTCTGATATAGTATCAGGAGTATATGCAAGCGGTATTTGTGACGATAAAGATAAAAATATACTTTTTATAGATATCGGAACAAATGGTGAAATGCTTCTAAAAACAGATAATAATATTTTAGCCACCTCATGTGCTATAGGGCCTGCACTTGAAGGTATGAATATTTCATGCGGTATAAGAGCAGGAATAGGTGCGATAGATGATTTTCACATTGATGAGGCCGATATCTCTTATACTACTATCGGAAATACAGAGCCGATCGGAATATGTGGCAGCGGTGTACTTTCTATGGTAAGAGAGCTTTTAAAGGCAGGCTTTATAAATAAAATGGGTGCTATTGATAAAAAATGTCTTGACAGTAATCATAGTTTTATTAAAGCAGACGATTCCGGTAAGCCTTTTATAAAAATAAATGATAATCTTTATTTTACAGCAAAAGACATAAGGCAGGTACAGCTTGCCAAGGGAGCGATACTTTCAGGAATAAGAGCTCTTATAAAAAAAGCCGGAATTGAAACCTGTGATATAACAAGAGTGTGTATAGCCGGGCAGTTCGGTAAGTATATAAGTATGGACTCTTTCTTTGGAGTGGGACTATTGTCTAAGGAATTTGAGGGAAAGGTGGAATACCTTGGAAATACCTCTTTGACCGGAGCGTATACGGCTCTTCTTGATAAAAATGCGATAGAGTATATGACTGAAATCTCTGTGGAGACTGAGTATTTTGAACTTTCAAAGCTTGAAGAGTATGAAAAAATATTTGCAAAGGCTTTGAGATTTGATTGATAATGGAGAAAATATATGGAACTTAAGATTCATCCTAATGATAAGATGACACCTGTGGAAAGAGCAAAAGCAATAGCTGAAAAAAGAGATTATGACAGAATAATGATGGATCCTTTTTTGGGCGAGATAAAGGCAAGACTTATAGGAAAAAATACAAGAGAGTATTGGAGAAATGAAGACAGCCTTGTAATGGGAGATATAGTATCTATGAACCGATTCGGTCTGGACGGAATGGGAGTAGGTCCAAATGCCTACGGCATTGCAGAGGCAATGGGAGTAGTGCCGCACTACCCCGAGCAGGGGCTGATATATGTTGAGAGTCATCCTATAAACAGTATTGATGAGGTTTATAAGTTAAAGGATATCACACTTGATAGCGGAAACTTAAAGATGTATTATAATGCGACTGCAAGGCTACGAGAAGTTGCAGACGGATTTTGTGGAGTGGGAGCTTCTGTATCAGGACCGCTAACTTTGGCAGGATTTGTACTTGGAACAGATAAACTTTTAAAAGCTATGATAAAATCACCTGATAAGGTGCATGAATTTTTGAGATATATAACAGATAATGTAAAAAAGGTCGTGGATATTTTTAATGTATTGGATATAGGTTTTTCAATGGCGGATCCTATAGCCTCATGTACTATGATAAGCCCCAAAATGTATAAGGACTTTGCATATCCATACACTTTGGAAATCAGCTCTTATATCAAGGAAAAATCAGGCAGAGCACCAAGCTATCATGTTTGTGGTAATACAAAAAAGGTGTGGGAACATGTAAAAAATCTGGATATAGGCCTCTTTAGTGTGGACAATGAGATGGATATAGATGAGACTTGTGAGTTTTTTGCAGATTCAAAGATGGTTGCAGGAAATGTAGCACCGGTTTACACAATCTGCAACGGAACACAGGAAAATATAGAAGATGAAGTGAAGAGATGTATTCTTGCCGGAAAGAAATGCAAAAAAGGATTTATGCTCACTCCGGGATGCAACCTCCCCCTCGCAACAACAAATGAAAAGATAGATATGTTTTTGAATGCGGGGAGGAAGTATAGTTTTATTTGATTATTATTAAAATAAAATATGTATAGTAACTATTTGTTGTAGTAAATACTATGGCACTTGCTAAGATGCAGGTGTCTTTTTTATTTCTCAAAATAATTATCGACTGATAGTCGAAAAAAGTATTGACGGTGAGTAAGTGGCATTCTATAATAAAAGTCGACTATTAGTCGAAAAGGAGAGGGGTAATGAAAAAAGGTGAACAAAGAAAACAGGAACTTCTAAATCTTGCCTATCGAATGTTTATAGAAAAAGGATATGAGAATACAAGTATTGATGAGATTGTGGCTAAAGCCGGTATCGCAAAAGGTACGTATTATTATTATTTTGCAAGCAAAGAGGCAACGCTGGAAGCGGTTATTGAAAAGATGATAGAGAAGGAGAGCACCGTAGCCAAAGAGATTCTTACGAAACCGCTTTCCATACCTGAAAAGCTGGTTTCGGTTGTGAATGCCTTTCGTCCTGATAAAGAGGAAGCAGTGATTACAGATGTGTTGGAAAGAAAAGAAAATATTATTATGCATGATAAAATGTGCAAGAAAATTGTAGAGGTGGCTGTACCTATTCTGGCAGAGATTGTTAAAGAAGGAATAGCACAGGGGATATTTATGTGTAATTATATTGAAGAGCGAGTGAAGATGCTTCTGGTTATGAGTCAGCATATGTTTGATTATGGAAATTTTGGTGAAAAAGATGTAGAGGTGTATATCGATATGTTGGAGAAGTCACTTGGGGCAAAAACGGGAACAATGCATTTTATCAGCAAGGTCTTAGTAGAGGGGGCGAAGGAATGAAGAAAGAACAGGCAATGCATCAGAAAAAAATGAATCTTTTCCTGCGTGTGCTGTTTATCATTCTTATCATAGCGATATCCGGTGCGGCGATCATACAGATTTTCGCACCGGAATATATGGGAAGAAACTCTGCGTATGGAATTTCTACAGGATGGCAGAGAGAAATCGGATTTTGGAATATTGCCGTTTTGGTTATATTGATTACAGCATATAGGAATTACAATTGGACCTATCTAAAGTCAATTTTACTTGCTCTGGTCCTTGGAGGAATCGGTATCGGAAGCAATCATTTTGTACATTATCTGAAGATGCATCAAATGGTAAATTTAATCGGTGCTGTGGAAAATTACCTTTTGGTTCTTGCTTGGATTATCGGATGGAGAATAGAAGAAAGAAGGCAGGATTTATGAGAATATGCATAGTAGGTCTTGGTGTCATAGGCACAACGTACGGGTATGTGTTCCAAAAAGCCGGGCATCAAGTCGAGCATTTGCTGAGAGAGGGGAAAAAAGCGAAAGCACCGAAAAGTCTAAATATCAGTTTATTAGACGGACGCTATAACAAAAAAGGAGATGAAAAAAGAGATCAATACAAGGTGAACATTGCGGATTCGAATGCAGAGTATGATTTTATTATTTTGAGTGTGGCAAGCGGGAGAATAAAGGACGCTATAGCAACACTTTCACAAAACCATATTAGAGGAAGCCTGATTTTGTTTTGTAACTTTTGGAACAGTCGAGAAGAGCTGAACGAAATAGTAGGTGAATATACTTATATTATAGGTTTCCCTACCGCAGGTGGAAGACTTTTGCAGAATAACTTGGAATGTGTTCTCTTTGACCATATTATGCTGGAAGGTGAGGGAAAAGCTGAGATTTCCAATTACAAAGCTTTAAAAGCACTTCTTGAATCTGCAAATTTGAAAACGGAGATTCCTCACGATATGGTGGAATGGATATGGATTCATATGGCCATCAATGCAGGGGTCACCTCTTCTGCTGCAAGGGAAGGAGAAATTGAAAATCCAAAAGAGCTTGCTCTTAATCTGATGAATGATGTACATGCTCTTTCTGTTGCAGTAAAGTCAATAAGGGAGACGCTTCAGGTGGTAAAGACAAGAGGAGTAGACTTAAGTTTATATAAAAATGAACTTCTTCCTTATAGAATTCTGGCAACATTTGCAGGAATCATTATGAAACAAATGTTTAAAAAGAATGAACTTACACGAAGAATCATGACCTTACATAGTGATGTAGGGGATATGATGTATGGATGTAAATGTGTTTATGAGACAGGAAAGTTAAAACATCTTGACTTGCCGGTGTTTTACACCAATATGGACAATATATTTAATGTAGACGTATAGTCTGACGCTATGAAAACTATAGGGGGATGTAAATATAAAAATACCGGCTTTATTTTAGGATAAAGCCGATATTTCTATAATTATATTTTTATTGTTCTTTCACCAGGGTAGCCATCTTTTTTACAAGCAATAAAAATTCCAACTTGCTTGTATCATTTTTGATATCGGGAATTGAATCAAGTAATGACACAACGCTGTCATAACTTGATTTGCCCTTAAACTCCGAATCACGAAGTAACATGCCGGTCTCTGCCACTGCGGCGGCGAACTTCATATTATCTGACATCTCGGTTTTGATGGATTCAGTTGTAACAGGGGAGTTTAATTCCTTACTTGTTTCGGAATCAGGCTCCTTATATCTTACTGCAATATTTAAAAGATCATTTGAATCGTTGGCGACAGCGGTTTGATATTTAAGGTCTGAACCTATTTCCATAGGTGAATCATTGTCAACTATTTCATATAATACGGTTACTCTATGTCCTGAGCCTATTTCACCGCCATCTTTGGTATCATCCTTAAAGTCCTCATCATCCATGATACGATTTTCGTAGCCTATCAGTCTGTATCCCTTTATAAATTTAGGGTTGAATTCCAACTGGAACTTTACATCCTTTGCTACAGTAAAGAAGTTTGCACCAAGCTCTTCTGAAAGTACTTTCTTTGCTTCAAATCTTGAATCGATATATGAATAATTTCCGTTTCCGTTGTCAGCCAGTGCCTCCATCTTATTGTCCTTTATGTTCTCAGTACCGAATCCCAGAACGGAAAGGAATACACCGCTTTCTTTTTCTTTCTTTATAAGCCTTGTAAGTTCGCCTTCACTTGTGATTCCGACATTCAAATCACCGTCGGTAGCAAGTATAACTCTGTTATTTCCGTCTGCTTTAAAGTATTTTCCGGCAATTTCATAAGCGGTCTTGATACCTTCAGATCCTGCAGTACTTCCTCCGGCTTCCAAATCTTCTATAGCAGCCATTATTTCTTTTGAATCCGATCCCTTTGCACCTTCAAGTACAACCTGATCGCTTCCTGCATATGTAACTATGGAAACAGTATCATTTTCTTTTAACTGTTCGCAAAGAAGCAAGAATGCATTTTTAACAAGAGGCAATTTATTCGGTTCTTCCATAGATCCTGATACGTCTATAAGGAATACAAGATTTGAAGGTTTCTTTTCAAGTTCCTCCATATTTTTAGCCTGCATTCCTACCATCATCAGCTTGGTGTTGGGATTCCATGGACATGCGGAAATTTCAGTAGTTACCGAGAATGGCTCACCATCATTTGGCTGCGGATAGTCATAGTGGAAATAATTGAGCATTTCCTCAATCCTTACCGCATCGGCAGGTGGTAATTCTCCCGAATTTATAAAACGCCTGATATTTGCATAAGACGCCGTGTCTACATCAGCTGCAAATGTGGAAAGTGGTGAAGTAGCTACAGCTTTGAAGTTACTTTCATCAACAGCATTGTATTCCTCAGTATTATAATTTGCATCATAACTTACATAAGGAGCGGCATATTCAGCCACCTTTCCGGTATCATAAATTGCACCTTCTGTTTTAGGCTGTGGTCCTGAACATCCTACAAGTAAGGCAGGTGTGCTGAGGGCAAATATCAACATACCTGCGCTTACCTTACAAAAACTTAATCTATTTTTCATATACTCATCCTCCTAATAAAACAATCAAGTGTAAAGCTTATAATAATAGTAACATTAAATACAATATAATAAATGTAGAAGAGTGTAAGTATTTATTAAAAATTTAGACATAATTTATTCATCAATCTGTGCATCACTTGATTTTCTGTAATGTCTGGGAGAAAGACCGTAGGTTTTTTTAAATGCGTCCTTAAAGTAGTTGCTGTCATTGAATCCGCAGCTCATTGCTATATCTGTTACGGTAAGTTTTGTGGTGGCAAGCTTTGTGGCGGCCTGCTTTAACCTTACATAGTTCAGATATTCTTTAAATCTCATTCCTGTAGTATTTTTAAATTTTTTACTGAAGTAGGTATAACTTAGACCTGCCATATCCGCAATATCATTAAGTGTTAGAGGTTTATCATAATTGTCCGTGATATACTTTGCCAATGTCAGCATATGCTCGTCGGTGGTATTGATAATAGCCGGTGTAGAGCGGTTAAAAGAGCAGAGTCTGATACAGTACAGGAATAATTCTTTCAATAAAAGCCTGAGAGTTTTTGAGCTGTGTTCATCATCAAGCTTATCCTCCGTAAGCATACTTTGCAGATGCTCATTTATTTTACCTTGATAGGCTGCAGGCACATGGAATACCTCTTTGCTTGAAAAATAGTTTTTAAAAGTGTCATTGTTTATATAAATATTGTCAACAAGATCGCTGTATTTAAAGTAAATATTTATTCTCACACATGGAGTATCGGAAGTATATTTTGTATAGTGCATTTCTCTTGGCGGAATAAGCAAAAAATCTCCTGTATTCATCTCAAGCATTTGATTCTCTATAAAAAAAGTACATTTTGAAGCCTTGCAATAATATAATTCATAATACATATGAAAGTGATTGTCAGACATATTAAATTTATAGCTGTTATTTCTTGTAGCGATATTCACATAAATTCTGTCAATATCGGAATTTGATACTCTCATGAGGCCTCCTTAAATCAGTGATTAAAAATATTATAACACAGTACTTAATTAAAAATAACAAAAAAACAGTAGTTTACTTTGTTTTGCACTATTTTCAGTTGGTTTTTTGGCTTAAGCTGTTGTATAAATTAGTTAAACGAAAGGCAAAAGTATGAGTGAAAGTATCAAATGTAGCAGGGATGAAGCATTTAGAGAGAGAAGTTTAAATGGTGATATGCTTGCATTGGTTATTTATACAGGTATGCCGCTGGCGATATATCAGGGACTCAGTCAGTTGTTCAAAATATTTGACACAATAATGGCTGCCCATATAAATGCCGAATCGGTTTCCGCGGTAGCATATTTGTCACAGCTTATAGCTTTATTGTCTGCCATATCGGGCGGTCTTTCAGTAAGTGCCGGAATAAAGATTTCAAGCGCATTCGGAGAGGGCGACTATGATATGGTCAAAAAAAGAGTAAGTACTGTTTATTTGACAGCTGCAGTATTTGCGGTTTTGATGTTGGCTGTATTCATTCCGCTGACAGAACCGTTTTTAAAACTGGCGGCAACACCGGATATACTTATAAAAGCCGGTGCTTCATATTTCAGTATTGAAATTTTGACCATGGCTGTAAGTTTTATAAATAATATTTATATTGCAGTGGAGAGGTCAAGGGGGAATACATCAAGAATACTGTGGATGAATATGCTTGTACTGGTATCAAAGCTTATACTTACAGCAATATTTGTATACATATTCAACGGCGGATTGCATATGATTGCAATTGCCACCTTATTGTCTCAGAGTATATTGCTTATATTTGCAATATATAACAGTTTTGGAAAAGAAAGTATTTTCTCATTTGATCTAAAGTTTGTAAGCTTTAGAAAAAATGTGGTAAATGATATGTATATGCTTTCAATTCCTGTTGTGGCGGAAAAGATATTCTTTTCTTTGGGAAAGACCCTTATAAACAGCATGAGTACCGTATACGGAGCTTTGATGGTTGGAGCATTGGGAGTATCAAATACTCTTGGAGGAATTACAACATCACCGCAAAACGGATTTCAAGACGGCAGCAGTGCAATAATAAGCCAGAACTTCGGTGCAGGCAAATATAGGAGAGTGTTAAGCGCATTTTATAATACTGCAATTGTAAATACCGTAATGGGATTTATAATATGCACGGCAACTTTACTGGGACTGGATTTCTTAAGTAATATTTTTGCAGGAGGAAATATTAATTTTGCAAAAATGATCAAAGAAGTTTACAGATACGAAGCCGTAGGCTCGTTATTCCTGGGAGTCAATGCGGCGGTGATGTCATTACTTTACGGTTTGGGAAAGACAAGGATAACAATGATTCTTAATATATCAAGAGTCTTTGTATTCAGAATACCGGTACTTTACTTTCTTCAAAATTTTACAAATTTAAAAGATGCAAGTATAGGTATAGTAATGATGGTAAGCAATATTTCTATAACAGTTATGTCTGTGACAGTGATTTGCTTTGTTATAAGAAATTATAAAAATAAATATTTATAATAAAAAAAGAGGAGAATTATGATGAAAAAGTTAAGTTTGGCAATGGCTGTTTTATTGGCAGGTTCATTAACAGCGTGTACAGGAAATGCAGGTAAGGATGTTTCAAAGGAAGCACAAACCGGAGAGAGTACAACAGCAAAGAGTGAAGACGGATCTTCAGGTCCTGTTACAATCACATTTAACTGGTGGGGCGGAGATTCCAGACATGAGGCGACAAAAAAGGCTGTAGACGCTTTTATGGCAAAGAATCCTGATATAAAGGTTGAAGTAAACTTCGGTGCATGGACAGACTGGGAAACTGCAAGGGCCTTGGAGTTCCAGTCAGGTACGGCGGCAGATCTTTCACAGATAAATATGGACTGGATAAGTAACTATGATGCAAACGGTGATACCTTCCTTGATTTAAACACTGTATCTGATGTTATAGATCTTACTCAGTATGACAGTGCACTTCTTGAGAGATCAAAAGATTCAAAGGGCGGACTTGCAGGTGTGCCTATAGCCGAGACCGGAAGAATTTTCTATTGGGATAAGACAACCTTTGATGAGGCGGGTATTGATACACCTAAGTCTCTTGCGGAGCTTAGAGCGGCAGGTGCCACATTTAAAGAGAAACTTGGAGATGACTATTATCCTCTGGCAATGGGACAGTATGACAGAGCAATATTTATGACATTCTATCTTCAGGCTAAATATAAGGAAGCAATCTTTAGTGACGATGGAAAGTTCAACTTCACTGAGGATCAGATAAAGGACGGTATAGAGTTTATTCAGTCACTTGAAGCGGACCATGTTATTCCTTCAATAAAGACTGTAGACGGCGACGGTGCGGCAAGCTTTGATGTAAACGAGAAGTTTATCAGTGGAAAATATGCAGGTATTTTAGAGTGGGACAGCTCGGCAAGCAAGTTTAAAAAGGCATTGGGAGATGCAAGAGAACTTGTTGTAGGTGAAGAGTTTAAGGATCTTGCAGACGGAAGCAATACAGGAGTATTCACAAAGATATCAATGCTTTATGCAATATCTGCAAAATCACAGCATCCGAAGGAAGCTGCAATGTTACTTAACTTCCTTGTAAACGATCCTGAAGGTATAGAGATAATCGGAACAGAAAGAGGAATACCGGCTTCAAAGGTGGCTCTTGAGCAGCTTACAAAGGCAGATAAAATAAATCCTATGACAGGTGATGCACATAAGAAGGTTCTTGAAGCGGCAGAGTTCAGTATGAGTCCTAAATTTGATGATTCATCACTTAAGGGTTCAAGCGGACTTTATACAGAAGTATTCGGCGGCGTAAGCTATGGAGATTACAGTGCCGAGGACGGCGCAAAGATGCTCTTTGACGGATTCAGCAATGTAAGCAACTAAGTTTGCAAAATAAATATTTTAATCTGACAGAGGGGGCCGTAGTTTTACAGCCCCCTTTTATAAGGAGAATTGTTTTGAAAAATAAGACATTTAAAAAAGTTTTGAAAAATAATATAGGTTTTCTTTTTATATTACCATGGCTTATAGGATTCTGCGTTTTTAAGCTCTATCCTTTTGCATCATCACTTTATTTCAGCTTTACGGATTTTCACCTGTTTAAGGGAATATCAAAGTATACTGTAGAAAATTATGTGGATGTATTTACAAATAAAAACGAGCTCAAGGCTTTGATTGTGACTTTTAAATATGCATTTATAACGGTACCGCTAAAGCTTGTAGCCGCACTGTTTATCGCATATATATTAAACTTTAAGATAAAGGGTGTAAACTTTTTCAGAACCGCATACTATATTCCTTCAATCCTTGGAGGTTCTGTAGCTATTTCAGTACTTTGGAAGGCACTTTTTAAAGATGAAGGACTTATTCAGACAGCATTTGCAATGATTGGACTTCATGCACCGAGCTTTTTCTCGGATCCCAACTGGGCATTGTTTTCCATATCACTGCTTAGAATGTGGCAGTTCGGTTCGGCAATGGTCATATTCCTTGCTGCACTTAAAGGAGTTCCGGCTGAACTTTATGAGGCGGCATCAATTGACGGTGCGGGAAAGTGGAAACAGTTTTTCTCTGTTACGGTACCGCTTATCACACCTGTAATATTTTATAATCTGATAACTCAGCTTGTACAGGCATTTCAGGAGTTTAACGGACCTTATATCATTACACAGGGTGGACCGAGAGGTTCAACTACTTTGATGTCACTTTTGATATACAACAATGCATTTAAAAACTATCAGATGGGTAAGGCAAGTGCACAGGCCTGGGTGTTATTTGTTATCTTACTTGTTTTGACAGCGATAGCATTCTATTCACAAAAACGTTGGGTTTACTATGCGGATGAGGAGAGATAAAAATGAGCCTGAAGACAAAAAGAACTATACAAATTGTAATAAGGTATACCGTATTGACTGCGGTAGGAATATTTATGATATATCCGCTTTTATGGATGATCGGAGCTACATTTAAGCCGAATAATGAGATTTTCTCAGGGCTTAATATTCTTCCGAAAAAGGCTACATTTGAAGGATATTTAAATGCAATGAAAAACTATGGTGGTGATATAAATATATGGAAGGCGATGTTAAATACATATTCATATGTTATACCTGCCGTAATATTTACAATAGTTTCATCCACTTTAACGGCATACGGTTTCGGAAGATTTAAATTCTTCGGAAGAAGTGTATTATTTGCAATACTTATGTCTACACTTTTCCTGCCGCAGGTGGTTTTTAATGTACCGCAGTATATTATGTACAATATTTTTGGCTGGGTAGGCTCAAAGCTTTATCTGCCGCTCATTGTTCCTTCAATGTTTGCTACCGAGACATATTTTGTATTTATGCTTATTCAGTTTTTAAGAAATATACCTAAGGAGCTTGAAGAAGCGGCAAAGATTGACGGATGTAATGAAATACAGACTTTGATAAAGGTAATAGTACCTATGTTAAAGCCGGCACTTGTTTCATGCGCACTTTTTAAATTTATGTGGGCAAGTAATGACTTCCTTGGACCGCTTTTGTATGTAAACAATCCTGCAAAATATCCTGCAACTATATTTGTAAAGCTTGCTATGGACTCGGATGCAGGATTTGCATGGAACAGGATACTTTCAACATCGCTTATTTCAATCCTACCTTCAATAATTATATTCTTTATAGCACAGAATCAGTTTGTAGAGGGAATATCTGCAGGTGGAGTAAAGGGTTAATATGGTAAAAAAAGAAAAATATATATTACTTGATAAATATATTGATTTTTTATTGGAAAACTCGGATGCCTCTTCACCGATGTGGAATATAGAGCAGATTAGAAGCGGACGTAAAAACAAATGGAATTATATTGACGCCTGCATGATAAGCGCATATCTTGAACTTTATGAAATAAAGAGAGATAAAAAGTATCTGAACTTTTGCGATGATTTTGTATCCGCATTTGTAAACGAGGACGGAAGTATAAATACCTATGATATAGAAGAGTACAATATCGACAATATAAGACCCGGAAAGAATCTTTTTAAGCTTTTTGAACTTACAGGTAAAAAAAAGTACAGAAAAGCTATGGATACCGTATACTCTCAGCTTAAAACCATGCCGAGGACTAATGAAGGTAATTTTTGGCATAAGAAAATTTATCCTTATCAGGTTTGGCTTGACGGACTTTATATGGCACAGCCATTTTATATGGAGTATGAAACAAAATATAACAGGATGAGATTTTGTATTAACAGCTTTTCACAGTTTGAAAATGTGGAAAGAATAATGAAAGATACAAATACAGGACTGTATTATCACGGATATGACGAGTCAAGGCAGTCGCTTTGGTGTGATAAGAAAACCGGCTTAAGCAAAAATTTTTGGTTGAGATCAATAGGATGGTTTATCTTAAGTCTTGTGGATACGGCACTTGCCATTGATGAGTCATTATACTATGAATTCAGAAGATTACAGGAGATGCTTTATAATCTTGCAAACGATTTGCTTAAGTTTCAGGATGATAGCGGAATGTTTTATCAGCTGGTAGACAGGGAAGATGATAAAGACAATTACCTTGAGACATCAGGAAGTGCGCTTATTTCATATGCTTTTTTGAAGGCCGTAAGAAATAAACTTTTACCGAAAAGATTTGAAGATATCGGAAAGAAGATATTTGACGGTATTTTGGACAGGTATCTGTGTGTTGAGGGAGAAGAACTCTCACTTGGAGGAATTTGCCTTGTAGCCGGACTTGGAGGCAAGGAAAACAGGGACGGAAGCGCAGAGTATTATTACTCTGAACCGGTTGTAAAAAATGAAGCCAAAGGTGTGGCACCGCTTCTTATGGCATATACGGAAATAATAAGGTTGGGTATGGCATATGATTGACTTTGAAATTGTAAAGGTATTTAAAAGGAGTGTAACAATTGAAGTCGGTTGTGATACTCCTTATGAAAATAAAAAAATATATGATGTTTTTATAAATGGTGAAAAGAAAATATCAACAAATAAAAATGTTATATCAATTTTCAATCTTCTTCCTGACAGTGATTATAATATATATATCACTTGCGAGAATGAGGATTCCGATAAAAAAAGCTTTCATACGGAATATGAATATGTACTTCTTAATGTAAAAGATTTCGGTGCTGCAGGTGACGGAGTAAAGACTGATTCGGTATGTATACAGGCGGCAATAAATGCCTGTCCTAAGGACGGTACCGTTTATATTCCTAAGGGAAAATATTTATGTACTCCGGTATTTTTAAAGAGCAATATAGATATTTGGATAGATAAGGATGCCATACTTATCGGTGAAAAGGACAGAAAAAAGTATCCGATTCTACCGGGTATGACACAATCAAGTGATGAGAATGACGAGTACAATATAGGATCATGGGAAGGTAATCCGCTGGACTGCTTTGCCGCACTTATTACGGGAATAAGTGTGGAGAATGTACTCATATTCGGTGAGGGTATACTGGACGGCAATGCCGGTATGCTTGACTGGTGGAAGGATGCAAAGAAGAAAAATATAGCATGGAGACCGAATACGGTATTTTTACATAATTGTAAAAACATAGCCATGCAGGGACTTTGTATAATGAATTCACCTTCATGGACTGTTCATCCTTATTACAGTGACAATCTTTTGTTTTTAAACAATACAATTATGAACCCTGACAATTCTCCAAATACTGACGGACTTGATCCTGAAAGTTGCAAAAATGTCCTTATACTTGGTGCGGATATTTCTGTGGGAGACGATTGTGTTGCAATAAAGAGCGGAAAATACTATATGGCACTTAAGCATTATAAGCCTGCAAAGAATATAGTTATCAGAAACTCAATATTCAGAAAAGGTCACGGAAGTGTGACTATAGGTTCCGAGGTTGCGGCAGGAGTATATGATGTAAGTGTGGAAAAATGTATATTTGAAGGTACGGACAGAGGACTTAGAATAAAGACAAGAAGAGGCAGAGGAGAGAAATCCGTACTTGATAATATTTGTTTTGAGAACATTCTTATGAAAGATGTATGCATGCCTTTTACCGCAAATATGTTCTATTTCTGTGATCCTGACGGACATTCCGATTATGTACAAAATCAGGATAAGATGGAAGTCAATGAAAAGACTCCGAAGATCGGGAAAATAGCGGCAAGAGATATCAGATGTGAAAATGTAAAAAATATATTTGTATGTTTGTATGGACTGCCTGAGATGCCTATTGAGGAAATTGTACTTGAAAATATTACATTGAATTTTGATAAGAATGAGAATATCAAGCCTGTTGTTCCGATAATGATGGACAATTTCCCGACTATGTGTAAAAGAGGAATATTTGCAAAGAATATAAAAAAGCTGATATTAAAGAATATAGAAATTACAGGCAGTAAAGATGATAATCCTTTTATGGAAAATATTGAGGACTGTGAATGTACAGGGGTGAAATTTAATTGAAAACAGAAGATAATAAAATAATAGTCACAGTCGGAAAAGAAGACTGCGATTACAACAGCTTAAGAGAGTGTATGCACTCTCTTAATTTTATAAATACAGTTAATAAAAAGATAGAGATAATACTTACAGATGAAAAATACTTTGAGCAGGTGATTATTACAAAACCTGATATCTTATTGAGAGCAAAAGAGGGGGTAAGCCCTACAATAAGCTTTTATTATGGAATAGGCTATAAATATAAAAGCATAGGAGAGTCGGGCTATTTTGAGGAAAATAAAGGAGAAGAAAAGCATTTTGCAAAAAGATGGGGCGCAACTGTAATAGTTGAAAAATCTGCATATAATTTCAGAGCCGAGAATATAAACTTTGAAAACTCTTTTAATCTGTATATGACGGAGAGTGAAATAAAAGACGGCATTGAGAAAATCAGCAGTGAAGAATACGGACAGAGTAAATGTGAAATAAATGAAGAGAGATTATCCCTTGAAATTAAAGTGGGAGAGTATCATAATAAAGAGAGAGCTGCGGCTTTGGTCTGTGAAGCCGACAATTCCGTATTTGTAAGCTGTAATTTCAAATCAAGTCAGGACACATTATATGCAGGACATGGCAGGCAAAGATTTATTAACTGCAATATCTATGGCAATGTAGACTATATTTTCGGTGAAGAAGATGCAAGAGCCGATTTTATAAAATGTAATCTTATATGGCTCGGATATACGGGAGAGGAGGCATCTCCCGGAATAATATGTGCTCCGAAGGGAGTATTTACATTCTATAAATGCAGAATCGAAAAGAATAAGGATAAGAATTATAAAAGTCTTCCGGGATATATGGCAAGACCGTGGAGAGCAAGCGGTGCCGTATTATTTTGTAAATGTGATATAGAAAAAGAATCGGTATGTAAAGAAGGGTTTACAGAAATGAATAAAGTTACCCCTGAGGAAGTGGCTTTTTTCGAGCATGAAAATATTTGCAACGGACAGGTTTTTATTACGGACAGGGGTAAAGCACTGTTTTAATGATTTAAAAAATATCATAGGGGGGTATTTTGGTGGCTGTCAGTATTAAAGATAATGTAAAAGCTCTTGCAGGTGCAAGATGTATTATACAAAACTGGATAGAGGCAAAGGAAAATGAGGTATTACATTTTATAACCGATGAAAATCATATTAAAGAAGCCGATATTTTTGAGCTGGCGGCCTTTGAGTGCGGTGTTATTCCGAAGATAACCATACTTTCCTCGGACGGTGTACAGTCGGGTGAAGTAATAGAAAAAATGAAGGGCACAATGTATTATTCGGATGTGATAATAGGCGCCACACATTATTCATTTATTACTACTGAAGCGGTAGAATACGCCTTGAAAAAAGGCTCAAGATTTCTTTCATTTCCGATGCATACAAATGATAACAGCTCTATATTTGAGAGAGAGTTTATCAGAATGAGCCCGAAGGTGGCCAAAAGAATGGGACAACCCTTAGCTGAAAAAATCACAAAAGCTGACAGAGTGGTGGTTAAAACAAAGAAAGGCACAAATGTGGCTTTTAGTGTTAAAGAAAGAAGAGCAGGCAAATAATGCTGTAGGTTTGTCTGCTCTTATAGCTTTGATAGTTGTATTCTTTGTAACAGGTGCCAAGAAAGAGTATGCTGTAAAAGACGGTACAAGACTTATGGACAATGTAGGTCCTGTAGGACTTTTGCCACAGGTTTTGGCGGCTCTCGGTGCAGTATTTACTGCAGCAGGGGTCGGTGAGGTTATAGCAAAGGGTATTGAGACAATTATTCCTGATAACAACAGAATTATTGCTGTTATTGTATATTGTCTTGCAATGGCACTTTTTACAGCAATTATGGGAAACGGTTTTGCGGCATTCTCTGTTATTACAGTGGGTATCGGTATTCCATTCCTTATCAACCAGGGTGCAAATCCTTTAGTAGTAGGTGCTATGGGACTCACAGCAGGATATTGCGGTACTTTGATGACACCTATGGCTGCAAACTTCAATATTATGCCGGCTGCGCTTCTTGAGACTAAGAACAAGTATGGAATAATAAAGATGCAATTGCCTTTTGCAATTGTTATGTTAGTTACTCACATCGTATTGATGTATATATGTGCTTTTAGATAAGCATTTGAAAGGATAAAATATGAAATTATTATTGACGGCTTTTGATCCGTTCGGTGGTGATGCTGTAAATCCTGCGCTTGAGGCAGTGAAGCTTGTAGCTGATAAAATCGGAAGATTTGATATCGTAAAGCTGGAAGTACCTACCGTATTCAGAA
This sequence comes from Lachnoanaerobaculum sanguinis, assembly GCF_033242365.1. Lineage (NCBI taxonomy): Bacteria > Bacillati > Bacillota > Clostridia > Lachnospirales > Lachnospiraceae > Lachnoanaerobaculum > Lachnoanaerobaculum sanguinis. Next base: position 72,196 of record NZ_BTHK01000005.1, read on the forward strand.
AGTCAATAGATACAGTGGCAAAGGCTATTGAGGAAGAAAAACCTGATGTAGTTCTTTGTATAGGACAGGCAGGTGGAAGATTTGAGATAACACCTGAGAGAGTTGCTATAAATGTGGATGATGCCAGAATAAAGGACAATGAGGGCAATCAGCCTATAGATACAAAGATTTTTGAAGACGGAGAGAATGCTTATTTTACCACACTTCCTATAAAGGCGATGGTAGAAGCAATCAGAGAGGCAAATCTTCCGGCTGCAGTATCTAATACGGCAGGAACCTTTGTATGTAATCATTTGATGTATGGTGTACTCTATACATTGGCAAAGAAATATCCTCATATAAAGGGTGGATTTACACATGTTCCTTTTATACCTGCACAGGTAGCAAGAAGAACACCTGTGGCTCCTTATATGGCACTCGAGGACATAAAGAGAGGACTTGAAGCCGCAATAGCCGCGATTGATAAAAATTTAGATGCGGATATAAATGTAAACGGCGGTAAAGAGTTTTAATAAGTTTAATAAAAACCTGTTTCGAGAAAACGAGGCAGGTTTTTTTAATCCAAAAAAATTGTGTAAAATAAATTTGTAAAATTAACAATTGTTACAGAAAAATATATAAAAAAATACTATACTGAAAGAGTAATGAAGGTTAAAGCTTTTTACCATAAAGGAGAAGAATATGGATAAGTTTTTAAAGAATATAAATCATGAAGAAGTTTTAAAGTTGGCTGATTTGGCTCAGGCAACAGACGGACAGGTGGTTTCAAAGACTCTGGCACAGAACAAGTATGTCAGCATTACAGTTTTCGCATTCTCAAAGGGTGAGGAGATTTCAACTCATGAGTCTGACGGAGATGCTTTGGTTACAGTGCTTGAGGGAACAGGAAAGTTTATTGTAGACGGAAAAGAATATATATTAAATGCGGGAGAGAGCGTAGTGATGCCGGCAAGAAAGCCGCATTCAGTTCATGCAATTGAGAGCTTTAAGATGCAGCTTACTGTAGTTTTTCCGTTAGAAAGATAAAATAAATTAAGTAAAGGAATAAAGATATGAGTGCAATACTGGGTCCAATACATCATTGGCTTTTTAGAAAGATAAAGATACAAAACGATTTAACAAATGCTTTAATAGCAACAGCAAAGGATAAGGGCTTGAATGTATCGGCTCTTGCCGATATAGATGAGAAGTTCGGTTCACTTCCTGAGGGCGATCTTGGAAATATAATTGATCCGACAAATATACATGGTTGGTTACAGGATAAGATAGCCATAGTAGAGAGAAGACTTGCATATGTTGCAAAGAATCTTACAGATGGCAATGCTGATGCAATCGGTATTATCTGTGAGTGTGCAAGAGCTTTCGGCAAGGAAAATGCTATTGAAAGCGGAGCTTCACCTGTTGACGGTTTTGAGTATTATGAGAATACATTTGTAAGCGGAATGCCATGCGACGGTGTAAATATGGTTGTGAATGAGGACAGTGATGAGCTTATGTGGCAGGAAACTGTAGATATTCACAAGCAGTACTGGGATGAAGTAGGTGCAAATGTAGCACTGTTTTATGAAATAAGAAATGCCATGATTGAAGGCGTGTTTGACGGTAGCGGTCTGACATATTATGCTTTGGGAAATGGCTCATATAAGTTGGTAAGGGAGTAATATGTACGGAATAGAAATTTTAGTAGATGAACACAAGAATATAGTAGAGTTTTGCAAGAGCATGAAGTCTATGTGCTGCTCAATCATAGAGGGAAATGAAGTAGATGCGAAGCTCGTAAAAGAATGCGTGGCTTTCGGTAAGACATATGCGGACCACCTTCATCACGGAAAGGAAGAGAAGATCCTTTTCAAAATAATGCTTGAAAAGCTGGGTCCTGTAGCAGATAAACTTATCAGAAACGGTATGCTTGTAGAGCATGACCTTGGAAGACTTCATATGAACGAGCTTTTAGAAGCTGTCGACAGATATGAAAAAGATCCGTCCACGTTAAATAAGCTCGATATAATTACAAATGCTGCCGGATATGCTACACTTCTTAACAGACATATAGGAAAAGAGGATGAAGTAGTATATACATTTGCCGAGAGAGCTTTATCGGCTGAGGACAAAGAGAGAGTCGATGCAGAAACTAAAGAGTTTGATGAAGATCCTGAGAATAAAGCAAATGTGGCTAAATACCTTGAGTGGTTTGAAAGCTTCAGAGCAAAATATCCTGCAAGATAATAAATAAATGTATTATAGAATTAAGAAGAACATTTTGATCTTTATTTAAGTGAAAGCTGTTCTTCTTATTTTTCGTTTTTAAGATAGGGAAAATATGAAGAGAGAGATTTTAGAGAGAATAGAAGAATTAGGTGGAAATATATCATCGGTAGCAGGAAAGTCATTAGCCGAGGATTTATGCAGTATTACATTTGATACAGTTTTATATAGAAAGAATGTTGATACACCTTGGTCCAATGCAGATGATGAGGAACCTATTGAAGGATTAGGAGATTTTGTTGATGAAAATATAGAATTATACAAAAAAGATAAAGATGTTTTTTTCAACAGATTATATGAAAAATATTTTATTTTAACAGAAGAAGCTTACGGACAGTATTTCTGGAGTGGTGAAATGTTTACTCCTTTTAAGGAAGGCAGTACGGATTTTGAAGAATGGAATGATTTCTTCAATGATTATTTGCACTCATTTAAAGAAATCTTTGATGTAACTGATAATAAGGATCCGGATTTTGTTCAGCTATTTTATGGATATGGATATCCTGACTGTATTTATGTTGTAAGCCAAGATGTAAACTCTGAAAATCCAACCGTATTTGGGACTGATCATGAGGAATGGTTTATAGAAGTTGATGTTGAAGGTGATTTGGAAAAATATTTACAAAGATTCTGGACAAAAAAAGAGTTAAGAGAATATATGGAACATAGAATGGATTTATGGATACAAGGCTAAATGGACGAAACATTTAAGAAAAAATTAGTAAACCACCGGCTAATCATGTGGTTTATTGTTTTGTCATATAAGACCTCATTACACAAGCTATAATCTAAAGAATAATGAGAAAATACCTGCCCAGATAATGATAATACTTGTTTTTCAAGAATAAGAGACAAGATTTATAATGTAAACTTTTTTATTACAAGGTTAAAAACAGATATAATAAAAACGCAAAATGCTATATAAAACATTAAAGTTGTTATATAATGCGATTATTACAACAATTAATAATGTCGTTAATAGGTATACATATAACAGTATAGTTGTTTAGAGGAGATGATGAGTTGAAATATTATAAAAAAATAAGACTTGCAAACAATACGCTTTGTATTATAAGGAATGCAACAATTACCGATGCCAAGGGAGTGCTTGAGAATACAAAGATTATCCGTGAGGAAACAGACTTCCTCCTTTCTTATCCGGATGAAATAAATTTTAGTGTTGAGGAAAAAGAGAAATTCCTTGAAGATAAAGAAAACAGCCCTTGTGAGATACAAATTTGTGCGCTTGTTGATGATAGAATTGTAGGTTTAGCAGGAATTTCTTCGGTTGGCTCAAAAGACAAGGTAAAGCATCGTGCAGAGTTCGGGATAAGTATTGAAAAAGCATATCATGGAAAAGGCATAGGCACTGCATTAACAAAGGCATGTATTGAATGCGCAAAAACTGCCGGCTATAGACAATTGGAACTTGAAGTGGTTGCTGAAAATAAAAATGCGATTGCACTTTATAAAAAATTTGGATTCAAGGAAATTGGTTGTAATCCGAGAGGATTTTGTTCTCGTTATACCGGATGGCAGGAACTTATATCCATGTTATTGGTGTTGGATTAAATATTGGGGTGTATTTGAAAAGATATATTAGATAACTAATGTTCACCTGATTAAATAACTATAAAAAGGGGCTGTCGGGAAATGGCAGTCATAAAAGAGGGAGGAGTGACTTAAAATGAGTCACTCCTCCTTAAGTTTTTACATAAAAAAAGATGGCTAACGATAACCATCTTTCTCCGTTACATGTTATAATGTAACTATGCTCACAGTTAATTATTATAACGACTTTTTTGAAATAGGTCAACAGAAAATCAACTTTAGTTTCTATGAATTGAGTTTACCCGATGACGATCCGGTCTATACCCTAAAAAAAGTTATGGAGGATTTAGATTTTTCCGGACTGTTAGCCAATTGTTCGGATAAGGGAAGAACAGGGTACAATCCAATCATGATGTATGCAGTTATTACTTATGCAAATATGCGAGGAATTCGTTCTATTGATCGTATTGTAGATTTATGTGAAAGAGATATTGCTTTTATCTGGCTTACTCAAGGGAGGAAGCCTAAAAGAGATGCATTTTATGATTTTAAAGGTAAGAAACTTACTTCAGATATTCTAGATGACTTAAACTATCAGTTTATGAGACGATTAAAAAAAGAAGGTTTTGTAACATTAAAAGAATTATTTATCGATGGAACAAAAATAGAAGCTAATGCCAATCGTTATACTTTTGTATGGCGTGGAAGCATTAATTATCATCTTGCAGGTCTTCTGGATTCTATAGATAAGCTTTATTCAGACTATAACTCTTTTTTACAAGATAATGGATTTGGTGAGAAGTACGAGCTTGGAAATGCACAGATGTTTGTGATTGACGGAATTGATAAAGTCAGAGATATTATTGAAAAGAACAGAAAAAGAAAGATTACAAAACATAAAAAGCTATCTAATAACCGTATTATAGAGATTGATAACTGTTCGCCTATTGAAATACTTAAGCTTCAGAAAAATCTTATGGTTATTGCTGACGGAGAAGGTATTGTATTTGTTAACGGAAATGGCAAGAGAAAGCCAAAACTCCAACAACTCTATGAAGAGCTTGAACATTGTGGACAGCGATTAATGCACTATAAAGAATGCTTTGAGATTATGGGAAAAGATAGAAACAGCTACTCAAAAACTGATTTGGAAGCAACCTTTATGCGAATGAAGGAAGATCATATGCTGAACGGGCAGCTAAAGCCGGCATACAATGTACAGATAGCAGTAGAGAATTATTTTATTGTGCATGGTTATGTAAGTAATGATCGTACAGACTATAACACACTGATTCCTGTCCTTGAAAAGCATAAGAAAGCATTTGGAGAAGTGCTTGAAGAAGTTACGGCAGATAGCGGCTATTGTAGTGAGAAAAACCTCTTATATCTGAAAGAAAATCAAATAGACAGTTATATAAAACTACAGGATCACGAAAAACGAAAAACAAGAGCATACAGTAAAGATATAGGTAAATACTACAACATGAAGACAACAGTATTTGAGGATGAGCAAGTCTATATCTGTCATGACGGCCGTGAACTGAGACATATCAACACAGAAAAGAAAGAACAGAATGGTTATACACAAACATATGAAGTATATGGATGTTCAGACTGTAGTGGATGTGAACATAAGTCTAAATGTTTATACAAGTATAATCCTGATAAAGATATTGATAAGAATAAAGTAATGAAGATCAATGAAGTATGGGAAGAGCTTCGAGAGAAGTCACATGCTAACATACAGAGTGAAAAAGGTATTCTGAAACGACAGATACGCTCTATTCAAACAGAAGGTCATTTTGGAGATATTAAAGAGAATGAAGATTTCCGACGCTTTAACTATCGTACTTCAGATAAGGTTTATAAAGAATTTATGCTTTTTGCAATAGGAAGAAATATAAATAAATATCATCGTTTTCTCTATGCCAAACTAAAGAAATTTGAAGGAAAACTACAGGAGAAAACAGCATAGTAAAAAATGCAAAAGCAAAATTTCAGCCAAGGGGGTTTTATGCCCAAAAACAGACAGTATTATAGAAAAGTAAAATATCCTGACAAAGTCACAAAGCCAAAATGCCTTGTATTTGTCAGGATATTTCTATTTTGTTCTGTAGGGATTAAAATTCAGTATTTCCCGACAGCCCCAAAATTTTATCTGCTCTGTGTCCAAACACCGCTTCCGTCTACATAGTAGCGATTGTTATCAACCCACTGATTTGTAAGCATCTTACCGAGATTGCTTCCACCCTCTGTGCTGAGCCAATACCACTTACCTGAATATGGGCTCTTAAGCCAACCGGTCACCATATAACCTCTGTTATCAAAATAGTACCAGTTGCCGCCTATCTGCTGCCAGTTGTTTGTTGTATATGTTCTGTCGGCATTGATATACCACCAGCCTACATTGTCCTTTAACCAAGCGCCTGTATTACCTGCACTTGAACCGTTAGGTCCTGTAGAACTTCCGTTATTTGAACTTGACTGTCCGCCAAGGCTTGCTAAAATATCTTCATCTACATCAAACTCATCTGACTCTGTCCAGTTACCCTTAGTACCGTTGCTTGCAGCTGCACGAATCTTTACAGTATAGCTTCCCTTACCGTACTCACGGATCTTGCTGCGGAAGTCATAGCTTGTTCCTGATGTTGTGATATTGTCCTTGATTGAATTGTTACGATAAAGCTTTACTTCATACTGCTTTGCGTAATTTGCACTTTCCCATGTAACTACAGGACTGTCATCATCACCCCATGAAATATCGTTTACTTCCAATGCACCGCTATCACCTGCGCTTGTCTTTGGAAGAGTTACTGTGATTGACATATTTCCGCTTGTTGTAGAAACTTTAGAGATTGTAGCGCCCTTACCTGTAGCATCATTAAGTGTAATATTACCTGAAGGAGTTCCCTTAAATGTATAGTCCTCATCAGGCTTTACCTTGATAGTAACCTTAGGTTTCTTACCGAAGTCGGTGTTTGTAATAGAAGAGACTTTTACATCGTCAACTCCTGCACTGTCACTGTCTACATCAATGTTTCCGGCATTCATACCCGGTGCAAGATCGTAATTTATATTGATCCTTACATTCTGTACAACTGTCTTTGTGTTTCTGGCAAAAGCCACACCGGTCATTCCAAGAATCATGGAAGCCGTTAAAACAACTGAAGCCACTTTTTTAATATGGTTTCTTATCATATTTTCCTCCATTCTGCAGGTTATCCTGCGAAATAAATCTTTTAATGTTATGACTATATTCTAAAGTATTTTTAGTAGAAAATATAGTCCTTTAGACTTAAGTTTATCTTACTATATTGTAACTAATTTTGAATTTCGGCGAAAATAACAGAATAAATTTTAAAGAATAACGGAATATTATTTACGAAAAGGTATTTTATTGTAATTATCTGTATTCACGTGAAGAATTTAATTTATAAAATACTCTGCATTGTACTTGATTTCTTGAATGAAATAAGGTATAAATAAAAATATAGTTAGGTAAACCTAATTATAAAAATAAAATAACCTAATTCATTAGGAGGGGATAATATGTTTAAAAGAAATTTGAGTATACTTATTGCAGCCGCAGGAATGGCTTTATCACTTTGTGCATGTGCAGGAGGGAAAACTTCAGATACTAATGCTACTGCACAAAATACAGAGTCAAAGTCAATGGAGGAAACATCAAAAGCAAGCAGTGATACCATGAATAAGAAGAATGTGGTTGTTACAACTTCATTTTTACAGGATATGGTAGAACAACTTGCAGGTGATACTGTTAATGTAGAGCTTATAATACCTGCCGGAGAGGATCCGCATTTATATGTTGCAAAGCCTGAGGACTATACAAAACTTAGTTCTTCAGATCTTACACTTTATCATGGACTTCATTTTGAAGGTAAAATGGTGGAGGCACTTGAAGCTAAAGGCGAGGCTGTGAGTAGAAATTTTCCGAAAGATCGTATAGGAACAATGGATGAAGACGGACAAGTTATTACAGATCCGCATTTCTGGTTTGATATAGGACTTTATAAGATGGCTGTAGAAGCTGCAGGTGAATCACTTGAAAATTTGAATCCTGAATATAAGGATAAGTATGAAGAGAATAAGACAAAGTATTTGGAGGAACTTACAAAGCTTGATGAGTATGTAAAGGAGAATATTTCTTCAATACCTAAGGAGAGCAGATATTTGATTACACCTCATGATGCATTTAATTATTTCTCAAGAGCATATGATATAGAAGTAAAAGCACCTCAAGGTGTAAGCACCGAATCGGAGGTGGCAAATCAGGATATACAAGAAACTATAGATTTTATAGTGGAACATAAAATAAAAGCTATATTTGCAGAATCTACAACTGATCCTGCCCGTATGGAAAAGTTAAGAGAAGGTGCAGCTGCAAAGGGAGCGGATGTAAAAATAGTAAGCGGTGAAGGAAATGAGTTGTTCTCAGATTCTTTGGCACCAAAGGGTGAAGACGGAGATACATATATTGATATGTATAAGCATAATGTAAAACTGATTACCGATAATTTAAAATAGTACCTTTGAGGTTAGATATGGAAAAAGTATTGATACATTTGGAAGACTTTACAATGGCATATACAGATATTCCTGTAATATGGGATATGGATCTTGATATTTATGAGGGAAGTATTACTGCAATAATAGGGCCAAACGGTGCCGGTAAATCCACATTAATGAAGGGAATACTGGGGCTTATGAAGCCTATTTCAGGTAAAGTAAGTATTATGGGTAAGTCTTACAAGGAGGTATATAAGCAGATTGCTTATATACCTCAGACCACCACGGTGAACTGGAATTTTCCCACTACGGTAATTGATGTGGTGACAATGGGAAGATATGTGGGACTTGGCTTATTTAAAAGAGTAAATGCTTCTGAAAAGGAAAAAGCTTTGGAAGCATTGAAAAAAATGAAAATGGAAGATTTTGCATCCAGACAGATTTCAGAACTTTCAGGTGGACAAAAACAAAGGGTATTCATAGCAAGGGCAATTGCTCAGAATGCCCTTATTTACTTTATGGATGAACCGCTTGCAGGAGTTGATAAGAAAACAGAGAATATAATTATAGAAACAATGAGGGAGTTTAAAAAAGAGGGAAAGACCATTATAGCGGTACACCATGATTTAAACACCCTATGCGAATATTTCGATCATGTAATTATGGTTAATAAGCAGCTTATAGCAAGCGGAAGGACCGAGGAAACCTTTGTAAAAGAGAATATAGATGCGACATATGGGGAGTAGGCTATGAATATAAGTATTATTACACAGTATTCGTTTATTGTGGTTGCGATAGGAACAATGCTGCTTGCCATGGCAACAGGTATAGTCGGAACGATAAGTATTTTAAAGGGGCAAAGTCTGATAGGTGATGCTGTAGGTCATGCATCACTTCCGGGAATAATTCTGGCATTTATGATATCCGGAAGAAAAAGTTCTCTTATTTTAATGCTTGGTGCAATAGTGGCAGGCATAGTCGCTTTTATACTGATACAGATTATTGCGGAAGGCTCAAAGATAGAAGCGGACACCGCAATGGCTGTCATTTTATCTGCTATGTTTGGTATGGGTATGGTATTAAAAAGTTATATACAGGGTAATCCGAAATATCAGGGAGCTTCACAGTCGGGACTTGCGAGCTATATATTCGGACAGGCGGCATATATACTAAGGGAGGATGTTTATATAATACTCGCTGTATCTGTCATATCTCTTGCCCTATTTATAGTCTTTTACAAAGAGATAAAGGTATATGTTTTTGATATGGTTTATGCGTATACAATAGGGATAAATTCAAGGCTTACCTCTCTTCTTATAATGATAATAACCATGATTTTGATTGCGGCAGGTCTAAAGGCGGTGGGTGCCATTCTTATAAGCAGTATGCTTATAACTCCTGCGGTTACAGGTTTACAATGGAGTAAAAGTTATGAGAAAGTATTGATGATTGCGGCACTAACAGGAGCCGTATCTGCTTTTCTGGGTACTTTTATAAGCAGTGCGGTGAAGGGATTTTCCACAGGACCAAGCATTATACTTATTATGTCTGTAATTGCTCTCTTTTCTGTATTGTTTGCACCGAGAGGTATTGTGAGAATGCTTTTAAATATTAGGAAGATGAGGGTAGGTAAATGATTGAATCTTTGTATATTCTTATAATAACCTCGCTTGCCTGTGCTGTTTTGGGAGTGTTTTTAGTGTTAAGAAGACTTTCAATGGTTTCTGATGCAATCTCACATTCCGTACTTCTTGGAATAGTTATAGGATATTTTGTTACTAAAGATATAGGGAGTGTTTTATTAATAATAGGAGCAAGTCTTTTCGGTGTTTTAACGACTGTTTGTATAGAGTTACTGATAAAAAGTAAAAGAGTGACGGAAGATGCTTCTGTAGGTATAATTTTTCCGCTGTTTTTTTCGATAGCCGTTATACTTATTACAAGATATGCAAGAAATGTACATCTGGATACTGAGATGGTTTTGATTGGAGAAATTATACTGGCTCCGCTTCATAGAATAAATTTCCTTGGATTAAGCCTTCCAAAGGCTTTGGTACAGATGGTTTTTGTGCTTTTGATAAATACAGTATTTATAGCGGTCTTTTTTAGAAAACTGAAAATAAGTTCATTTGATCCTGTATATGCCGGAGTGGCCGGTATTGCAGGGGCAGGTCTTTATTATGTTTTTATGGCTTTGGTTTCATTTACTGCAGTTTCTGCGTTTGAGTCGGTAGGTGCGATACTTACAATATCCTTTTTTATTTCACCGGCTGCAAGTGCATATCTGATTTCAAAGGACCTTAAAATAACAATATTTTTGGCGGCTGTATATGCAGTAGTTAATTCTTGCATTGGTTATTTTCTTGCTGTAAAATTTAATGTATCCATGTCGGGAATGTGTGCTTTGGTTTCGGGTTTAACATTTATGATAACCATTGCAGTATATCCGGGTGGAATCATTACTAAGATGATAAGATATATTAAAAACAAAAATCGTTTCAGTAGAGAACTTTTGATTTTACACATAGATAATCATACAGGAAAGAAAAATGCTCTCGGTGAATTGGGATACAGTACAATTAGAGAGCATATTGCCTGGTCCGACAGAAAGCTCAAATATGTTTTGGACAAGTTGATAAAAAAAGGATATGTTTATCGTGCAAAAGAAAGAGGTGTATATTCCCTGACTGAAACGGGTAAAAAATTAAGTGATGATATAAGAAAACATTACGGACTCAGAGTAAGGGAAAATGATATGGCTAAGATAGACACCGGTAGAGATGATTATATTTCAGCAATTTATGAACTTATTGAAAAAAAGGAAATTGCAACAAATAAAAAGATCTCGGAGATTTTGGGAGTAAAGGCTGCATCTGTAAGTGAGATGTTAAAAAAACTGGTAGAAGAGGGAGAAGTATATACTGAGAATAAGTCGATTCTTTTGACGGAAACAGGTAAAATGAGGGCCAGAGCATTGCTGACAAAGCATAGATTGTGGGAATTGTTTCTGGTGGAATATCTGGGTTATTCATGGCAGGATGTCCATGAGGATGCAAAAGCTTTGGAGTATGTCACTTCAAACGGACTAAAGGACAGACTGAATGAATTTCTAAATAAACCTATGCACTGCCCACACGGAAATGAAATATACGAAAATCATCCGGAGACCGATAAATTAAAAAAGCTTTCGGAGGTATCAAAGGGGATTTCCTGCCGCCTTCATAAAGTTGAAGATGACAGGGATTTGATTGAATATCTGGAAGAAAAAAAGATTGCTTTAGGAGATGAATTTGTGGTAAAGGATATCGATGATTTTGACGATTCTATACTTGTAAGCTCTGCAACTGAGAATAAGCATATTGCAGGCAAAGCGGCTGTAAGGATGATGGTTGAAATTATTTAATTTTTTATTTGGAGGATGGAAATTTGAAATTTGGTGTAAGAGCTCACGACTTCGGGAAATATGATGCAAAAATTCTTGCAGAGAAGATTAGAGAAAACGGGTTTGAAGCTGTTCATTTGGCTGTAAAAAAATCTTTGCCGGGAATGAACGGAAATATTGATGTAACGCAGGAGAATATTGAATATATAAAAGATGCTTTTTGCGGAATGGAAATAAGTGTTTTGGGCAGCTATATCGACTTTACCACGGATGATGAAGATGTATGGGAAAAGCATAGAGATGAGTTTGTTGCGGCACTTAAAATAAGCAAACCTCTTGGAGCATTATATGTAGGAAGTGAAAGTTCTTACGGAGAAGTGGATATGGAAAACAAGGTAAGGCTTTTTCCGAAGCTTCTAAAAAGACTTGATGATGTTTTAAATGAAGCCGATAAATATGGTGTCTATGTGGCAATGGAGCCTGTGGCATCACATACGCTGTATAATGCGGAATGTACGGCTAAGATGCTGAATACATTAAGCAGTGAGAGATTAAAGATAATATTTGATCCGCTAAATGTACTTACAAAGGAGAGAGTGGATTCACAGGAAGCTCTTTGGAAAGAATGTATAGATGCATTCGGAAAGGAAACAAAAATTATTCATTTAAAAGACGGTATTTTTCCTGATAAAGGCAGACATGTGGCATGTAAGCTCGGTGAAGGTATTATGAGATATGATATCATTAAAGACTGGCTTAAAAAAGAAAAACCGGATATCAGTGTAATAAGAGAAGAAGAAAGAGCTGAATATGCAAAGGAAGATCTTGCATTTATGAAAAATCTTTTCAGATAAGAAAAAGAGGCTGTAGCATTTGCTACAGCCTCTTGGAATTTATAAATCTTTTAAAGTATTAGTCTACCTTAGGTCCTGCAGCTACTAAAGCTTTGCCGGCCTCGTTTGTCTCATACTTCTTGAAGTTCTTTGCGAATCTTGAAGCAAGATCCTTTGCCTTGATTTCCCAATCGGCAACATTTGCATATGTATCTCTTGGGTCAAGGATCTTTGTATCAACGCCCTCAAGCTCTGTAGGAACCTCAAAATCAAAGTAAGGAATCTTCTTTGTAGGAGCATTCTTGATTGCACCGCTAAGGATTCCGTCGATGATACCGCGAGTATCCTTGATAGAGATTCTCTTTCCTGTTCCGTTCCATCCTGTATTTACAAGATAAGCCTTTGAACCGTTCTTTTCCATTCTCTTTACAAGCTCTTCAGCGTACTTTGTAGGATGAAGCTCAAGGAATGCCTGTCCGAAGCAAGCTGAGAATGTAGGTGTAGGCTCTGTGATACCGCGCTCTGTACCTGCAAGCTTAGCTGTAAATCCGCTGAGGAAGTAGTACTGTGTCTGCTCAGGTGTAAGGATTGATACAGGAGGAAGTACTCCGAACGCATCTGCTGAAAGGAAGATTACATTCTCTGCAGCAGGACCGTGTGATATAGGCTTAACTATATTCTCGATATGGTCGATAGGATATGAAACTCTTGTGTTCTCTGTCTTGCTTCCGTCATTAAAGTCAATCTTACCGTTCTCATCAAGAGTAACGTTCTCTAAAAGAGCATCTCTTCTGATAGCATTGTAGATATCAGGCTCAGACTCCTTGTCAAGGTTGATAACCTTGGCATAGCATCCGCCTTCATAGTTGAATACACCGTTGTCATCCCAACCGTGCTCATCATCACCGATAAGAAGTCTCTTAGGATCTGTTGAAAGAGTTGTCTTACCTGTTCCTGAAAGACCGAAGAAGATAGCTGTATTCTCACCGTTCATATCTGTATTTGCTGAACAGTGCATTGAAGCAATTCCCTTAAGTGGAAGATAGTAGTTCATCATTGAGAACATACCCTTCTTCATCTCACCGCCGTACCATGTGTTAAGAATAACCTGCTCACGGCTTGTGATATTGAAAGCAACAGCTGTTTCTGAATTAAGACCAAGCTCCTTGTAGTTGGCTACCTTTGCTTTTGAAGCATTGTAAACTACGAAGTCAGGCTTGAAGTTCTCAAGCTCCTCGGCAGTCGGCTGAATAAACATATTTGTAACGAAATGTGCCTGCCAAGCAACCTCAACGATGAAACGAACAGACATTCTTGTGTCCTTGTTTGCACCACAGAAAGCGTCTACTACATAAAGCTTCTTGTTTGAAAGCTCGTTCTTTGCAAGGTCCTTTAAAACTTTCCAAGAATCCTCTGAAAGCGGATGGTTGTCATTTGCATAATCTGCAGATGTCCACCAAACTGTATCTTTTGAATTCTCATCCATAACTATAAATTTATCTTTAGGGGAACGACCTGTGTAGATACCTGTTAATACGTTAACGGCACCAAGCTCACTAACCTGTCCCTTTTCATAGCCTGATAATGCAGAATCTGTCTCGGCTGCAAATAATTCATCATAAGATGGATTGTGTACTATCTCTGTAGTGCCTGTGATGCCATACTGAGTTAAATCAATATTTGCCATAATAATCCTCTTTTCTATAATTCATTTATTTTGTTATCATGAAACCCGGGTGAAAAGGTATTTTCCCCTTGATACAAAATATAAAGTCATGTACTCTTTGAAGTACAATAACCTTATTAGAATATACATAACAATTTGGAAAAAATCAATAATATTTTGAACTTTGTTAAAAAAAATACGAAATAAAAAAGCACCGAACGAATCAGTGCTTTAAAATAATCAAAATATTATATTTTTGATATTTGTGAAATGGCATTTTCCTTGACCATTACTTTGAAATGTTCTTTATAATAGTCTTCACTGAATGCGGTAGCGGAAAGCTTCACACCGTATTCTGAAAGAATATTTGCTGCCGAGGCGAAATCCTTTTTATTCTCATTCTTTTTTAGAACCAGAATAAAGCGTTTATTTACCTCATCCTTATATAAAGTGTTTTCACCTGAATAGATCTTTACCGCCTTTGCGGCCTCTATAAGTTCATCTAAAGTTTCAAAAGAGTATGCTCTTAAATAGCTTTCCTGTTCTTCAGACTTATCAGTTTCATCAAGATCGAGCGCACCCTCTAAAAGATTATTAAACTTCATATCAAAAGAGGCAAACACATCATCAGCCATAGTCGGAGAGAACTTTGCAAAACGCGTATCCAGTTCATCCGGATCGTCAACTTTTGTTACATATATAATAATGCTTTCATTTGAGAGAGGAACCGCCTCTATCATAAGAGGAGAGTCATCCGCATCAAATCCTACCTCATAAGAGGCTTTGCTTAGCATTTCCTGAAACAATGCCTTGGCATTGTCACTGCCGTAGGCCAATTCAACTACATTTAAATTTCTGTTTTCCAAATCCACATTTGACAGTGTACATCTTATCTGGTTGGTACTAATCCTTTCAATTCTCAAGGTATCACCCCTTTCTATAGGAATTGTACAAATATATTGTACTTATGTTTTACAATTATGTAAAGAGAGTAAGTGCCTAAAGAAGAGCACAAAAAAAGCAGGTGATGGGAATCGAACCCACGTATTCAGCTTGGAAGGCTGATGTTCTACCATTGAACCACACCTGCAAAAAATTACTTTGTCATGATATCAAAACGAGAGATGAATGTCAAGTGGAAAAAATAGAATAAATATGAATTTTGTGTATATTTTTTAATACATTCCTGTTTGTCTTAAAATATTTTAGAAATAATAAAATATAATTAGATAAGTATTGAAAAGCATATAGAAAAATGTTAAAATACAAGCTACATTATTAGGTTTTTGTAATTAAAACTGCATAATTCAGAGAGGAGATTTACAATGCTACTAATTGGTAATGGAAGGGTAGTTACTGGAAATCAGGAACAGCCATTGATTGAGGATGGGTCTGTAGTACTGGATGGCAACACAGTTTTAGAGGTTGGAAACTACCGTGATTTGAAGGAAAAATATGCGGATGCAACTTTCGTGGATGCAAAGGGCGGGCTCATAATGCCGGCATTCATCAACACACACGAGCATATTTATTCTGCAATGGCAAGAGGCATGAGCATCAACGGTTACAACCCAAACGGATTCTTGGAGATCCTGGACGGCTTCTGGTGGACCATGGACAGAAATTTAGACAACGAGCTCACATATCTTTCTGCTATGACTACTTATATTGACTGCATCAAGAATGGTGTTACAACTATTTTTGATCATCATGCAAGCTTCGGTGAGATCGAGGGAAGTCTTTTTGCTATTGAAAAGGCTGCGAGAGAGACAGGTGTTAGAAGCTGTCTTTGCTATGAGATATCCGATCGTGATGGCGAAGACAAGATGAAGGCGGCTGTTAAGGAAAACGTTGATTTTGCAAATTATGCAAAAAAAGACGATTCAGACATGATTGCAGGTATGATGGGAATGCACGCAAGTTTCACAATTTCTGACAAGTCAATGGAATATGCTATGTCAAGAAAGCCGGAAGATATCGGATGTCATATCCACGTGGCTGAAGGTATTGAAGATTTATATTCATGCTTAAAAGTACACAACCAAAGAATTGTTGACAGATTATATGATTGGAAAGTTCTTGGCGATAAGTCATTACTTGCACACTGTATTTATATTAACCCGCACGAGATGGATTTGATTAAGCATACAAATACATGCGTAGTACATAACCCGGAGTCAAACATGGGTAATGCATGCGGATGCCCTCCAACAATGGAACTCGTTCACAGAGGAATCGTATGCGGACTCGGAAGTGACGGCTATACACATGACGTTTTAGAGTCATGGAAGGTTGCAAATGTACTTCATAAGCACCATTTATGCGATCCTAGTGCAGCTTGGAGCGAAGTTCCGAAGATGCTCTTTGAGTACAATGCAAATATTGCAAACAGATACTTTAAGAAGCCGCTTGGAGTATTAAAGCCCGGTGCAGCAGCGGATGTTATCGTTGTTGATTATACACCGAATACACCTATGAACGATTCAAATATCAACAGTCATCTGTTGTTTGGAGTATGCGGAAAAGATGTCAGAACTACAATTGCAAACGGAAATATCTTGATGAAAGATAGAGAGCTTCTTCACATTGATGAAAAAGAAGTACTTGCTAAGGTAAGAGAAGGTGCTATGAGACTTGCAAATAAGATCAATGGAAGGGGAAATGCATAATGGGCGATATAATGACACCCATTCCTTTTGATAGGATCATGGGAAGACTCCTTGAGGAGATGGAAAAAGAAGGCTCTTGTTACGGAGTAAAGAAGGCTTATAAGGCTGATAAGAATAAATTTTACACTATTTTCGGAAGAAAATTGGAGACACAGATAGGTCCTGCAGCAGGTCCTCATACACAGCTCGCACAGAATATTATCGCAGGATATTATGCAGGTGCAAGATTCTTCGAGCTTAAGACAGTTCAGAAGATGGACGGTAGAGAGCTTGCAGCTTGCGTTGCCAAGCCATGTATTACAGCTGAGGATGAGTGCTACAACTGTGAGTGGTCTACAGAGCTTACAGTTCAGGAGGCTTTTGATGAGTATATCAAGGGTTGGTTTGCACTTAAGGTTATTTCAAAAGAATGGGATCTTGGCGGCAGTGATGCATTCCAGTTTAACATTTCAGTAGGTTACGATCTTGCAGGTATTAAGCTTCCTAAGGTTGATAATTTCATCAACGGAATGATGGATGCTTCAGAAACACCTATATACAAAGAGTGTAAGGAATATCTTGAGAAGAATTTAAGCAAGTTCAAGAAGTTTACAAAGGCCGATCTTGATGCTATCACTCCTGATATTGTAAATTCCGTAACAGTATCTACATTGCATGGATGTCCTCCACAGGAGATCGAGGCTATTGCATCATACCTTATTACAGAAAAGGGATTAAATACATTTGTAAAATGTAACCCTACTCTTCTTGGATATGAAGTTGCAAGAGAGATGCTTGACAGCATGGGATATGACTACATTGCGTTTACAGATCTTCACTTTAAAGAGGATTTACAGTACTCGGATGCAGTTCCTATGTTAGAGAGACTTATGGCACTCGCTTCTTCAAAGAACCTTGAGTTCGGTGTTAAGATTACAAATACATTCCCGGTTGATGTAAAGAACAATGAACTTCCATCACAGGAAATGTATATGTCAGGAAAGTCACTTTATCCACTTTCACTTCTTGTTGCGAGAAATCTTTCAAGAAGCTTTAACGGTAAGCTTAGAATTGCATATTCAGGTGGTTGTGATTACTTCAATATAGATAAGGTTGTCGGTAGTGGAATTTGGCCTGTAACAGTGGCTACTACTATCTTGAAACCGGGCGGATATCAGAGATTTATTGAGATGTCGCAAAAGCTTGAAAAGCCTGAGATTAAGGCTTGGTCAGGAATTGATGTAGAGGCTCTTGAGAAGCTTGTTTCAGATGTTAGAAGTGATAAGCATCACGTTAAGCCTGTTAAGCCGCTTCCAAACAGAAAGGCTGATAAGAAGGTTCCTTACCTTGATTGCTACATGGCACCTTGTGTAAACAGATGTCCTATCAATCAGGATATTACAACTTACGGAATCCTTGTTAATGAAGGAAAGTATGAGGATGCTCTTAATGTCATCTTAGAGAAGAACCCGCTTCCATTCATGACAGGTCATATCTGTACACATACATGTCAGAGTGCTTGTACAAGAAATCACTATGAAGAAGATGTGCAGATCAGAAGAAATAAGCTTATTGCGGCACAGAACGCATTTGAAAAGGTTGTACCTACTTTAAAGAGCGCTGATAAGAAGAACTTAAAGGTTGCTGTAGTAGGTGGTGGTCCTGCAGGTATCGCAGCAGCATTCTTCCTTGCAAGAGAAGGTGTGGATGTTACTGTATTTGATGAGAGAGATACTATGGGTGGTGTTGTTGCAAACATCATTCCGGGATTCAGAATTCCTGCTGATGATATCCAGAGAGACGTAGAGCTTGCAAAGGCTTACGGAGCAAAGTTTGTTACAAACAAGAGAATTGATGATATAAATGCACTTAAGGCTGAAGGCTTTGATAAGGTTATCCTTGCAATCGGTGCACATAAGGAGCTTCCACTTGAGCTTGAAGAAGGAAAGGCAATCAATGCACTTCACTTCTTAGAGGACTTCAAAAAGACTGAAGGAAAGATGGATCTTGGCGAGAATGTTATCGTTGTAGGTGGTGGAAACACAGCTATGGACGTTGCAAGAGCGGCTAAGAGAGTTCCGGGTGTTAAGAATGTATACCTTGCATACAGAAGAAATGCAAGATATATGCCTGCTGACGAGGAAGAACTTCACGAGGCAATTGAGGACGGTGTAGAGTTCGTCACACTTGTTTCTCCAAAATCATTCAAGGGCGGAAAGCTTGTATGTGCTAAGAATGTACTTGGTGAGCCTGATGCAAGCGGTAGAAGAGGTGTTAAGGAGACAGATGAACTTGTTGAATTACCATGTGATACACTTATCGCATCTATCGGTGAGAGTGTAAGAGGTGACTTCTATACAAGCAACGGTATTGAGATCGACAAGAAGAATCTTCCGGTACTCGATCCTGTTACTCTTGAGACAAATGTTAAGGGAGTATATGCTGCAGGTGACGGTGCTAAGGGTGCATCTGTTATTGTAAAGGCTATTGCCGACAGTAAGAAGGTTTGCGAGGCTATCGTAAATCATGCAATCGGTGAGCTTAAGATTTCCGATACTACTGACGAGAAGGTATACTCATACAGAGGAATCCTTGAAGAGGTAGAGGAGAAGAAGGCTGACAACAGATGTTTAGCTTGTGACTATATTTGTGAGAATTGTACAGAGGTTTGTCCAAACAGAGCTAATGTATATGTTAATGTAAAGGGTAGCCATCAGATAGTTCATGTGGATTATATGTGCAATGAGTGCGGTAACTGTGAGACATTCTGTCCATACGCTTCTGCACCATACAAGGATAAGCTTACATTATTCGCAAGTGAAGAAGACATGCTTGATTCAGAAAATGACGGTTTTGTAATCGTTAAGGGAAGCAAGGATGTTAAGGTAAGAATTGACGGACAAAATCTTGTATATAGAATAGGCGAGAGCAATGACAAGCTCAATTATAGATATGCTGAACTTATCGACACTATCTATAATGAATATGAGTATTTGCTCCTATAATATAGACTGAGATAAAATATGATATAGTTAAGATATGCCACCCTAAAAAGTGGCATATTTTGCTATGTAAGGAGATAATATGAAGAGAGTTTTTATTAAGGGTGGAAAAATAGTAAATTCCAAAGAAAGCTTTGTTGCCGATATACTCATTGAAGATGAGAAAATAAGCAAAGTATTTAAAAACGGTGAGGTAGCTAAGCTTGATGAAGATACAAAGGTAGTAGATGCTTCCGGTAAGCTTATATTCCCTGGATTTATTGATGCACATACACATTTTGAATTGCATGTGGCAGGCACAGTGACATGTGATGACTTCTATTCAGGAACAAGAGCGGCGATAAGCGGTGGAACTACAACTATTATCGATTTCGGCACCCAATATAAGGGAGAAACTCTTAACGAAGGCATGGACAATTGGCTTAATAAGGCTAAAGACGGAGTATTCTGTGACTATGGAATACATATGTCAATCAGTGATTGGAATGAAGAGGCTAAACGCCAGTGTCAGGATATGATGGACAGAGGCGTTACCACTTTTAAAATTTACCTGACATATGACATTCTTCTGCATGACAATGAGGCTTTTGAGGTACTACAAAGACTTAAGGAAGTTGGAGCGATTACCGGAGTACACTGTGAGAATGCAGGACTTATCTTTGCACTTCAGCAGGAATTTGTGGAAGCAGGATTACAGAACAAAGTTTCATCTCATTATAAGACCAGACCGGCTGCAGCTGAGGCGGAGGCTATTAACAGAATACTTCATCTTGCAGAGGTGGCAGGAAGTGATATAATTGATGTCCATTTGACCTGTAAGGAAGGACTTGATGAGATAAGGGCTGCAAGAGAAAGAGGACAGAAGGTATATGCGGAGACCTGTCCACAGTATCTTACTATGACCAACAGTCTGTATGAGTTACCCGGATTTGAAGGAGCTAAGTATGTTATAGCGCCACCACTTAGAGAACAGTCCGATATTGATGAGCTTTGGAAGGCTATTGCGGACGGAGAAATTCAAACTGTAGCAACAGATCACTGTTCTTTCACATATGAGCAAAAGAAACTTGGAATGGAAGATTTCAGAAAGATTCCGGGAGGAATGCCGGGTGTAGAGACAAGAGGTATTGTAATGTATTCCGAAGGTGTTGCTGCGGGCAGAATCAGTGTAGAAAAGATGTGTGAAGTACTTTGTGAGAACCCTGCAAAACTCTACGGACTTTATGACAGAAAGGGATTCATAGAAGAAGGCTTTGATGCCGATATCGTCATATTAGATCCTAATGCTCAGACTAAGATTACTGCCGCTACTCAGGTTTCAAAATGTGACTATGCACCGCTTGAGGGTAAAGTACTTAGCGGACATATCGACACAGTATTCTTAAGAGGTAGCGAAATAGTTGACAATACCAAAATCAAAGATACTCCTGAAGGTAAGTTCTTAGCAAGAAAGCCGTATCAGAAATTTTTATAATAATCCTGTTTTTAGACGCCATGATTTATTCTGTATTTAAATAAATCATGGCGCTTTTATTGATTTTATAGTATAATGCTTTAATATAGAAAAAAATGGTGTAGCGGATTGGCTCAAACCGTTACGGAATATAGAAGGGGAAATATGCGACTTATTGATACAAAAGATGCCGTAGGGCATATGCTCTGTCATGATATAACGCAGATCATAAAAGGTGAGAAAAAAGGTCCTGTATTCAGAAAGGGACATATAATAAGAGAAGAAGATGTGGAGGTACTGCTTTCAGTTGGTAAGGATCATATCTATATCTGGGAAGTAAATGAAAATATGCTGCATGAAAATGATGCGGCACTTATGCTTTATGATATGTGTAAGAATGAACATCTTACAAGAGATCCGGATATAAAAGAAGGTAAGGTCGAGTTGATTGCAGAATGTGACGGACTCTTAAAGATAGATAAGGAAAGAATCAACAAGCTCAATTCACTTGGTGAGATGATGATTGCGAGTATACATGATAACTTCCCTGTAAAGGCCGGTCAGCATCTTGCAGGTATGAGAGTCATACCGCTTATTATAGAAAAAGAAAAAATGGAAAAGGCAAAGGAAATTGTGGGAGATAAGCCTCTCTTTGAACTTTTACCATATAAACAAATGAAAGTCGGAATAGTGACTACAGGTAATGAAGTTTACTACGGAAGAATAAAGGATACCTTTACACCTGTTGTTATAAACAAAATAAAAGAATACGGTGCCGAAGTTATAGCACATGAGATAAGCAGTGATGATGTGGAAATGGAAATAGAGTGCATAAAGAAGGTCATGGCTGCAGGAGTGGATATTGTACTTTGCACAGGCGGAATGAGTGTGGATCCTGATGATAAGACACCTTATGCTATAGGACAGAATGCAAGCAGGGTTATTACTTATGGTGCACCTGTACTTCCGGGTGCCATGTTTATGCTTGCTTACGGCGGTGAAAATGAAAATGTAACCTTTATGGGACTTCCGGGCTGCGTAATGTATGAGAAGAAAACAATATTTGATATTGTATTGCCAAGAATTATGGCAGGGGAAAAGGTGGAAAAGTCTGATATTGACTGTTTGGGAGTAGGCGGATATTGCATGCATTGTCCGGTATGCATATTCCCGAATTGTTCATTTGGTGTGTCATAAATTAAAAGGAGCGAGGATATGGACAAGGAATTATACAAAGTTATAGCTGAGTCAAAGAAAAACGGATTAAGAACATTTGTATTTACATCATTGGGTGATAAAGATTATGGCAGTAAGGCTGTAATAAGAGAGGGAGAGCTTGCATGGATAAGTAAGGATACAAGCTTTTTCAAGGAAAATCTTGAACAGATAAAGGAAATAAATAAATCCGGTATGGTAGAGATAGCCGGTAACAGAGTATATGTAGAGCATATATGTAATACAAGCAAGATTGTAATCTGCGGTGCCGGTCATACAAGTATTGCTATGATTAAGATAGGTCAGATGCTTGGCTTTGAGATGGTAGTTGTAGAGGATAGAGAAGAGTTTGCCGATAAGGCAAGGGCTGCAGGTGCAGACAGAGTTTGTTGTGAGGATTTTTCATCAGCACTTTCAAAATTTGAATCCGACTATGATACATATTTTGTAGTAGTTACAAGAGGACATCAGTGGGATAAAGAATGTATCAGAGAAATCCTTAAGAAACCATATGCCTATGTAGGACTTATGGGTGCAAAGAGAAGAGTCGGCTTTGTACTTGATGCCATCAGAAGTGAGGGTTATGATGAAAAGAAGATTGATGAAATCTATAGTCCGATAGGACTTGATATAAATTCAGAGACTCCTGTAGAAATAGCTATTTCAATTTTTGCCGAGATAATATCTGTAAAAAATGCAAAAAATAAAAATGTCGGCTATATAGACGGAATGCTTGAGAAGATAGAGACCAGTGCTGAAAGAATGGTCATGGCTACTATAGTAGGAAAAAAAGGTTCCGCGCCAAGAGGTGTCGGGGCAAAGGCATTGTTTTTAAAAGACGGCAGCTTTGTCGGAACTATCGGCGGAGGAAAGTCCGAACATGACATTATGGTCAAGGTAGAAGATATACTTAAGAAAGATGATGATATGCAACCATATTTATTAAATGTTGATCTTACAGATGATGAAGCGAGCATTGAAGGTATGGTTTGCGGCGGAAGAATAGAAGTACTTCTTGAACTTGTTTAAGATTAAATATGAGAGATTGTTACAATAGAAAAATTGACTATATGAGAATCTCCGTTACCAACAGATGCAATTTCAGATGCACATACTGTATGCCTGAAACAAAAAAAGTGGAAGAGACTCTAAGCCTGGATGAAATATATGAAGTGGCATTTGCGGCAAGCGAATGCGGTATTACAAAGTATAAGATCACAGGTGGTGAGCCTCTTATAAGAGACGGTATAGTTGATTTTATAAAAAAGCTTCATACCTTGGATAATATAAAAGACATTACAATGACAACAAACGGGTTTTACCTTGAAAAGCTCGCTAAGGATTTAAAGAAAGCGGGACTTTCAAGTGTAAATATAAGTCTGGATACTCTTAAGAAAGAGAAATTTAAAAAAATTACCGGTGTTGATGCATTAAATGATGTAATGGCAGGTATAAAAGAAGCTATAAATGCAGGAATAAGTACAAAGATAAATACAGTAATACAAAAGGGTGTAAATGATGATGAGCTCTTTGATATTATAGAGCTTGCAAAGAATGATAAATTAAATATCAGATTTATAGAGATGATGCCTATTGGGCATGGCAAGGAATCAATCGGGATAAGCAATATCGATATCCTTGAAAGAATAAAAGAAAGATACAATGTCGCCGAGGATAATAAAAAGTATGGTAACGGTCCTGCAAAATATATAAAACTTGAAGGATTTACCGGAGCTATAGGCTTTATCAGCGCAATGCACGGAAAATTTTGCGACAATTGTAACAGAATAAGATTTACATCTACAGGAAAACTAAAACCATGTCTTTGTTATGAATCAAATATTGATGTAAAGGATATTTTAAAAAATACTGAAATCGGATCTGAAAAAAAGCATAATATATTAAAAGAAAAAATCAGAGAATGTATAGCAGGAAAGCCCGAAGCTCATGCTTTTGAAGACTTGTCAAAGATCAGTGAAATGAAAGATATGGTAGAAATAGGTGGGTAATGGAAAATAATATAGAAGTTTTAGCGGTATGTATCAGTGAGAAAAAAGGCACTGAGAAAAAAGAAGTAGAAAAAATTGTATTAAAAGAAGATTGGGGTATCGAGGGAGATGCACATGCGGGAAAATGGCATAGACAGGTCAGTTTATTGGCATTTGAAAAAATAGATGCTTTCAGAAAAAAAGGCGCCGAAGTAGATTTCGGAGCATTTGGTGAGAATATAATTGTGGGTGGAGTAGACCTTAGAAGTCTGCCTGTGGGAACTGTACTTGAAATAGGAGAGGCAAAGCTAAAAGTTACACAAATAGGCAAGGAATGTCACAGTCACTGCAATATATATAAAAAAATGGGGGACTGCATTATGCCGAGAGAAGGCATATTTGCAGAAGTATTAAAGGGGGGAGTTGTACAAAAGGGAGAGAGTATAAAAGTTATTGAAAAAGAAGAAGGTCCGTACAGAGTGGGTATAATTACCGTTTCTGACAGAGCTTCAAAGGGGGAATATGAGGACAAATCAGGTCCTGTTATAAAGGAATTGGTGGAAGCTGCCGGAATGGAGGTAGTTGATTATATTATAGTTCCGGATGAGAAGAGTCAAATAGCAAAAAAACTGTTGTATTTCAGTGATCAAAGACAGGTGGATTTAGTATTTACTACAGGGGGTACAGGATTTTCCAAAAGAGATGTTACTCCGGAAGCAACAAAGCAGGTTGTGGAAAGAGAAGTACCCGGTATAGGAGAGGCGCTTAGAGCCTATTCTCTTACAATCACACCGAAGGCTATGTTAAGTCGCCAAACTGCAGGTCTAAGAGGAAATACTCTGATAATAAATTTACCGGGTAGTCCGAAGGCTTGTAAAGAGAATATTGAATATATAATGACACCGCTAAAGCATGGACTTGGAATATTGAGCGGTAGAGAGACAAATTAAAGACAAGAGGGAGATATTTATGAGATTGAAGAATATTTGTAAAGTGTTTAGTGTAGTTGCAGCATTGACATTAGCAGGTTGTGGAGGACAAAAGGCCGCAGAAACCACAGCACCTGAAACCACAACAACCGCAGAGTCAAAAGCAGAAGAGACTAAGGCAAGTGAAGAAACAACCAAAGCCGAGAACACAGCAGATACATCAGCAATCAATGTATTTGCGGCAGCATCATTAAAATCTGCAATGGAAGAAATCATTACAGAGTACAATAAGGCTAATCCTGATGTAAAGATTGCTTTAAATACAGATTCATCAGGTAAACTTCAGACTCAGATTGAAGAAGGGTTTGCATGTGATATCTTCTTCAGTGCCGGAAAGAAGCAGATGGAGAAGTTAAAAGAAGGCGGATTTATAAAAGAAGGTACTGATGTTGATCTGCTTCACAATAAGCTTTGTATAGTAGCACCTAAGAACTCAGAGACAAAGGTTACAGGCATTGCCAATATAAAGGATGCCAAGTCAATATCAATCGGTGAAAGTAGCGTTCCTGCAGGTGCATATGCAAGAGAGGCGCTTTCAAAGGCTTATCCTGACCTTGGTATAAGCAAGGAAAGTACAGGTGCCGAGCTTCAGGAAAAGCTTGGACTTGAAGTGATTGAAAACTCTAATGTTACAAAAACACTTTTATCTGTTGTAGAGGGATTTGGTGAAGTAGGATTTGTATATGTTACAGATACTTATGGAAAAGATGATGTTCAGATCATTGAAAAGATAGATGAGAGCCTCACCGGAAAAATTACATATCCTATAGCAAGAGTAAACAATGACGAAGCTGATGAGAAGATAAGTGCCGAAGCCGACAAGTTCTATGATTACTTAAAGTCAGATGATGTAAAGAAAGTATTTGAAAAATATTTATATGAATAATGTTTTAGCACATTTAGACTGGAGCCCTTTTTTTATAACTCTAAAAATAGGGCTTCTTTCTACAATAATATGTTTTTTTCTGGGTGTGGGACTTGCCTATGTCAGTCTTTACATGAACAAAAGGATAATGGCGATATTTGACAGCATACTTACATTGCCCATGGTACTTCCGCCTACAGTAGTGGGATTTTTCCTGCTTCTTATATTTAGCCGAAGAAGACCGGTAGGCATCTTTTTATACAGTAATTTTCATATAAAAATAGTACAAAGCTTTATAGGTTGTGTACTGGCGGCATTCATTATAGCTTTTCCGCTAATGTATAAAAATGCCAAGTCGGCTTTTTTACAGCTGGATAAGAATCTTATATATGCAGGCAGAACTTTGGGGCTGTCAGAGTTTCAGATCTTCTTTAAAGTGGTATGTCCTATAACATCACCATCACTTTTTTCAGGTGCGATTTTAAGCTTTGCAAGAGCGATAGGAGAGTATGGTGCGACATCCATGCTTGCCGGTAATATATCGGGAAAAACCTCCACAATATCACAGCAGATAGCTTATCTTGTACAAAATCAGAGCTATCTTGAAGCCGGAATATGGGTAGGTATTGTGCTGTTTATCGCATTTTTAATAATGCTTTTGATGGAGTATATACAGAGGTAGTATGCTTGAATTAAATATAAAAAAGAAACTTAATAATTTTACTTTGGATATAGAATGTAAGCTTGACAGCAACAGAATAGGAATACTTGGGGGTTCAGGAGCCGGAAAAAGTATGATTTTAAAAATGCTTGCCGGTATTGAAAAGCCTGATAAAGGCTATATAAAACTTGATGATCGGCTGCTTTTTGATTCTGAGAAAAAAATAGATATAAAACCTAAGGACAGAAATATAGGATATTGCTTTCAAAACTACGCACTTTTCCCAAATCTTACAGTGTATGAAAATATAGTTATAGGTCTTAGTAAGTCTGAGAGAGCCGATGCGGACAAGTTTCTTGAGAAGTTTGAACTCACAAAGATAAAGGATTCAAAACCGAATAAGATAAGCGGAGGTCAGGCGGCAAGAGTTGCAATGGCAAGGATACTTATCAGAAAGCCGAAAACATTACTGTTTGATGAGGCATTTTCTGCACTTGATATCTATCTTAGAGATCATATACAGGAAGAAATAGCACAGATCTTGGAAGACTTTGAAGGCAGTGCAATATTCGTTTCACACTCAAGAGATGAGGTATACAGGCTTTGTGACAGTACCATGGTAATTGATGCAGGTAAAATTTCAAATCTTGGAAATACAAAGAAAATATTTAAATACCCTGAGACAAAAATAACTGCAATACTTACAGGTTGTAAAAATATTTCCGATATAAGGTATATTTCAGATAATACTATAGAGGCTATAGATTGGGGAATAAAGTTTAAGTTTTTAAAAGAGCTGCCAAAGAATATAAATGCCATAGGCATCAGAGCTCATGAGTTCGTGCCTGTATGGGAAGAGACCGGTACCAATCTGATAGAGTTTAAATTAAAGAGTAGGGCAAAGCTGCCATTTGAGGATAATTATTATCTGTATACAAACGGAAATTCAGACATTACCTGGCTCGTGCAAAAGGATATAAAAGAAAAGATTGCCGGCAGGGGATTGCCCAAATTCTTACAGATAGATGAAGAAAATATATTATTATTGAAATAGAATGGAGAATATATGGAATTTACACATTTTGATGATAACAAAAATGCGGTAATGGTAGATGTTTCAGATAAGGATATTACAAACAGAGTTGCTGTTGCAACAGGAAGAATTACTCTTTGTGATGAAGCTATGCAGGCTGTAACGGGTAAAAAGATAAAAAAGGGTGATGTACTTACGGTAGCTCAGGTTGCAGGTATTATGGGACAAAAAAGGACTTCAGAGCTTATTCCCATGTGCCATAATATAAACCTTACAAGCTCAAAGATAACCTTTGAAATTGAAGGGAATGATATAATCGTATTCTCAAAAGCAAAGACTACAGGTAAAACAGGTGTGGAGATGGAAGCATTGATGGGGGTAAATATTGCACTGCTTACCGTATATGATATGTGTAAAGCTATTGATAAGAGAATGCGTATAAGCGATATTCATCTTTTAGAGAAAACCGGAGGAAAAAGCGGAGACTTTTATTTTTAATAAAGAGTGAGGGTGTAACTTAGCTTTAAGTCGCACCCTCATTTTTAAAATATTATATTTAAGTATAAATGTTTTATTGTGCCGGCTTAATATAAGCTGTAGCTACATAAGCCTGTCCGCCATTGTAATTGATAATAGACCATGTTGAATCATGTTCTCCTGCATAATCTACACTTACACCTACATTTAAAGTTGCAAGTATGTCTCCGTCAAGGCTTGGTGAAGAACGAACATGTAACCTTGCTGTTGTAACATACTTAACACTTGCAGCAGTCTCAGGTGCAGTCTCCGCACTTGTTTCTGAAGTATCGGTACTGTCTGATGAAACGGCTGTAGTAGTTGTAGTATTTGTTGTATTGGTTTTCTTCTTTGAAGGAACAAGTGATCTAAATAAAAGAATCAAAACAATAAGTATTACAAATCCTATGATTACCTTGGTCAAGTCTGCAGTGTTAACTGTAGGCTTTTTCTTGTTCTTTGAAGATTTTTTTACAACTCTTCTTCTTTGAGAACCCTCAGTACCTGTACTGCTTGCTCTTTTTTGAGAACTGTCATTTCTAATAGGTGTAACCACGGGTGATACACGGGTTTTTCTTGGAGAGTACTCATTTATAAATGTCTGTACTTCCTCCGAGAGCAATTGACAAGCAAAAGTTGCATTAAACTCCTCGTTATTATTTTCAAGTATCGCTTTATTTCCTATAGAACGAATTTTATGATAATGTTCAAATGAGTCATATGAAATAACATTACTTGTATACAAAGAATCTATAATATCGGTAATACTCTGCTCATCGTCATCATCACGACCGCTGAGCTGCTTTATTATGATTTCCAAAGTCTGTTTTGCCTTAATCATTGACAAGTTATACTCTTGAGCCGCCAAAAGCTTTTGGGTATCATAAACTCCGTTTTGAATCTGCTGCCATGCAGTATTGTTGGTTGAGTTTGCCATCAGGTAAACCTCCTATAAAATCGATTATATATCTGTGAATAAAAGTTCAAATACAAAGCTCACAGAAACCTAGCTTTATTATACAATATAAGCTGTATAAAAGACAACATTTAGTGAGAATTATTCGCAAAAAAGGAGGTAAAATTTATAAAAAAATCGACTCTTCACAAGAAAGAGCCGATTTATAATTAAAATATTTTATTTTATGCCTCAGCGATGCACTCGATTTCGCAAAGAACTCCCTTTGGAAGATCTCTTACAGCGAAGCAGCTTCTTGCAGGCTTTGATGTGAAATACTTTGCATATACTTCATTGAATGCAGCGAAATCAGCAATATCTGCAAGGAAACATGTTGTCTTTACAACTTTGTCCATTCCTGAACCTGCAGCCTCCAAGATAGCGGCTACATTCTTGCAGCTCTGCTCTGTCTGTGCTGTGATTCCCTCCGGAACCTCACCGTTAGCAGGATTTACAGGAATCTGTCCTGATGTGAAAACAAGTCCGTTTGTGATAAATCCCTGTGAATATGGTCCTATTGCACCCGGTGCATTTTTTGTATCGATTACTTTCATGTGAATCTCCTTTTTCTTTTTCTTATATTTTATACTAATTTTTAGATTTGTACACCCTCTTTTTACTGTTGTATGTGAATTTTATTTGATTATAAATATTTAAGAATTGATTTACTGGTATTGATTGTAAAAAATTGATATAATTAAATTATTATTGCTTCAAAGATTAAGCGTAACAGGAGGTTAGAATCTATGGGACTTATTTCAGCTATAAGCGGTGCCGCAGGAGGCGTACTGGCAGATTCATGGAGAGACTATTTCTATGAAGATTCGCTGGAAGGGGATATAATTGTAACAAAGGGTAAAAAAAGAGTGGACCAAAGAGGTTCAAACAATAAATCCACAAATAACGTTATTACAGACGGCTCTATTATTGCAGTGGCAGACGGACAGTGTATGATAGTCGTTGAAAACGGAAGAGTAAAGGATGTCTGTGCGGAAACCGGAAAATATGTTTACAGTAACACTGAAGAGCCTACGATTTTTGCAGGTAATCTGAAAGAGACAGTTAAAAGAACCTGGGAACAGTTTAAGAACAGACTTGTATTTGGCGGTGGTGCTACAGGAGACAGCAGAGTCTATTACATCAATACAAAAGAGATACCGGGATTTAAATTCGGAACTTCAACACCGATACCATATAGAATAGTTGATTCAAATATCGGATTTGATTATGAGACAAAAATCAGATGTCATGGCAGTTACTCTTTTAAAGTTGTAGACCCTCTGCTTTTTTATCAAAATGTATCAGGAAATGTAGACGGTGATTATAGACTTGAAGGACCTATGTTAGACCAGATGAATGCGGATCTTTTGAATTCACTTCAGCCGGCATTTGGAAGACTTTCAGGAATAGGATCAAGATACAGTGATATTCCAAACCATGCTATGGAACTTGCAGATGAACTTAACAGTATAATGTCAAGCAAATGGGGAGACAGACTGGGAATTGAAATCGTTTCATTTGCAATAAGCGGAATATCCATTCCACCGGAAGATGAAAAAGATATAAAGCAGATGCAAAGAGCAGCTGTTTTACAGAATGCATCTATGGCAGCTGCAAATCTTACTTTGGCTCAGGCTGATGCTATGAGAGATGCGGCAAAAAATTCGGGCGGTGCAATGATGGGATTTGCAGGCATGAATATGGCAGCCCAGATGGGTGGAATAAATGCAAATCAGCTCTATCAGATGGCTGCAGATGAGCAGGCCAGGCAGCAGATGAATCAGGCCGGGCAGACAAATACCATGCAGCAAAACGGAGTATCTCAGCAGGGCAGTACTCAGCAGGCGGCAACCACATGGACCTGCAGTCACGGACATGGAAACAATACCGGAAAGTTTTGCTCCGAATGCGGAGAGCCGAAGCCTGTAGCAGCTTCCATTCATTGCTCATCTTGCGGATATACTCCAAACGATCCGAGCAATCCGCCAAAATTCTGTCCGGAGTGTGGAAAACCGTTTTAAAGAATGGAGAAAATATGAATAATATAGATAAAGTAACACTTACGATACCAAAAGAGAAAAATATTGCATTGATTGCACATGACGGCAAAAAGCCTGATATTATAAACTGGTGTGAAGAACATAAGGATGTTTTGGCAAAACATAAATTGTACGGAACAGGTACTACAGCCAGACTTATAACCGAAAAAACAGGTCTTACCGTAAAGGGATACAATTCAGGTCCTCTTGGAGGAGACCAGCAGATAGGTGCAAGAATAGTGGAAGGAAAGATTGACTTTGTTATATTCTTTACCGATCCGCTTACTGCGGCACCTCATGACCCTGATGTGAAGGCACTGCTTCGTATAGTTCAGGTATATGATGTACCTATGGCTATAAACAAATCCAGTGCGGACTTTATAATAACATCATCACTTATGGATACCGAATACGACCATGATGTTATAAATTTCAAAGAGAACGTTTCACAAAGGGTTAAGGAAATGTCATAAAATGACTTGCAGAGAAGCCAGAAAGCTCATCATACCATTTATACATGACGAGCTTTCAATTGAGGAAACAAGAGACTTTTTGCAACATGTAAGGAGTTGCAAAGCATGTATGGATGAGCTGGAAATCTATTATATTGTTGAAGTGGGTCTTGATAAGTCGGATGGTGAAGATATTGATTACAATCTGACTGCAGCTCTAAACAGCCATATAAGAGAGGCCTACCAAAAGATTTTTATATTATTTATCGGTAGGGTGCTTAAGTATTCCATAAATACACTGATGTTTTTCGGAGTGTTTATTATTGCCATGATGCAGTTACGAATTTGGTTCTTTTAGTAGGAGATATATGAAGAAATTAGTTCTGATAGACGGACATAGTATTTTAAACAGAGCATTTTACGGAGTTCCTGAGCTTTCAAACTCACAGGGCTTACATACCAATGCGGTTTACGGCTTTTTGAATATCATGTTCAAGATTTTGGACGAGGAGGCGGCTGATTATATAGCAGTCGCTTTTGACTTGTCTGCCCCGACATTTAGACATAAGGCATATGCGGAATACAAAGGCACAAGAAAGTCAATGCCTGATGAACTCAGAGAGCAGGTTCCGCTTATAAAGGATGTGCTCTCTTCAATGAATATACCTATACTTACAAAAGAAGGGTATGAGGCCGATGATATTATAGGAACCATTGCAAAGAGATATCAAAGCGATGAAGTTTTTGTAAGTGTAATATCAGGTGACAGAGATCTTTTGCAGCTGTCCGATAAACATATAAAGATAAGGATCCCAAAGACTTCAAAGGGTGTTACAACAGTTCATGATTACCTTCCTGAGGATGTAATGAATGAATATGGTGTTACACCGAAGGAGTTTATAGATGTAAAGGCACTGATGGGAGATACCTCAGATAATGTGCCCGGAGTCCCTTCCATAGGAGAAAAAACGGCTACAAAAATCATACAGGAATATCATTCTATAGAAAATGCAATTGAGCATGTGGATGAATTAAAGCCGCCAAGAGCTTCAAAAGCATTAAGTGAGCATGTAGAGGATGCAAAATTTTCAAAGATGCTTGTTACTATAGTAACCGATGCTCCTATAGAAGCTGATATTTCAGATATGGAAGTGGGAAATCTCTACACCAAAGAGAGCCTTGAATGGATAAACAAGCTTGAGTTTAAATCCTTCCTAAAAAGATATGAAAATGTAGAGATAGAAGCAAGTATCGAACTTGATACAAGTGTAATTGATAAACAGGAAGCATGGGAGAGCTTTTACACTGAGCTGAAAACTTCAAAAGAATTCGGCATTTCCATATGCCTGGAAGAGACGGCTATAAAGAGCTATCATGTAAATTCGCTTTATGCCATATCTATTACCTTGGGAAATAAATCCTATATCATAAAGGATATGGAAAATATTTCGGACATACTTGAGGAGATCATCCGACTTGATGCCGGAAAGTATATACTTTCATTAAAGCCTCTTATAAAGCTTGTAAAAGATATGAAGGCGGCAAAGAACTTCTATGATATTTCAGTGGCGGCATATCTTATTAATCCTTTAAAAGACAGCTATTTTGTAGAGGATATTGCAAGAGATTATATGGAAAGTGCCTGTTCTTCAGAGAGTGAGATGATAGGCAAGGCTAAACTCAATGAAGTCTTGAGATTTAACGATGAGAAGGCAATAAATTATTTTGCCACAGAAAGCTATGTGGCACTTCATGCCAAAGAAAATATCTTGGCAAAGCTTAAAGATTTGGAACTTACAGAGCTTTATGAAAATGTGGAAATGCCTCTGATATATTCACTTGCGAAGATGGAAAACACCGGAGTAAGAGTGGATGAAGAAAGACTGAAAAAATATGCAGACACATTGCTTGAAAAAATAGCAAAGCTTGAAGAAAGTATAACAAAAAAAGCCGGAGAAAGCTTCAATATAAATTCTCCAAAACAGCTTGGAGAGATACTTTTTGAAAAGCTCAAGCTTTCAGGAGGAAAAAAGACAAAGACAGGTTACTCTACTGCGGCGGATGTACTGGAAAAGCTTGCACCTGAGCATGAGATAATAAGAGATATACTTGAATACCGTCAGCTTACAAAGCTTAATTCGACCTATGCAACAGGACTTGCAGGATATATAAGAGAAGACGGTAGAATACATGGTACCTTCAATCAGACAATTACTGCAACAGGACGTATTTCATCTACAGATCCGAATCTGCAAAATATTCCTGTAAGAACCGAGATGGGAAGTAAGATAAGAGATATCTTTGTACCGAAGGAAGGCTATGTATTTGTGGATGCAGACTACTCTCAGATAGAACTTAGAGTTTTGGCTTCACTTTCAGGTGATGAAAAACTTATAGAGAGCTATCACTCTGCAGCGGATATTCATGCGGCTACGGCATCACAGGTTTTCCATGTGCCGCTTGAAGAGGTGACACCGGAGCTTAGAAGAAATGCCAAGGCTGTAAACTTCGGAGTGGTATACGGTATCTCCGCATTCGCACTTTCGGAAGACTTAAGTATATCAAGAAAAGAAGCTCTGGATTATATTAATAATTATTTTAAGATATATGGCGGTGTAAAGACATTCCTTGATAAACAGGTGGCGGATGCCAAGGAAAAAGGCTATGTAAAGACAATGTTTGGCAGAATCAGACCGATACCTGAGATAAAGAGTTCAAACTTTATGACCAGATCATTCGGTGACAGAGTTGCAATGAATTCGCCTATACAGGGAAGCGCTGCGGATATTATGAAAATATCCATGCTGAAAGTGGATGATGCGTTTGAAAAGAGCGGATTTGACGCAAGAATTGTATTGCAAATCCACGATGAACTTTTGGTGGAAGTAAAAGAAGAAGAGGCGGCAAAAGTCTCAGAACTTGTAGAAAAGGCGATGAAAGAGGCGGTAAGCCTCAAAGTTCCGCTTGAAGTAGATGCTCATATAGGAAAAACCTGGTTGGAGGCAAAATAATGAATATTTTGCTTTTGGGAGGTATAGGCTCCGGAAAAAGCGAAGCCTTGAAAATACTTAGAGAAGAGCATTTTGCAAATATAATAGAAGCCGATAAAGTGGCACATTTTTTATATGAAAAAGACAGGGCAGGTTACACTGCCCTTAGGTCGGTTTTTGGGGATATTATACTGGATGATAAAAAAAACATTGATAGAAAAAAATTAGGTGATATACTTTACTATGATAAAGAGAAATTAAAGCTGGTAAACAGTATAATACATCCTTTGGTATATGAAGAAATTAAAAGCCGACTTTTAGAGAACAGATTGAATGTGGTGGAGCAGGCGCTTATGCCTGATAATAAGGATATCTATGATGAGATTTGGTATCTGCATACAGATATTGAAATCAGAACAGACAGACTTATATTATCAAGAGGGCTTGAGAAAGAGAGAATTGAGCAGATAATCGCAAAGCAGCCAAAAGAGTCGGATTTTGAGTCTATTGCGGATAAAATTATACAAAATAACGGCGATAGATCTGAATTGGAGAAAAACATAAGAGAGGCTTTGAGGTGATACTTTGAGACTGGTTAGCTTGGCAAGCGGAAGTGACGGAAATTCCACTTACATTGGCAGTGAGAATACTCATATTCTGGTGGATGCGGGTATTTCAAATAAAAAAATAGAGACAAGACTGAACGAATTGGGGCTTTGCGGAAAAGATATTTCAGGAATATTTTTGACACATGAACATAGTGACCATATATCAGGTCTGGAAGTCTTTGTAAGAAAAAATGAAATTCCTGTATATGCATCAGAAGGTACGCTCAGATATTTAAAAGAAAGAGATAAATACTCTAAAATTAAAGATTATTTTCATATAATACAATCAAAAAAATATACAAGTTTGGGAGATTTGGAAGTTTTGGCATTTGATATAGACCATGATGCAAATGAGCCCTTCGGGTACAGGGTGGAATGCGAAAATAAAAAAATTGCGGTAGCTACAGACCTCGGAAGATATACAAAGGATATTGTCGATAATCTTTCAAATCTGGATGCGTTACTTATTGAAGCAAATCACGATATCAGAATGCTTGAAACAGGTCCATATCCATATGAGCTTAAGAGAAGAATATTAAGTGAAAGAGGACATCTTTCCAATGAAAATTCGGGAAAGCTTATATGTGAGATCTTAAATGAAAATATAAAGAAAATCTTTTTAGGACATCTTTCAGATAAGAATAATCTTCCGGAACTGGCTCTTGAAAGTGTAAGATATGAAATTTTTGCAGATGAGAGACCTTACAATCCGAAAGATTTTGATATAGAAGTGGCAAAAAGAGATGCATTATCTGAAATTTGCTATGTGTAATGTTAGGAATGGAGAATTTTATGAACAAAGTCATAATAACTGTGGTGGGCAAGGATACAGTAGGTATTATAGCAAGAGTATGTACATATCTTGCAGAAAATAAAATAAATATATTGGACATATCACAGACAATAGTAAGCGGATATTTCAATATGATGATGATTACAGATATGGAAAACGCCACTGTAAAATTTACAAAAGTTGTTGAGGATCTGGATGTACTCGGGGATGAGATCGGAGTAAAGATAAAAGCTCAAAAAGAAGAAATTTTTGAATCCATGCACAGACTCTAGGAGGAATTATGCTGAATATGTTTGAAGTAATAGAGACTAACGACATGATCGACAAGGATCTGTTGGATGTCAGAACTATTACTATTGGAATAAGCTTACTTGACTGTATAGACAAAGACCTAAATAAGCTTTGTAAAAATATATATGATAAGATAACAAACACCGCAAAGGACCTTGTAAGAGTAGGTGACGAAATATCAAAGGACTTCGGTGTACCTATTGTAAACAAGAGAATATCGGTCACACCTGTCGCCTTGGTGGGTGGAAGCGCCTGCAAGACAAAAGAAGACTTTGTACAGATAGCAAAGACACTTGATAAGGCTGCAAAGGACCTAGGTGTAAACTTTTTGGGGGGATATTCAGCCATAGTTTCAAAGGGAATAACTGCGGCTGACAGACTTCTTATCGAGTCAATACCACAGGCAATGAATGAGACGGACTTTATTTGCAGCTCTGTAAACTTGGGATCAACAAAGACAGGACTTAATATGGATGCTGTAAGGCTTATGGGAAAAATAGTAAAAGACACCGCAATTATGACAGCCGACAGAGATTCTATCGGTTGTGCAAAGCTTGTGGTATTTTGCAATGCTCCTGATGACAATCCTTTTATGGCAGGTGCATTCCATGGTGTTACAGAGGCCGATGCCATTATAAATGTAGGTGTCAGCGGACCGGGAGTTGTGCGTGCGGCTTTAAAGAGAGCCGAAGGCGAAAACTTTGAGGTGCTTTGTGAGACTATAAAAAAGACGGCATTTAAGATTACAAGAGTCGGACAGCTTGTGGCAAGAGAAGCGTCAAAACGACTTGGTATTCCTTTCGGAATAATAGATCTTTCATTGGCACCGACACCTTCCGTAGGAGATTCCGTAGCTGAAATACTTGAAGAAATCGGACTTGAAAGAGTAGGTGCACCGGGGACTACAGCGGCACTTGCACTTTTAAACGATCAGGTGAAAAAGGGCGGTGTTATGGCCTCTTCATATGTAGGAGGACTTTCAGGTGCATTTATTCCTGTATCGGAAGATCAAGGTATGATAGATGCGGTGAATGCCGGAGCTTTGACTTTGGAAAAGCTTGAGGCAATGACCTGCGTATGCTCTGTAGGTCTTGATATGATTGCCATACCCGGAGATACTTCGGAAGAGACAATAGCAGGTATTATAGCTGATGAGGCGGCTATCGGTATGATAAATCAAAAGACTACTGCAGTAAGACTTATACCTGTTATCGGAAAAGGCGAGGGTGAAGTGGTAGAGTTTGGAGGACTTTTAGGCTATGCGCCTATAATGCCTGTAAACAGCTTCTCATGTGAGAAATTTGTAAACAGAGGTGGCAGAATACCTGCACCTATACATAGTTTTAAAAACTAAATTTAATATCAAAAAACAGGCATATATCATTGATATGCCTGTTTTTCAAATTCAATTCATATTACTTCAACATCTTAAATCCCGGGAAGTAGCGGAAGATTACCTTTGCAATTATTTTCTCTTTATATACATATGGGTGTACCCATCTTCTGGAGTCTGCAGAATTGTTTCGGTTATCACCTAAACAAAAGTAAGCTCCGTCAGGTACTTCAAAATGCATATCGGCCTCGGGTATCATAGGCTCCTTTATATAATCTTCTTCAAGCGGAGTTTCGGAATTGTTCAAATACACTTTGCCGTCCTTGATATCTACAATATCTCCCGGCTCACCGATAATTCTCTTTACATAGTATAGACTCTCATCATCAGGGAATTTAAATATTATGATATCCCCACGCTTCGGTTCCTGGAAAAGATAAGTGAGTCTGAATCCGACAACTCTGTCCCCTGTCATTATAGTATTTTCCATAGACGCAGACGGTACTCTCGAATTTGCTATAATAAAAAGGTTTAAAACAAGCGCTATCACAGCAGCTACCACTATTATAGAAATCCAACTGAAAATTTCTTTTACAACGTCAAAATCTGAATTGTTATTCATCATCTTCTCCAATCTAATTTTCTCTCACAATTTTTTCTTTATTTGAACTCATACTATTTTACGATAATTGAATTTATAATACAACCAAATGATAAAATAATTATGAAAATAATAATAAACATATTTTGGAATACTTTAAATATCTTGAGTTTTGTTTTATGGTATAATAATAGAAGTAAAAAAGTATAATGAAGTATAAAAATAATAAGTAATAATAGTCATATTTAAACAGTGTAGTTTATAACATTTACTTTCATGTTTTGCAAAAGAATAGTATAATCTATGTAAATGTTATGGAGCGGATAAGTAGGCAGTATATTATCTGAACTGTTACTCATAATGTTAGAAGGAAGGGTTAGGCTATGGATAAGAATTTATATGATTTGATGGATTGGGCAGCGATAGAGGAGATCACTTATTCAGAATGTGACAGACCAAAGAAGATTCTCGGTTCACATAGAGTGGATGGAGGTTTTTTGGTTCAGGCTTTTATACCAAGTGCAAAAGAGATGGCGTTGTTGATTGACGGGAACAAAAATCCTGTTGCAATGCAATGTATGGATGAAGCCGGATTTTTTGCATGCTTTGTGGGAAGAAAGCAGGAGTTTAAATATAAATTTATAGTTAAATATGATAATGAAGCAGAACAGACCATATCAGATCCGTATTCCTTTGACAGTATATACTCCGAGGAAGATTTATCAAAATTTGATGCCGGAATCAACTATGAAATCTATGAGAAAATGGGTGCAAAGCCTATGACAATCTCAGGAGTGGAGGGTGTAAACTTCTCGGTATGGGCACCTGAAGCTATGAGAGTATCTGTTGTAGGTGATTTCAACCTTTGGGACGGCAGAAGACATCAGATGGAGAGACTCGGTGATTTCGGGGTTTTTGAAATATTTATACCCGGAGTTAGTGTAGGCAGCCTTTATAAATTTGAAATAAAGACAAAAAAGGGAGAGCCTATGCTAAAGTCCGACCCTTATGCATTTTATTCAGAGCTTAGACCGAATACTGCAAGTATAGTTGCGGATATTTCAGGCTTTGAATGGAGTGATGAGGATTGGATGAAAGACAGAGAAAATATCCAATCTACAAAGGTGAATGAATCTGCAGCAATGAATATCTATGAATTACACCTTGGTTCATGGATAAGAAAAGAAATGCAGTATTATGAGAACGGTGAGGAAGTAAACGGCTCTGTATTCTATAATTATCGTGAGATAGCACATAAACTTTCTGTTTACGTAAAGAAGATGAATTATACACATGTGGAGATTATGCCTGTAATGGAGCATCCGCTTGATGCAAGTTGGGGCTATCAGGTGACAGGATATTACAGCCCTACAAGCAGATACGGTACACCGGATGATTTCATGTACTTTATAAACTATTTACATAAGAAGGGAATCGGAGTAATACTTGATTGGGTACCTGCTCATTTCCCAAGAGATTTGCACGGCCTTGCATGTTTTGACGGAAGTCATTTGTATGAGCATGCAGATCCCAGACAGGGAGCACATCCGCATTGGGGTACATTGATATATAATTATGCAAGACCTCAGGTAAGCAACTTCCTTATTTCAAATGCACTTTTCTGGGCGGATAAATACCATGTTGACGGTATAAGAATGGATGCGGTAGCTTCAATGCTCTACCTTGATTACGGTAAGAACTCGGGAGAGTGGGTTGCAAATATATATGGCGGCAATGAAAATCTGGATGCTATAGAGTTCTTAAAGCATCTGAATTCAATTTACAAAAAGAAAAATCCTTCAAGCCTTTTGATAGCCGAGGAGTCTACAGCATGGCCTAAAGTAAGCGGTGATTTAAATGAAGGCGGACTTGGATTTGACTATAAGTGGAATATGGGTTGGATGAATGACTTCCTTGAGTTTATGAAGCTTGACCCATATTTTAGAAGCGGAGATTATAATGCTTTGACATTCTCGCTTTTTTATCACTACAGTGAGAACTTTATTCTTGTTTTAAGTCATGATGAGGTGGTTCACGGTAAGGCTACTCTTGCAGGAAAGATGCCGGGAGCAACTCAGGAAGAAAAGTTTGCAAACCTCAGAGCGGCATACGGATATATGATGACTCATCCGGGAAAGAAGCTTCTTTTTATGGGACAGGAATTCGGTCAGATGAATGAGTGGAATGAAAATGTATCACTTGAGTGGAATCTGCTTGATTACGATATTCACAGTAAGATGCAAAAGTATTCAAAGGCTTTGAATAAACTGTATCTGGATTATCCTGCACTTTATAAGCTTGATTATAATCCTGACGGATTCGAGTGGATAAACTGTACATCAAAGGATGAAAGTACGGTTGTATTCCTTAGAAAGACCGAGAATGAGGAAGACACATTGGTTGTGGTATGCAATTTCACACCGGTTGTTTATGAAAGAGAAATCGGTGTTCCATATAAGGGAACATATACCGAGATCTTCAATTCAGATGATAAGAAGTATGGCGGAAGCGGAGTCGGAAATAAGAGAGCGAAGAAATCTGTTAAGAAAAAAGTGGACGGCAGAGAAAATTCACTTAAGATAAAGGTTCCTCCAATGGCTACAATAGTATTTAAGTGGGCGAAATAGTGGATTTTTATAATATATTAAAAAGCTTTACCGGAATTTATATGACCGGTGAAATAAGTTCAAGTTTACCGAGTATTTCTGAAAGTGAAGTTGCCGAGTCTGTAGCACAGGATATAGAAAAGCTTAAACCAAGTGTTATGATGCAGACTTTAAAAGAGCTTTCTCCGGTATTATTGGCAATAGCCTATAATATTGTAATAGTGATAATTACATTTATTATTGCCGGTCAGGTGATAAAATTTTTATCACGAATGCTTGAAAAGTTTCTGAAAAAGATAAATGTTGATTTGACTGTAAGAAAGTTTCTTCTGTCAACGCTGAAAGTATTACTGTACGCCATGGTAGTACTTGGACTGGCCGGGAGACTGGGAGTAAATCAGGGCAGTGTGGTAGCGATACTTGGTTCTGCAGGTGTTGCGATAGGACTTGCATGGCAGGGAAGCTTAAGCAACTTTGCAGGTGGAATGATAATACTTTTCAGCAGGCCTTTTGTCAGAGGTGATTATATAATCACACCGAAGGCCGAGGGTATTGTAGATACAATAGGAGTAATATATACAATACTTTTGACGGCCGATAATAAGAGAATATCCATACCCAACGGTGCGCTTGCAAACGATGTTATAACAAATGTTACTGCGAATGATACCAGGAGAATAGATATTCAAGTAGGTGTGTCATATGATTCCGATATCAGAAAGGCAAAGAAGCTTATAAAAGACGCCATTGATGAAAACGGGCTGATATTAAAAAATAAAGAGATTTTAACATATGTTAGCGATTTGGCATCATCTGCTGTAATCCTTGGTGGAAGAGCCTGGTGTAAGACTGATGATTATTGGACCGTCAAATGGGGCCTTATAGAAGAAATTAAGGTTAAATTTGATAAAAACGGAATAGAGATTCCTTACAATCAGTTGGAAGTACATTTAAAAGACAATTCTTACGATAAATAAATTTTTACAAGAGCTGTTATACAAAAGTCTATAATGTGAGTTGAGCAGATGATCAACATATATTATAGAATTTGATTGGTATAGCGGCTCTTTTTATATAAGTATAAAATATTTCTATACTATAGTAGAGAGATAATGTATTGATAATAACACTTTATCATGGTAGTAAAATAAAGTGTTGACAGATATACTTTAGTATGCTACCATAATGAACTATAAAGAGAAAACAAAAGTCAAAGAAAGTTATGAGGTGTATTTATGAAAAAAATTTATTTACTTGGAATCTTAGCAACAATTATGTTGGCAGGTTGTTCATCAGCAAAGACTGCAGAGAGCACATCAGCATCAGCAGATACAAGTGCGGTGGAGAGTAAGTCGGATGATACTACCACAGCGGCATCAGAGAATAAGTCTACTTTCACAGTGGGATTTGATCAGGACTTCCCACCTATGGGCTTTGTAGGAGATGACGGAGAGTTCACAGGATTTGACCTTGAGCTTGCAGCTGAAGTTGCAAAGAGAATAGGCAAGGAAATCAAATATCAGCCTATAGCATGGGATGCAAAGGATATGGAGCTTACATCAGGAAACATTGACTGTATCTGGAACGGCTTCAGTATTCAGGGTAGAGAAGATAAGTACACATGGTCAAAACCATATATGAAAAACGATCAGGTATTTGTTGTAAAATCAGATTCAAGTATTGATTCAATAGAGGATCTTGCAGGAAAGACTGTAGAGGTTCAGACAGATTCATCAGCAGAGGCGGCGTTGAAGGAAAACACCGAACTTGCAAATACTTTCGGTAAATTACAGACTGTAGCGGATTATAATACAGGTTTTATGGATCTTGAGATGGGCGGTGTGGATGCCATTGCAATGGACAGTGTAGTAGCAAACTATCAGATTACAAAGAGAGGAGGAAACGGATTTACAGTACTTGATACACCTCTTTCAAGTGAGGAATACGGTGTCGGATTTAAGCTTGGAAATGAAACTTTAAAAAATGAAGTACAAAAAGCACTTGAAGATATGAAAGCGGACGGAACAATGAAAACTATTTCAGAAAAATGGTTTGGTAAGGATGTTACAACTTTAGAGTAAAATTAAGACGCCGACAGATATATGCCGGCGTTTTCTTTTTCTTATAGATATAAGACTTTTATTTTGCAATTCTGCAAAGCTTTAAGAAATAACTTATGGTAGGATTGTAAAATAAAGGATATAATAGTAAGATATTTACACTGATTGGAGATTTTATGAATATTCTTGATATTGCATTAAAGCTTGTACCCGGAATGTTGGTCAGTATACAGATATTTTTTATCACACTGTTACTTTCACTTCCGCTGGGATTGTTGGTTGCCTTCGGCAGATTGAGTAAAATAAAGTTTATTTCATATCTGTGCAAGGTATATATTTCAATAATGCGCGGTACACCGCTTATGTTACAGCTGATGGTTGTATACTTCGGACCATATTATATTTTCGGAGTATCAACTTCAGGAAATTACAGGATAGTTGCCACCATAATCGGTTTTGTGGTAAATTATGCGGCATATTTTGCAGAGATATACAGAAGCGGAATTCAGTCCATGCCAAGCGGACAGTACGAAGCCGCAAAGATATTGGGATACAGTAAATCTCAGACTTTCTTTGTTATAATACTGCCACAGGTAATAAAGAGAATTTTACCGTCTATAACAAATGAGGTAATAACTTTGGTAAAGGATACATCTTTGGCCTTTACAATAAGTGTGGCGGAGATGTTTACAATGGCAAAGGCACTCGCAAGCAGTACAACAAGTATGTTACCCTTTGTGTGCGCCGCATTGTTCTATTATATATTTAATTTAATAGTAGCGTTTGTAATGGAAGCAATAGAGAAGAAATTAGAATATTACAAGTAGGTGATTATGTCATTATTAAGTATGAAATCAGTAAAGAAATCCTTTGGCGGTGTGGAAATTTTAAAGGATATATCACTGGAAGTAAAAGAAGGTGAAATTTTGAGTATTATAGGTCCGTCAGGTTCAGGCAAATCCACACTTTTGCGCTGTGCTACATTATTGGAAGAAATGGATGACGGAGAACTTAGCTATAACGGAAACTCGGTTTGTAAAAGTGTAGGCGGTAAGGCGGTTTATGAGAGCCAGAGTAAATTGAAAGAAATTTCTGAATGCTTCGGCCTTGTATTCCAAAACTTCAATCTCTTCCCACATATGAATGTATTGCAAAATATCTGTGATGCACCGATAAGAGTACAAAAAAGGGATAAGGAAGAAGTGAAAGAAGAAGCCTTTTCTCTGCTAAAGAAGATGGGGCTTGAGGACAGAGCCGAAGCATATCCTTATCAGCTTTCAGGCGGTCAGTCTCAAAGAGTCGCTATTGCCAGAGCACT
Source organism: Lachnoanaerobaculum sanguinis (assembly GCF_033242365.1). NCBI lineage: Bacteria > Bacillati > Bacillota > Clostridia > Lachnospirales > Lachnospiraceae > Lachnoanaerobaculum > Lachnoanaerobaculum sanguinis. The sequence continues at coordinate 116,836 of NZ_BTHK01000005.1, forward strand.
GGCGCTAAATCCGAAGATACTTTTCTTTGATGAGCCGACATCCGCACTCGATCCGGAGCTTACGGGAGAAGTTCTCAGAGTAATAAAATCTTTGTCCGATTTAAAAATTGCCATGGTCATTGTTACACATGAGATGGCGTTTGCTAAAGAAATATCCGACAAGGTAATATTTATGTCTGACGGAGTGATAGTTGAGTCGGGAACTCCTGAGGAAGTCTTTGCATCAACTAATGAAAGAATGAAGAACTTTATAGGTGCATTAAGCAAATAAACAAAAAGGTGGATAATATGAAATACATAGTTATACTTGGAGACGGAATGGCGGATAAAGATATTCCTGAACTTGGCAATAAGACAATACTTGATGTGGCTAAAAAGCCAAATATTGACTCTCTTAAGGGCGTGCTCGGTATGGCAAGAACAGTGCCGAAGGAGCTAAAGCCGGGAAGTGATGTGGCAAACCTTGCAGTAATGGGATATGATCCTCTTAAGTGCTATACGGGTAGATCACCACTTGAAGCTGTAAGTATAGGTATAAATATGAAAGCAACAGATGTTGCAATAAGATGTAATCTGGTTACTCTATCAGATGAGGAGGATCCGAAAAAAAGAACAATGCTTGACTATTCTGCCGGTGAGATATCCACTGAGGAGGCAAGAGAGCTTATTGAAACAGTGGAAAAAGAGCTTGGAGATGAGGAATTCAAGTTTTATCCCGGAATATCATACAGACATTGTTTGATATGGGACAACGGAAAGACCGGACTTGATCTTACACCTCCTCATGATATATCTGACAGAGTAATAGGTGAATACTTACCGAAAAATGATAAGATTTTATCTCTTATGGAAAGAAGCTATAATATCTTAAAGGATCATCCTGTGAATTTAAAGAGAAAGGCGGAGGGAAAAAATCCTGCAAACTCCATATGGCTTTGGGGAGAAGGTACCAAACCTAATGTAGAAAACTTTGAAAAGAAAAACGGACTTAGGGGTGCGGTTATCTCAGCTGTGGATCTTATAAAAGGTATCGGCATTAGCGCAGGAATGGAGAGCATCGATGTGGAAGGTGCTACAGGTACTGTGGACACAAATTATGAGGGTAAGCTTGCAGCTGCAAAAAAGACTTTGCTTGAGGACGGAAATGATTTCTTATATATTCATCTGGAAGGACCGGATGAGTGCGGACATCATGGAGATACTGAAGGTAAGATATCAGCGGTGGAGCGAATCGATGAAAGAGTTGTAGGACCTCTTTGTGAGGCACTTAGAGAAGCAAACGAAGACTTTGCAATGCTTATAATGCCGGATCATCCGACACCTATCGAGACCAAGACTCATTCTTCAGACCCTGTTCCTTTTAAGATATACAGATCAAATAATGAAACGGATGTTGCAATAACTTATACGGAAAAGAATGCAAAAGAATCCGGAATATTTATAGAGGAAGGATATACACTTTTAGAGAAGTTTATCAATAATAAATTATAAGATATGGAGTCGCTTACCGGCGGCTCTTTTATTTTACTTGATATATGGTTTTTAATACTATATACTGATGTTATGAAAACCAATAAAGAAATTATCAATGATATGATAAAGCATTTTGAGGGCTTGGATATTGTAAAATCGGAAGATATACCGGATATTTCTTTGTATATGGATCAGATGACAAGTTTTATTGACGAGGAGCTTGAAAGTTTCAAACGAGAGGAGGATGATAAGCTTCTTACAAAAACCATGATCAATAATTATACGAAGAACAAGCTTTTGCCGCCTTCCGATAAGAAAAAATATACCAAGAATCATGTGATGCTTCTTATACTTATATATTTTTACAAGAATGTACTCTCCTTTGCGGATATTAAAAGGCTCTGTGATTTGAGTATATATAACAGCTTTGATAAGGGAGATGAGTCTTTGTCGAAGCTGTATGATATTCTGGTTCACATAGAGGATGACAAAAAAAACGAGATTGTAGATGATTTGAAAAAAAGACTTGAGTATGCAAAGAATAAAGTGGATGCCTTTGACAAAAAAGATGAAAACGTTGAGTTATTTACTTTTTTATCAGATATTGTAATGGAAGTATATTTTAAGCAACATTTAATTGAATATATTCTGAATAAAATTTGAGCCGAAAGATATGAATAAGTAAGAAAATTTTAACTGTACATATACACTCAAATTACATATACTTATAGTATAAATATATTTGTATCATATGATATGATACAAAAAATATAAGGAGGAATATATGAGGTTAGCTAAAAAAATAGCTGTTTTCGGAACTATTTTATTATGTTCACTTTTATCAAAACCTGCTTATGCTGCAAATAAAACTATTAGCTCAGTCACGATAAAAGTAAATTCGGATTTGAGTATAGGAGATCGTACAGATAATCTAAGTATAAACTACGGAAGTAGCTCAGGCGGAGATATAAATGTATATACCACATCCGACAGATTCAATATAGCGGATGCCGAGATTACAAGCGGAAGAAGCAGTCTGAACATAGGTGATGAAGTAAAGATGAAAATAACTTTGGAAGCAAACAGCGACTATTCATTTAAGGGAACATATTCATCTTCAAACATATCTGTGAACGGTGGAAAGTTTCTTTCTTCATCCAAGAAAAACGGTGATTTGGTAGTAAATATCAAGTTAAATCCGTTAAAGGGAACTTATGAAGCCCCTGAGGATGTAGAGTGGAAGGACAGCGGTATAGGTATTGCCAAGTGGGATGAACCATCTGAGACTTCAGGATACTATGAACTTATACTGTTGCGTGGAAGTACACAGGTCACAAGAGTTGAAAACTACAAGGGCAGCAATTATAACTTTAGAAATGATATGACTCAAAAGGGTACATATAAGTTCAGAATCAGAACGGTTTCACATGGAGATAAGGACTATGGAAGACATTCGGAGTGGATTACTTCAGATGAATTCTATCTGGATGCTTCAAATGTCTCAACAGGAAATAATAATGTAACAACTCAGGTTGGAAACGGCATAGGCTGGAATAAATCGGGAGATACATGGTATTTCAGATTCCCTGACGGAAGTCTTAAGACAAGCGGATGGGAATATATAGCAGATAAATGGTATCTTTTTGATGATGCCGGCAGAATGCTTACAGGTTGGCAGAAGGTCGAAGGAGAGTATTACTATATGAATTCCTACGGATATATGACAACCGGTTGGCAGCAGTCAAACGGTAAGTGGTATTACATGAATGCTGAGGTTCCAAGAGGTAAGATGCTAAGCAATACATGGCTTCACAGCAGTGACGGAAAGTATTACTACCTTGACAGCAACGGTGCTATGTGTGAGGGATGGACACAGATCAGCGGAAACTGGTACTATTTCTATCCGGGCTCGGGATATATGGCTACAAATACAACAGTTGATTCATTCAGACTCGGCGCAAACGGTGCATGGGTAAGATAAGTATAAAAAGAGGAAGGGGATTACCCTTCCTTTTATAATTCTCTAAAATGAAATTCTTTATTTCCGTTTGCATAGTCTGCAACGATATCGCCGTTTCCATAGAGCTTGTATTTGTAAGTACAAAGACCTTCAAGTCCTACAGGACCTCTGGCATGAAGCTTTCCGGTACTGATACCCACCTCGGCTCCGAAACCGTATCTGAATCCGTCGGCAAATCTTGTGGAACAGTTCTTATATACATTTGCGGAATCAACTCTGCTCATAAAATAATCTGCATTGGCATCTATATTTGTAAGTATGGCATCTGTATGATGTGAGCCGTATGTATTTATATGAACAATTGCTTCATCAATGCTTTTTACAGGTTTTACATTGATAGTCTTTTCAAGATATTCCGTATGGAAAGACTCATCATTTGCAAGATTTGCATTATCAAAATATGACAAAACATCCTTGTCGGCATATACCTTAATGTCTGCCGCCACAAATGCTTTATTAAGTTCCGGTAAAATCTTTGAAACCGCTCTTTCATGAACCAACAAAGTCTCTGTAGTATTACATGCGGAAGGGTACTGAGTCTTTGCATCTATCAAAATCCTTACAGACTTTTCGAGATCAAAGTCCTCATCCACATATGTATGACATACACCGTCGGCATGTCCCATAACAGGAATATTTGTATTGTCCATAATATATTTTACAAAAGAGTTTGAACCTCTGGGTATAAGTAAGTCCACATATTCACTGCAGCCAAGTAACTCGCCAACATCACTTCTGGCTTCAAGCTGTATAAGTATATTTTCAGGCAATCCGGCTTCTAAAACGGCTTCTTTTATACTTTCAAAAAGTGCTCTGTTTGTAAGCTTTGCTTCACTGCCGCCTTTAAGTATGGCTGCATTTCCGCTCTTTATACATAAAGAAGCAATCTGAACAAGGGCATCAGGTCTTGCCTCAAAGATAACTCCTATAACACCTATCGGAGTTGTGGTTCTGGTAAGTGTAAGTCCTGCATCAAGCTCTCTTTTTAATGTAATCTTTCCTATAGGATCTTCCATCTTTATAAGATCATTGATACCTGCTATAACCGTATCCATCTTATGCTCGTCAAACAAAAGTCTTGAAAGTATGGAAGAGGATATATTTTCAGCCTTTGCATTTTCAATATCCTTTTGATTTTCCAAGAGAATATGTTCTCTGTTTTTGTTTAAATTTTTAATAATATTTTGAAGACAGTTATTTCTCATCTCATTGCTGCTTGCCATAAGAATAAAACTGTCCGCTTTCACCTTTTTTGCAATCTCTTTCATAAATCTCCTTAAATGCTCAATCTATAATTAAGATATATTAATTAATAAATAATTGCAAGCAATTTATTTAAAAATAAATTGTATAAGAAACATATAAAGTATTGTTCCTGCAGAGATGGAAAGAATCATCTGTCTTTTCCAAAAATGTAATATTACAATAACCGCAATGCTTATGGCTTCAGGCAAAGCATGGAACTCATTAAATATTGATACATCTTTAAGAGAATATACCACTAAAAGTCCAAGTACCGCTGCCGGCAAAACCTTGCCCAGATACTTTATATATGAAGGAGTTTCTTTGTTTGCCGGAAAAACTATAAAGGGTAAAAATCTGGTTATCATTGTGGCAAATGCTACGATTAATATTATTATAAGCTGTTGTATTTTACTCATGTTTTTCCAATCTCCCTCTAAGTAATGTAAGTACACTAAGTATTATAATCATTGAAGGAATGATAAAGTTTGTACCTTTAAAAATTATCAGACATATAAACGAAATAAAAAGTCCGATTACAGAGGCGCTGTGATCCTTTTCTTTAAGCCAATTTTCAAGGAATATAACCACAAAGAGTGCAGTCATAACAAATTCTATTCCTTTGGTATCAAAGGGGATAAAGCTTCCGAATATTCCGCCTATAGTAGCACCTGCTACCCAATATATCTGGTTTAACATGGTTACAAAGAACATAAACAAGCCCCTGTCAATGTCTTTCGGAACATCTACCGTGGCATTAATTGAGAAGGACTCATCACACATGCCGTAAATTAAATAAAGTTTCTTCCATCCCGGAATATTATATTTTTCAAGCATTGAAAGACCGTAGAATAAATGTCTTGCATTTATCATAAGTGTAAGGAAGAAGATGTTTACAGGATCAAAGCTCCCAAGCAACCATGAAACGGTAGCAAACTCCACAGAGCCTGCAAATATAATAAAACTCATAAACATCGGATAGTAAAATTTAAAACCGGATTGATTCATATATATGCCATAGGCAATACCTAAGAATAAAAATCCGGCCAAAATAGGGATTGTATTTGGAAATGCCGCAAAGAAAGCGGCCTTTATCTTATTTTTAGAAACCATAAAAACTCCTTGTAAATTAAATCAAGATACAAGTTTACTACCCGAATATAAAAAAATCAATAAAAAATGTATACCCGCATGATATGGGTATACATATAAAAACATTTTATTTCTTCAAACACTCAACAATCTTGTCAGCCATTGCAACTACATCGGCGTATTGATCCTCTGTAAGGAGAGATTTGATGCTGATTGTTTCCTCGGCAATATTTACCTTCTTTAACTGACCTATAATCTCACGCATGCTCTTGCCTGCAGTAAGAGCCCATGAACCGTTCTCAACCACGAAAACATCTCTGTTCTGGAAGTTATGTGCAACAAGGTCCATAAGAAAGTTTTCCATAGGAGTGAAAAGTCCGCCATTGTAAGAAGAAGAAGCAAATACAAGTACCCTTGCTCTGAAAGCTTCTGAAAGGAGGTAAGATACATCAATTGATGAAATATCAAGAACCTTTGTATTTCTGATACCTCTTTGTGCTACCAGAGTGGCAAGTAATGTTGAAAATTCTTCTGTATGTCCGTAAACGGAACCTGAGAAGATAACCACCTCATCATCCTCAGGAGAATATGAACCCCAAGTCTGATACTTTTTGAAACATGCAAGTATATCTTCTTTTCTTCTATAAATAGGACCGTGAAGTGAACAGATAAGCTCTATATCCAAATCGGCAAGTTTCTTTAATATATTTAATACCTGTAATCCGAACTTTCCAACAATATTTGCATAATATCTTCTGGATTCGGGATACCACTCGCATTCATAATTCAATTCATCTGCGAATATATTTCCTGAGAGTGCACCGAAGCAACCGAAAGCATCTGAAGAGAAAAGCGCTTTTGATTTCTCATCATATACCATCATTACCTCAGGCCAGTGAACCATCGGAGCAAAATAAAATTTAAATGTATGCTTGCCTGTGCTCAATGTGTCGCCTTCTTTTACTTCCAAGAATCTGTGGTCCAAAGAGAAGTCAAAGAACTGACCGATCATTGTCTTAATCTTTGCATTACCTACTATCATCATTTCAGGATGCATATTTAAAAGATCGCCCAAAGTAGCCGCATGGTCAGGCTCCATATGTGTTATTACTACGTAGTCAAGGGGTCTGTCACCAAGTGTTGCCTTTAAGTTCTCAAAGAATACTTCCTCTACAGATCTGTCAACAGAGTCAAAGAGTACAGTTTTTTCATCCAATATAACATATGAGTTGTAAGACATTCCGTTCGGAATAGGATAGGCATTCTCAAAAAGTCTCTGCCTTCTGTCACTTCCACCTACATAATATAAATTGTCCTTAATACATTGTTCCTGATGCATAATTCCTCCATATACATTTGCATATATAAAGCAGCCGAAGCTACTATATCATTAAATAACTTATTCTTACTGTTTTACAACTAATAGTATAATGCAAAAGTTTATATTTGCAAGATTTTTATATAATACAATTTTTTAAAGTTTTATTTTGCTGTGAGTTTTGTGGATTTAATGACTGTAAAAACAAATTTTAACGAAAATGGGCGGAATATTGTATACAAGATTTTGTTAAAAATCACTATTATCATCTTTTTAGTAAGAAAATATCAAAAAATCAATGTAAAAGGTAAATAATTTTCTTTTTTATGCTTTGCTATATTATATGAATATGGTATAATGGTGAGCGGAAAATACAGGAAAATACATATGGAGGTTTTTACGTATGGCAAATAAGTGGGTATACCTTTTTACAGAAGGTAACGCAACAATGAGAAATCTTTTGGGTGGTAAGGGTGCAAACCTTGCAGAGATGACAAATCTCGGTTTACCTGTACCTCAGGGATTCACAATCACAACAGAAGCATGTACTCAGTACTATGAGGACGGCGAGAAGATAAATGATGAGATCATGGGTCAAATCATGGAGAATATTACTAAGATGGAAGAAATCACAGGAAAGAAATTCGGTGATAAGGAAAATCCTCTCTTAGTTTCTGTTCGTTCAGGTGCAAGAGCATCTATGCCGGGTATGATGGATACAATTCTTAACCTCGGTCTTAACGAAGAGGTTGTAGAGGTTCTGGCTGCAAAGTCAGGTAACCCAAGATGGGCTTATGACTGCTACAGAAGATTTATCCAGATGTTCTCAGACGTAGTTATGGAAGTTGGTAAGAAGTATTTTGAGGTTCTTATCGACCAGATGAAAGAGAAAAAGGGAGTTACACAGGACGTTGACCTTACAGCTGAAGATTTGAAGGAACTTGCAAATCAGTTCAAGGCTGAGTATAAGTCAAAAATCGGTTCGGATTTCCCTTCAGATCCTAAGGAACAGCTTATGGCTGCCGTTAAGGCCGTATTCCGTTCATGGGATAACCCACGTGCAAATGTATATCGTCGTGACAATGATATTCCATATTCATGGGGTACAGCAGTTAACGTACAGATGATGGCATTCGGTAACATGGGTGATACATCAGGTACAGGTGTTGCATTTACAAGAGATCCTGCTACAGGTGAGAAGAAGCTCATGGGTGAGTTCCTTATGAACGCTCAGGGTGAGGACGTTGTTGCAGGTGTTCGTACACCACAGCATATCGATCAGTTGAAGGAAGTAATGCCTGACGTTTATAACGAGTTCGTTGAGATCTGCCATAAGCTTGAGGATCATTACAGAGATATGCAGGATATGGAGTTTACTATCGAGGATAGAAAGCTTTACATGTTGCAGACAAGAAACGGTAAGAGAACAGCATTTGCCGCACTTAAGATTGCATGTGACCTTGTAGATGAGGGTATGATTGACGAGGCTAAGGCTGTATCAATGATCGAGCCTAGAAACCTTGATACACTTCTTCACCCTACATTTGATACAGAGGCTGTTAAGAAGGCTACACCTATCGGTAAGGGTCTTGCCGCTTCACCGGGTGCTGCAAGCGGACAGATCGTATTTACAGCAGAGGATGCCAAGACATGGGCTGATGCAGGTAAGAAGGTTGTTCTTGTAAGACTTGAGACATCACCTGAGGATATCGAGGGTATGAAGGCTTCACAGGGTATCCTTACAGTTCGTGGAGGTATGACATCACACGCAGCCGTTGTTGCTCGTGGTATGGGTACTTGTTGCGTATCAGGTCTTTCAGAGATTATTATGGATGAAGAGAACAAGAAGTTCGAGCTCGGCGGAAAGACATTCCACGAGGGAGATGTTATCTCATTCGACGGTACAACAGGAAATGTTTATGACGGTGCTATCCCAACTCAGGAAGCTCAGATCGCAGGTGAGTTCGGAAGAATCATGGGATGGGCTGATAAGTATAGAAGACTTAAAGTTCGTACAAACGCAGATACACCTGAGGATGCAAGAAAAGCAAGAGAGCTTGGTGCAGAGGGTATCGGACTTTGCCGTACAGAGCATATGTTCTTTGAGGGCGACAGAATTGACGCATTCAGAGAGATGATCTGTTCAGATACAGTAGAAGAGAGAGAGAAAGCTCTTGAGAAGATTTTACCTGTACAGCAGGGAGATTTCGAGAAGCTTTACGAGGCACTTGAGGGTAACCCTGTTACAATCAGATTCCTTGATCCGCCACTTCATGAGTTCGTTCCTACAGAGGAAGCTGAGATTGAGAAGCTTGCAAAGACTCAGGGCAAGAGCGTAGCACAGATTAAGGCTATCATCGCTTCACTTCACGAGTTCAACCCGATGATGGGACACAGAGGACTTCGTCTTGCAGTAACATATCCTGAGATTGCGGTAATGCAGACAAAGGCTGTTATCAGAGCTGCTATCAATGTAGCTAAGGCTCATCCTGATTGGAACCTTAAGCCTGAGATCATGATTCCGCTTTCATCTGACGCTAAGGAGCTTAAGTACGTTAAGGATATCGTTGTTAAGACAGCAGATGAGGAGATTGCGGCAGCAGGCTCAAACATCAAGTATGAAGTTGGTACAATGATTGAGATTCCAAGAGCATGTCTTACAGCTGATGAGATCGCTAAGCAGGCTGAATTCTTCTGCTTCGGTACAAACGACCTTACACAGATGACATTCGGTTTCTCAAGAGATGATGCAGGTAAGTTCCTCAATGCTTACTATGACAGAAAAATCTTCGAGAACGATCCGTTTGCTAAGCTTGACCAGGTTGGTGTCGGCAAGCTTATGAAGATGGCTATCGAGCTTGGAAAGCAGACAAGACCTGAGATCCACGTAGGTATCTGTGGTGAGCACGGTGGAGATCCTTCATCAGTTGAGTTCTGCCACAAGATCGGTCTTGACTATGTGTCATGTTCACCGTTCAGAGTGCCGATTGCAAGACTTGCAGCAGCACAGGCAGCTATTGCTGAGAGAAAGTAATATAATATATAGATACATTTTGGAGCAGACGCGAGGGCGTCTGCTCTTTTTTGTAGGTTCTTTGTCAAATGTTGGGGTGGGTTGATTTTTCAGCTCACTTTTTATTTTACAAAATGTTTTAATAAATAATATCACCTTACAACTCATCTTAAAAAACAATTCTTAAATGAATCTCAATATTTTTTTATCGAATAACAATACATTTTTATTGCTAAACATTAAATTATATGTTATCATGTTCCCAGTATTAATGAATTTTTTACAGCTTGTAAATATCTATATGTAAAGTAGGAGGTTGTGATGAATTGGACACAAAATAAAAGTATAGCTTTATCTAAGGTATGTGTATTTGTTTTTGCCATATTGGGTATACTGCTTAATATTTACATACACCATGATATAAAATTTATTATCTTAAGGCGCATTTATATTCCTCTTTCCAAGGAAGAACTTATCGGAAAGTATATCATTTTCAGTATGATTGCTGTTTACATACTTGATATACTTGCTTATACCGCACTGTTTCTCCTATATAAGCTCTTATGTAATATACATAAGTCTAAAGTATTTATAGCAGAAAATGTCAAGTATCTTAGAATGCTTTCATGGTGCTGTTTTATTGTCTCATTTGTATGCTTTATTTTAACATTTTTCTATCTACCTTTTGTATTACTTGTTACAGGCTCTGCATTTATGGCTCTTATACTGAGAGTAGTTAAGAATGTCTTTACAGAGGCTATAGAAATAAAGCAAGAAAATGAGTATACCATATAAGGAGAAAAGTTATGATTATGGTAAATATAGATGTGGTAATGGCAAAAAGGAAGATGTCTGCCGGAGAGCTTGCCGAGCGAATAGGTATCACAGCTGCCAATTTGTCCATTCTTAAAAATAATAAAGCCAAGGCGGTACGATTCTCCACTTTGGAGGCTATATGCAGAGAACTTAACTGCCAAGTGGCAGATATACTGGAATACATACCTGACGAAAACTAAAGGAGGTCTTTAACATGAGCGAAAATTTATCAGATAATTATACAGCTATAAATTCAGATAATGATATAACTGCAAATGCAAACAATAATGTATCTGACAGTTCAAACAACACTGCAAGTGCAGGCAATAATATAGCTGACGGTTCAAACAACACTGCAAGTGCAGGCAATAATATAGCTGACAGTTCAAACAATACTGCAAGTACTCCCACAGTCGGCATTAATATGGAGTCTGAAACTTCAAATAAGACTCCAATAAAAAAAGAGCCTAAATATAAGTTTGAAACGTTAGATATAATAATGCTGCCCGTTGTATTTATACTCGCATTTTTATGCATAAAATATTATAACTTAAATACAGGTATGGTAACTTTAGGTTTGGGAGCTACCTTATACATAGTACTTTATGTTATCTCAGTGCTTGCATATGCTAAATTAAAGGCTGTTAAGTTCAATAGTGAAAGTATTATTTTATCGGTACTTATGATACTTTTAGCCATAAGCTTTACTGTTTTTTATAACTATTCCCTTAATATATTTATGCAAATAGCTATGAATTTTATGCTTATTTACCTTCCTGTAACGGTATTTAACAAGCTTATAAAAAGCGAAACTTCAGCGCTTATATTATATGACTATATCAATGCACTTGTATTTATTCCTATACATAATGCTACTTCTTTTTGGATTTGCATGTTTTCAAAGAGGGGAAAAAGCACTTCAAGTACAAAGACTAAGTACTTTTTGCATATTTTTCTCGGACTTTTGATTGGTACTCCGTTTATAATGATTGTCATTTTCCTGCTTTCAAGTGCAGATGCTACTTTTAAAAATATTTTTGACCATTTATTCAACTTCGATATCAATGTTCCTGAAAATATAGGAACTCTTATATGGTCACTACCTATGGCAACCTACCTGTACGCACTTATCTACGGAAGTTCCATAGAGGATAATTCAAAGTCCTTTAATATAGATAAGTTTAATAAAACCATGGATAATGCAGCTTTCATACCAAGATTTAGTTTATATACCGTTAATGCAGTTATTTGCTGCTTTTATATTCTTTTTATAGGAATACAGGCTATATATTTTATAGATATTTTAGGCGGTTCTTTGCCGGCTGATTTTACCTATTCAGAATATGCAAGACGAGGATTTTTTGAACTTCTGGCTGTTGCCTTAATCAATATAGTATTTATTGCGGTAGCTAAAATTTTTTCAGTTAAAAATGAAAATAATAAGTATTTGCGTATTCATATAATCCTAAATTCAATATTAACATTGGCACTTATATCGGTTGACTTTGCCAAGATGTATCTGTATATAAGCACTTATGGACTTACAACACTGCGCATAATTCCAAGTGTATTTATGATTTTCTTATGTTTTGTATTTGCCTTTATCATAATGGGAGAATTTAAGAAGAGCTTTCCTGTTACCAAATTAAGTTTCTATGCAGGAAATATACTTTTTGTACTTCTTTGTCTTGCCAATATAGACGCAGTGGTTGCCGGGTATAATCTTAATGCCTATATGAACGGTAATCTGCCATACTATGATATATATGATCTTAGGGAAAGTGATATGGCTGCAATGCCTGTTATTTACAAGGCTTGGAAAAACAGTTCCGATAAAGAACTTAAAGATAAGCTACACTTCTGCGCAGAAGGTATCATGGGGTATTATTCTTTTGATATAGATGAACCTATCAGTTATAATTACTCCAGAAATAAGGCTTTCGAAATAAAAAAACATATGAATCTAAATTAAGGTTCTTTGTCAAGTGTTGGGGTGGGTTGATTTTTCAGCCCACTTTTTATAATTACGGGTCTAGCTCCGGGTAATTATATGGCAAGAGATTTCTTTGGCAATACTCCGGCGATTCCAAGAGTAGTACGCCGTATCTGTGAAGAAGTGAAGGCAGGAAATTTATCTAAAGTATCATTGATTGGGAGAAAATCATCGGACGGGTATAAAATAAAATAGGTGCTTTGAAAATAGAAAGAATGCTGACTCAAAATCAAATATTGGAAGATATTCTTTTTGATTTATTTCCAAATAGTATGTATTATTGTTGATGTAGTTCCTTTGGCATTAACTCGTTATGGAGAGTAAGGTTTATTTGGGTGGGACTATTAGCAAGAATTTGATTGGAGGAGTGGTTAATGCAAAATTGGGAAATGAATCCGGTAGTGATAAAAAATGATCGATATAAAAGCGCTGAAATAGCATATATGGAAATACAGAAATACTGTAAAGTTAAGGGATATATGTTTTTTCCTGATATGACAGAAGAAGAATTTGTTAATCTTACTAAGATTATGTTTAAAGTGCCGGGATGGTTAGTTCCGTTGGATAGAAAAGAAGAGTTTATTTTAGATAGTAAACTTGGAAAATATCGTGATAAATGGAAAGATTGTTATTTAATCTTAGGTGTTTTTCATGCCTTTGAGGACGATGGGAAATGGTACTTCTCTGTTAATATAGATGGAAAAAACATGTGAATGCCGGCATATAAAAAGCTTGAAAAATAAGATTTGATGCGTCTTGCTTAGTATTGTTTCGTTAAGTCCGACAGTAGAACTTTTCGTACAGATTTAAATGTGCGTATATTATCATACCGGAATTCCGTCGTTTCTCTCAAAATCTAGTTTTAGGTGTACAAGAGCGTGCACCTTTGAAAGAGAATGTCGATTTCAGCCTGTGTTAAGTAGAGGAAATTAAGATTGCTAATGTGAACCGGCTTTTTGGTTGTCATCGCCAGAGATATCAATTTATGGGACTCTCCTATGAAAGAACACCGTCATATGCCCGGTCTTCAGAGATGGTTAAACTGCCATAAAGATATGGAAATACATGAGAGGTTATCTTTAACTTAGATCATGGTGATATAACTCTCGTATAAATAAGCTGTGTAATTAATTCAAATAAAGAGAACTGAAAACGTATTTGAGAAGCAAGTATATCAATAGTTTCATTAACATAAAGAAAATACTTTATATTGTTTAGTTGAGTAGATTTTGCTTTTAGATTATAGTGATATTGTTACATTGACAAGTAACGACAATATAGTTACAATATTGATATAAGAACGGAGGTAGTACATATGGAGAAATCGGCAACATTGAACTTAAGAGTAAATCCTACACTAAAGAAAGATGCGGAGTCTATACTTGGACGCTTGGGAGTTCCTATGTCTACGGCTGTAGATATGTTTCTTAACCAAATTGTATTGACCGGAGGGATTCCTTTTGCCATAACTTTACCAAGTGCCCCTGAGAGTATTGATATGACTAAAATGAGTCCGGATGAGATTCATGATAAGTTACAAAGAGGCTATGAATCTTATAAAGAAGGTAGAACACAGAGTGCAGCTAAGGCTTTTGATAAATTTAGAGAGAGTCATAATTGATGGAAAAATATAGGGTTGATATTACGGATGAAGCACTAAGATATGGAGATAACTATTTAAGCAGGAGTGGAGATAGTAATGAGTAGAAAATTTGATGATTTCTTAAATGAACAACTTAATGATGCTGAAATTAGAAGCGAATATGAAGCGTTGCAACCGGAACATGCCTTGATACAGGATATGATTGATGCAGGAGGCGATATCATCAAAATAGAAAATTTGAATAGTAAAATTGTAAGTAATGCCTGATTATAAGTCAGGCATTATTTTTTATGCTGTTTAATATTATTGCCTATGGCAAGGTTTTCAGATTATCTGATTTTAATAAACAATATAGAGATTAATATTATATTTTTGGAACTTGTATACTGAATCGAGAACATCAGGCAGGTGCTTATAGTACTCTGTAGTGTAAGTATACTTTTATAAAGAGTTTTAGCAAAATAGGTAGGGTGATAAATCGATAGCTTAAATCGACTATAAAAATTAACAAATAAAGAATAGATTTAGTATAGTGGAACATTGTATTTTACTATCTAAAGAGTTATTGTGACTATTAGTCTAATTGTGATATACTTTCAATAGGTTAGCGTTTTTGTTTTACGCATGAAAGAGCGGCTAAGTGAAATGAAGAAACATGTTCATTTCATACAATGGTTATGTAAGATGTTGATTGACAAGAATACGTATAAAATTGATCTTGCTACTGAATTGACTGTGCGTTCGATTATGATAGACAAATAAGAATTAGATAGTTTATGGGGGTGCTATACAGGTGAATGAAGAGATAATGTATCGAGTTTTTGAAAAGTGTGAAATACAGATTGAAGGACAGACTATTTCAAAGGAGTTACTGTTAAAGACTTTTGGGGATTTTTTGACGCAAACAATAGCGAAGCGAGACCACAATATCGGGCTGGTTATGCATACAGGGTCGCTTTGTTTTGATGTTGTATTAATTACTTACGCAACTATTTTTAATCTAATATCAAATAAAGCTGAAACCATGGATATTGTTAGTTCTTTTTCAGAAGGGGACACAGTTCTTTACGGACAACCAAAGAAATGCCGTTACATTTTTAAGGGTTTTATAGACGGAAGCGAGATTGGAACAGAAAAAGGTAAAAAGTTTATAAAACTTGTACAAAGTGAGATATCTACGAAATATGTTCCTGAAAAAGAATGGAGAAATATTGAACCATACAATGGTGATTCGTTTCGCATGGATGGAAGGGGAATAAGAAAGAAAACGTCACTAAGAGATGTTTTTTATGTTGATGTGTTGGGCTTCGAGAAGGAGAATATACCTAGTATTTTGGACACGTCATGTGTGATAGTGGCACCCCGTGAACATGCTGATTTTTTGGTAAAGAACATAAGTTTGCTTTTTAACAAAAAACAAATCAGCTTATTAGAACTGGTAACGGCTTCTTATTTTACAGAGGAAGAAGAATATAGATACGGTGGTAATACAGGTAAAAACGAACCGACATTAAAGTTTACTGCTAAGATTTCTGTTGCAAGACATTTACTTTTGTCCGGACGTGGAAACAGGCATTTAGGGCTAATTGTTCTTGGAGAAGATTCGATATCAAGAGGCCATTTTGAGTTACCTGAGTTGATTAATAGAAAATCGCTTCAGTATGTATATATATGCTCTTCTATGAACAGTGACTTGGGACTTGAATTGACATCAGATGTTGAAAAGATGGAAATCTTTGCATGCACCAAGGAATTTCTGTTGGAAAATACAACTTATGAGAAAGTCGAAAATAATCATTATATTACAGAACTCGTAACACGAGTTAATACAATTATTGATAAGAATAATGAGTTGGTCATTATTGAAAAAAATGGTATAGAATCGGATGTGATTCACGAGTTCAAGAAGAATATTCTTGAGATAAAGCGTGAAGAGTATTCTACAGAAGGTAAAGATAATTTTATAATGCTTGCACACTCGTTGATGAAATTATTTGTTACTGCACCATTTCCGATGGATAGATTTTCAGTTGCCGAAGAGAGAGGGCTTATTGAAGTTGATTCTCCGGAGAAAAAGATTTTAGAGCTTAGGAGATTGGCAGAAGATTTTCCTGAAAACTTGAGAAAAAATGCATTAGTCGTAGTTGAAGTTCTTGAGAGAATACTTATTGAGGAGAAAAATACTAACGGAAAGTATGAGTGGTTACGAAAATTTTTATATAATCATTTAGGTAAGAGGGTGGCCATTGTTGTTCCAAAAGCATATTATGTAACACTCATAAAGGGAACAGGAATTTTTTCGGAGTATTTGTTTAGGAATAAGGATTTTGTTACTGCAAACAGATTTGACGGTTCTAAGATGTACGACTGTGTAGTTGTTCTTGGAGATTACGAAGGAAAAGCTTTTAATGTTTTTAGATGTAATGCTGCAGCAACAATTATTTCGGTAATATATGAAAGTGAGAAAGTAGGGTATTATTTTAAGAATAAGATATTTCATAATAGGATAAATAGGCTTAATAGGAAATCGACAATTATAATATCTAATCAGGATGAAGATGAAATAATAACGACTGAAGAGGAGAATGCAAAAGGTTTCGAAAAAGAAATCGAAGATTATATTGCTAATGTTGACTTGTCATATATGGGTTCAATCTATAAAAGCGATTCCGGATATGAAGGCGCAATGAATACTGATATTGTGGCTGTAGTTGTTTTTGATGATGACACCAAGGCTTATTTAAGTAGAAATTACAAAGGATATGTGCTTGAGGAAGCTACAGGCATAGTTAAGGAAGTAGGAGTACAGGAACTTTGTGAAGGAGATTCTATCATCTTTACGAAAAATAATGACGATACCAAAGACATCGTCAGTTCTATACTTGCTAAACTGTTTATAGACGGCAAGTTTGACAGCAATACGGAAGAAAAGTATAGGAAGGCAAACTTGTGGAAAAGAGCGTTGGTGGAATTTATGCGTTCTAATGGACACACTGCTAGGAAAGTGGTGGATTTAATGCTCGAAGATGGAGCCGGAGTACACGAGCAAACAATATTACATTGGCTGGATGAAGATTCTTACACGGTTGGCCCAAGAGATGTTGATTCAATACGTCATATAGGAAATATTACAGGTGTTGAAGAACTTAAGGAGAGCCCGGAAGACATTTTTGAAGCCTGTAGAGATATAAGATCTATAAGACGAAAAATATTGGACCGGGTTGGAACAGCGATTTTTGATAAACTAAGTGGCCGGACTCCGCAGAGGGGGAATTATATGGAATCAATTTACAAAAAAATAGATACGCTTGCAGAGATTAAAAGAGTCGAACGAATAGCTAAGGTTGAAACGGCAGTTCCTATGTGGATGGCAAATAGACCGATTTTGATTTAAGGGTGGTAATTATGGCAGATAAGCAAGAAATGATAAGAGCACGAGATAAGTATATTGATCTTGTAAAAAAAGAACTTATGGGACCGGGATCGGAGATATCTATTCCTGATATAGAACATGAACTTATCTCAGATGCTCCCAATACCAGATACTCAGTAGGTGTACTTTTTACAAAGAATATTAAAATGAACGCTGACAATAATGACACTTTGAGAGTTGAGGAACAGGATACTGAGGTGCAGATTGACGAGACGGAAGATGTTTTAGTTAATACGGAAGAGGGATTTGTTAAACATCATCATTCAGATACTGATGCTGACGAGGATAATCTTGACGAAGAAATTGGACTTGCCACACAAAATATGCCTTCTTCTATGGGAATAACCTTTTTTGTAAAAGGAAAATGTGAAAAGGTGAATTGTAAGGTCAGATTTGCTACTTATAAGAAGGCTGTGGCTACTGATTGTCGTATTCCTTATGGTGACATAAGGGATGAATATGAGCTTCCAACAGAGTTTAATCATTGTGTTTATTTGGACCGCAAGGAAAAGACATTAAGGCTTACTTCGGGCGGACTTAACAGAAAGTCTATACTTGCGTTAAAAGAAAGGGACTTGTTGGGAGGAGATGAATATAACATTATTTCACTCATGTATAAACTTTCTGACCAGCTTGGAAAGGGGTACGTAAGAGAACCTCATATGTGTGAACTTGAGTTGGATTTTTCCAATTCTGATTATATTGATCAAAACAAGGAATTAGATCAAACAAATGCAAAAGTTACCGCTTTAAGGCGTAATATGGGAAATGATATTTGGTCGTTAACTATTATGCTTGTTAATGATGACTCAAGTAAATCAAGTGCAAAGCTTTGCCTTTATCAACCTGAAATAAGAATTAACAGTGAAAATAACAGTTTTGTTTTTGTAGAGTATGGTGCTAACGTAGACTGTTCAGATTTAAATGATGAAGAACAGTCTTTGGCGCTTCAATATAGAAATAAAAAAGTATATGGAACAGGATTAGGTACTTCTATTTCATGGAATGTTGATGCTATGGGAAATGGCGAAGTATTCAGTGAATATTTTCCTGTAAGCGAAGTCCCTTCAATGGATTTTAGCTTACCCAAAGATTCGGGTGTGACAAAAGATGCTTTGTCCATGAAATACTTATCAGATTTGATAAAGGATGAAAAAAGTATCAAGGTAGAAAAATTAATATCTATTGTAGCGGCATACGATAAATGGATAAGTGAAATCAGAGATAAAACTAATTTACTACAGGAGAAATTCCATTATATTGCAGGAAAAAATATAATGGGATGCGAAGCCGCTTCAAAGCGTATGTATGAGGGAGTAGAACTGCTTAAGTCAAGCGATGCGGCTTGGGATGCGTTTCAATTGGCTAACAGAGCTATGTTCATGCAGCGAGCTCATCTGAAATTGCAGGAAAAGACATCGGATGTAAACAGATATCCTGATGATGAAGAGTTAACTGAAATATTGAAGAAGATTGACTACTTTAGTGTTGAAAAGATTCTTGAAGACTTCTATGCATGGAGGCCTTTCCAAATTGCATTTTTACTTATGAGTATAAAGTCAATAGTAGATGACAGTTCAGTTGATAGAGAGTTGGTGGATTTAATTTGGTTTCCTACAGGTGGAGGTAAAACAGAAGCCTATCTTGGTCTTACAGCTTTCACTATTTTTTACAGAAGACTTGCTCATAAAGAAAATGCGTCCGGAACGACTGTTATTATGCGTTATACGTTGCGACTTCTGGCGGCACAACAGTTTACTCGTGCATCTACGCTTATTTGTGCATGTGAGTATATTCGCGTAGATGCTACTGATAAAAAATCGATATATGGGAAATATGATCTTGGTTCAGAATCGATAACTATTGGTCTATGGATAGGAAGCAATCATACACCGAATAAAAATGCCCAAGCAAAATCGGAACTTACTAAATTGACAAAAGCAACAGCAGAAGAGCTTGAGTATCAAAAGGACAGACACAATAAGTTTCAGGTGTTGAAGTGTCCATGGTGCGGTACAAAAATGGTTCAAGATTGCAAAGGACATAAAAAAATTGGTGCATGGGGGTACAGGATGAGAAGTAACTCACACTTCGAATTGTGGTGCCCTCAGGAAGCATGCTTTTTTAACGAACGGGGTAAGTTACCGATACAAGTTGTTGATGAAGAATTATATCAGAACCCTCCAACCCTCTTATTTGGCACAGTAGATAAATTTGCAATGCTTCCTTGGAACCCACAAATTGGGGCATTTTTTGGTGTTAGAACAGATAACAGAGCACCTGAATTGATCATACAAGATGAGTTACATCTTATTTCCGGTCCGTTGGGAACAATGGTTGGTTTGTATGAGGCGGCAATTGATTATATTTGTAGTAGCAAAGGTTCAAAAACCAAGATTATTGCATCAACAGCAACTATAAGAAGAGCTGCAGAACAATGCTCATCTTTGTATAACAGAGAGGTTTGTCAATTTCCTCATCCGGGTATTGATGCTGAAGATTCCTTTTTCGCAAGAGAGTCGGTTATAGATTATGAAAGGGGAATATACGGAAGAAAATATGTCGGTCTTATGCCGTCCGGAAAAACAAAAGCAATGATGGAAATCAGGACTATGGCGGCATTGCTTCAAAAGATTCACACGATGGATTTGCCTTATGAAATAAAGGATAAGTATTGGACGCTTACTGTATATTTTAACAGTTTAAAAGATCTTGGGAAATGCTCAACACTTGTAGATGATGATATTAAAGATTTTATCAAAAGAATGGCTTACCGTGTGGGAACTGCAAATGATGCTCGAATAATTACCGGTGCAGATGAATTGACCAGTCGTGTATCAACTACGCAATTAAATGAAACATTGGATAAGTTGGAGAAGTTGACCTATAGCAAGGAAAATATAGAAAACAAAAGATGGCCTTCCAATATTTTGCTTGCAACGAATATGATTTCTGTAGGTATAGATGTTGCAAGGTTGAACGTTATGCTTTTAGTGGGACAACCTAAGCTGACAAGCGAATATATCCAGGCATCAAGTAGAGTTGGAAGATCATATCCGGGAGTGGCTTTTGCGATGTATGATGGTTCCAAGAGCCGAGACAGATCACATTATGAGCAGTTTTTAGGTTATCATGAATCGTTTTATAAACACGTAGAGCCTACTGGAGTTACACCTTTTTCAAAGCCTGCAAGAGATAGAGCGTTACATGCTATAGTGATTGCACTGCTTAGACAATTATTACCGGAGTTGACACCTGAAAATGCAGCCGGACTTTTCTCTCGCGTTAAGTACAAAAAAGAAATTGATTCTATAGTTAAATATATAGTTGCTCGAAATAAAGACATAATCAATAGGGTTAATCCGGGAACCGACACCGAAGAATCAGATATTCGAGAGGAAATAGATATATTTTTGGAAAGCTGGGAGAAACTTAAAGAAGGATATGATGATCACTTCTTTTATGGTGAGAAGTATATGGTTACATATCCTGAAGAGGGAGATGCAAGACTGATGAAAGCATATAACTCAAGTAGGAGCGACAATGCATTTGATACCATGACATCAATGAGGAATGTAGATATTTCTGTTGGAAGTAGCATTTTAATATGGAAGGATTGATAACATGGAATATAAATATGAGAAAATTCAATTAAATAAAATAACACATGCAGTTAGAGCCTCACAAGCAGTACTACAGTATGGTGTTGGTGCTATGGTTGATTTTCCTGAGCAAACTTTGATGACAGCAGCACCTGAAACGTGGGAGGACAGTGTAGTTGAAGTTCATGATGAGAGACTTGAGAAAGCTCTTCATGTGGATTTTTTTGGGATGCCCGGAAGTAAGGATGACACAAGATATCAAAAAGGTATCGCATATTCAAGATTTCCGGAATGGTATTTTTGTCCAAGATGCAGATCTTTTAAACCTTTAAAAGAGTGGATAAATGAATATAATTCCAATCCTAAGTGCAAAAAGATGAGAGAAAATAATCCTAACATGACTAAGAACTTAAAGTGTCCTTCTTGTTTTCAGGAACTGGTAGTGGCGCGTATTGTTGTTGCATGCGGTCATGGTCATATAGATGATTTCCCATGGATAAAATGGGTTCATGCCAAGAACGGTTTAGGTGCAAAAAAAATATGCTATAATCCTAAACTGAGGTTTACAACAAGTGCATCATCAACCGAAGGATTGGAAGGTTTGACAATAACATGTGAAACATGTCATGCCAGAGCTACTCTTAAGGGGGCTTTTGATAAGAATGCTCTTGAAAACTTGGATAAGGCTACAGGTTATGAATACGGTTTTAAGTGCACCGGAAGGCACCCCTGGAAGAACATTACAGAGATGTGTGAGAAATATCCAAATGTATTACAAAGAGGTGGATCATCTGTTTATTTTCCTATTGTCGTGAGCTCGTTGGTTATTCCTCCTTACTCAAGCCAATTAACAGCAAAAATACAGGGAAGTCCTTTTTTCTCAGATTTAAAAAAGGCTATTACAGAATCGATAAAAACTGTTACATCCTTGGGAATGGAACTCACACAAGAAATTAGGGAAAATATTGTATCGCAAAAGATTAGTGAA
Organism: Lachnoanaerobaculum sanguinis; assembly: GCF_033242365.1. Classification (NCBI taxonomy): domain Bacteria; kingdom Bacillati; phylum Bacillota; class Clostridia; order Lachnospirales; family Lachnospiraceae; genus Lachnoanaerobaculum; species Lachnoanaerobaculum sanguinis. The sequence continues at coordinate 139,429 of NZ_BTHK01000005.1, forward strand.
TATGCTTCAAAAATCGGTCGAGATATAGGGCATGAGGAAGCATCGGTAAAGCCTGTTTTGATACGCAGATGGAGTGGAACCACAGACGACAGTTACACTACTACAAGTGTTAAGTATAGAGCTGAAGAATATGAAGCTTTGAGTGGAGAGGTAGTTCAAGAGGATAAAAATGGTGAATTTGTTCGTGAATCCACTGATATAAAACAATATGGTTTGCCATATGTTAAAAAGGTATCATTGATTCATAAAGTAAGAGAAGTTCAGGCGTTGGTTGGTTTTTCAAGATTGGAGCCGGTTGAGGAAGATAATGTAGACAACACAACGAAAATAAAAAAGGTGTCAATCAAAGAGGAGGATACAAATTGGTATCCCGGATACGATGTTCGAGGCGAGGGCATTTTTATTGAACTAAATGATGAAGTTATTGATAAATGGAGAACAAACAATCATAGTATACAACGCCGAGTTGATCAATTGAATGAGAATTATTCCAAATCTTATTATGGCGACATACGCCCTAGAACTATTACGGCGAAATTCCTTTTGTTGCATACGCTTTCCCATTTATTAATGAAACAGTTGAGTTTTGAGTGTGGGTATAGCATAGCATCTATTAAAGAGAGAATATATTGCAGTGAATTTTACGAAGGTAAAAGTATGTCAGGCATTTTGATATATACAGCGAGTGGAGACTCTGAAGGAACAATGGGTGGACTTGTTCGTCAGGGCAGATATGACATTTTTCCGAGTATTTTTAAAAAGGCAATTGAGGGTGCTATAACATGTTCAAATGATCCTGTTTGTAGTTTGAGTATGGGACAGGGACGCGATTCGCTAAATCTGTCTGCTTGTCATGCTTGTACTCTTGTACCCGAAACAAGCTGTGAAGAATTTAATGTTTTTCTGGATAGAGGAATGATAATAGGAACATACGAAGAGCGTAATATTGGATTTTTTTCAGAATATATTTATAAAAATGCAGAAATATGTAATATAGTAAAAAATTCTAAAAATGACAGTTCGAAATCTCAGATTATTATAACAGATTCAGGCACGAACTTAAAAAATACAGATTATGTAGATATATGGAAGAATATACTTCAATTTTCATCAAATAAACATGAGAGGGAAATAATAAATGAGTTGATAGATAAAATTTTTGATTATAAAGACGGAGAGAAGCCTTTTCAAGCAGGCACATTTCAGGTCCTAGGAGATCCTAACTATTATAATGTTGATTTGTATTGGCCTAATAAGAAGGTAATGATTTTTAGTGCTGAAAATGAAGAAGAATTCGATAAGGCATCAAAAAGTGAATGGAAGTGTTTTTGCCTTAGTGGAGAAGGCACTATCGCTGACAGTGTATTGGCAGTATTAAAGGAGATTTGAAATGGCAATAATGATACCTGATGTGGCAAGAGAATTTGACCCTGCCAGTTTGGAAGGAGTAATGTTTGATTCTTTAAAAAAACTTCCATCTGATTATTATGTTGTACATTCTTTTAAGAATGTATATGTTGAGGATAATATACTTCATGAAGGTGAAGTAGACTTTGTTATTTTTAATCGAACTAAGGGATTGTTGTGTTTGGAAGCAAAAGCAGGAGCTATAAAGTATGAGGGAGGATACTGGAAATACTCAAGTGGATGCATTATGAAGCATGGTGGACCTTACAATCAAGCTGCGGGAAACAAGTGGGACTTATTGAATGTGGTACAAAACAGCTCATTAAAAGATGTTGCAGGTAGATGTAAGTTTTTGCATGCTGTGTGGTTTCCTTCAATTTCACAGGAACGCTTGCGCGGAATCAAGTTTCCCAAGGAAGCAGACAGAACTATTACTCTTACAATGGAGGCGTTAGAAGATCCTGAACCATATATCAGTTCTTTGTTCGATATCGAGCTGGAAAATCATATCAAAACAGATCTCAGTGAACAGGATGTAAGAAGACTCATTAGAGAAATAATATGTCCTGAGTTTAATATCTTTCCTTCCAAAAGCTTTGATAATGATTTGAAAAAAATAGTTTTTCATAGATTGTTGAAGGAGCAGGAGGGATTGTTAAACTACCTTGTTGAACAAAAAGCTGCTGTTATTAATGGAGCTGCAGGAACAGGAAAAACAATGATGGCTGTGGAAAAGGCAACCAGACATGCTTTTAACGGTGAGAGAGTATTATTTCTCTGTTACAATGTAATGCTAAGGGATTATTTGGATAGAGAGTATCACCATGAGTACATAGAGTATATGACCATCGACAAATTTGCATGTAAGGTTGCTAAAACTGAGAAACCTGACTACCGGGCTGCCGGTATTAGAATTTTAGATATGTATATTTCAGGCTCATTCCGCTATAAGCATGTTATTGTAGATGAAGGACAAGATTTTGGCCGAGAAGAGATAGAAGAGGCGGATCTTCTGCAAACAATATATGATGTTGTAATTGATAATGAAGAGTCCGGGGGAACATTTTATGTTTTTTATGATAAATTGCAACTTATTCAGGCTAAAAATATACCTAAGTTTATAAGTGATGCCGATTGTAAATTAACATTATATAAGAACTGCAGAAACACTGAAAATATTGCAATAACATCTTTAAAAGCCATATCGGATAGAAATCCTAAATTGTATGACGGAGCGATTAAAGGAGTACCGGCAAGGATTCATTATAAAGAAAATTCTGAAGAAGTAAGCAATTGCGTTGCATCGATAATTGAGGAATTAAATGAAGAAGGTATTACGGATGTAACAATTCTCACTTGTAAAAGTGAAGCTGTCAGCATTTTAAATGATGTATGTATCAACAGTACCTTTAAGAAAAAAATATTTACCACATGTAGAAAGTATAAGGGATTAGAAGCTGATGCGATTATACTGGTAGATGTCGACGAAAAAACGTTTGGTAGCGAGGCGGTTCAACGGTTTTATGTTGGAGCTTCGAGGGCGCGACTTAGGTTGGAAATTGTAACTACAATGACAGATACAGAATGTGAAAGTGTCCTTATTAATGTAGTTAAGTATAAAAAGAAAATAAAAAATGCTAAAAGGGAGATGGCTTCAGCTTTCAATTCGATGCCTATTGTTTAGTATATTGTCTGGAGAAACCTCATTTAATAAATCATTGCCCGTTGCACATGAGAGTATAGATACAACTAAAATGAGTTTTAATGATATTCATAATAAGATACAAAGAGGTTATGATTCATATAAAGTCGGTAAAACACAGATTGCAGCTGAGGATTTTAAGTGTTTTAGTGAGAATAATAAGTAACGTCTGATCGTATTTCGGGCGTTATTTTATGTATTATTGCAAATAACTTGTACAGTGAAGTGAGCACATTATAGCTATTCGTGTAAAATAAGAAATAACAAAGGTAAAGGATGTAATGCGTTTTTTTGATTAATATGGTATGATATTTGTAAATAAAGATGAATAAGATTAATAAAAAGGATAACTTGCATGGGAAGAAATATTGATAGGGTCTATTTTGATACCAATATTTTTGAGGGTATTGTTAAAAAAGAAATAGATATTAGCATAGATGAGTTGAACAACTTTACTAATATAATCTATTACATCAGTACAGCTCATGTTGAAGAATATTTTATTGCAATAAAAAATGACGCTGAGAATAAGTTTACTAAATACAATAATGACCGAAAATTATTGATGTCATCATTAAAATCTAAAGGTATATTGAATCCAAGTATAACACGAATTGTAAACAAACCAGAAAATTTTGATGATTGCTTATCTCGAGTAAAAACGTATGATACTACCAACAGAATGGTTGAAAATGGTAGGGGAATTCATCAAGAACAAGATAAATATTTTAAAGATTTGCTTTCAAAGAATCCAAATGTTCAAAATTACTCAAATTTGGATTCTAAAGAAATTTGGGACAGAAATGAAGTGAAAGATATATTATCAAGAGTTCAAGATTATGTAAAGGTGCATAATGCCGTACTTTTCTCAGAGCTAGAAAGAGAATATGGTACTAATATCGCCTTAAAGATTGCTCCTTTAAAAGAAATTTCTATTTTTGAAATTAAAAAAGGTTGCTTTAAGGAGATTTGCAATAATTATTCAATTATGGAATTCGTCTTCGAATTTTTGCATTCAACACTCAATAAATGTGGGTACAATCGAGATAAAAAGGACTCAACTGTAATCTCTGGTATATATGATACCACTCATTCTATTTATGGAACCTACTGCAATTATTTTGTAACTAGTGATGATAGATTGAGAAAGCGAATTTTAGCGATTTATTATTATTTGGGAGTTCCTACAAGGGCTATTACTTTTAATGAATTTTTGAATATAGCAGATAAAATTAAATAATAACATTCAATATTAAAATAGTAATCTCATCAGAGAATAGTAGAGAAAATTCTTTTAAATAAGTAAATGTTAAGAATATAGAAATAGAATTATATAGTGTAAAAATGATAATTTTGTTTACTGAAGTTTGTATACTTACAAATTCTATTTCTAAATTGGGGTGATATAGCTTTTAATTTTTTCAAGGCTAATGTAAATATAAAAAGAGGTTTTCTTTGTGCAATAAATAAAAAATTTTGTAATCGATTATCAAGATCTTCATGGCACAGTAATGAATCGTAAGCCAGCGCTTCCTACACTTATTGTCTTATGTTTGTTCAGTTGGACTTGGAAGACCGGTTCAGAGTCCTGTGGTTGTTATTGGAGATTTTGGTATTAGAGGCACAATTATGAAGGCGGATAACATGGTAAGCACATTGAGTGTGTGCCATGACGATGATGTAAAGAAAGCATTAATATATCAGAGAACAGCAGTTGATTCCGGAACAGTTCCGACGGAGCTTATAAGTAATTTCAGGTTGGTATTGTATCAGATAGCTGAGGATGCTGTGTTAAAGCGTTGGGGGTGGAATACCAAATGAACGAATTATTATTTATTGTAGCCAACGAGGTTGGGCTTCGCAAAAACACAATTTATTTATTAAATGATAGCTGGGATGACTGGTTTACCTATTCAACTCAATATATATCATATTATGTTGATGAAAACAGTACATGGATAAGAATAGGATGTGTAAAGATTGCAGAAAAAGGGCAGACAGAGAGACGAGCATCGCTACCATCTGTATTCTCAGAATTAAGTGAGAATTTTTATTCGTTGGGTACTTCAGAGGATTACTATCTTGAATTAAAAGATAAATTAAAACCAGATATTAGGGAAAGAGTATTAAAAGCATTAAATGATATCGCATTTAATATAGATATCTATGAGTCTGTTAAGGCTTATACAGTTACTCAAATTTCTCTGAAGAGAGATATTACGGAGACAATGATTCTAGGGCAATTGAATAGAATTGCCCATGGTGGGTCTCGATTAACAAGATATTCGTTTGAGTATAGTTTTCCAGTTTCCTATGGAGGAGAGGATAAATCAATTGACTTTGAGGTTATACCGGAAAGTAAACCACCTACTAATATACATGCCATTATAGGCAAAAATGGTGTTGGTAAAACAACATTATTAAAAAATATGTTATCTGCCGTATATGTAAAAGATTACTCGGAAGCATTTGGAAGTTTTGATGGAATGCATTTTTCTAATGTGATTTTTGTTTCTTATTCAGCATTTGATATTCCTGTGTTTGAAACAGATTTACCTTCAGATAGAAGAAAAATACCGTATGCAGTTGTGGGACTTATTAGTCAAAAAGAAAATGGGGAAAAATATGTCAAGGATCAAGAATGTTTGTCTGGTGACTTTGTAGATAGTTTATATAAGGTTTCAAATAGCTATAAAAAGAAAATATGGAATGAAATAATTGATATTCTGAGTTCTGATATGACTTTTGCTGAGCTGAATATAAAAGATTGGATAGAGGCAGATAGTAAGATATTGGGTGCTAACAATGAAGAGGGGGCAGAGCAGATTTTGAAGCATTCAGGGATATGCAACGCAGATAGTAAGATATTGGGTGCTAACAATGAAGAGAGGAAAAAAGAATTTAGCAAAAGGATAATAGAACAATATAAGCTGCTTAGTTCAGGACACAAAGTAATTCTTTTGACGTTGACAAAATTAGTCGAACTTGTTGAAGAGAAGACACTTGTAATACTTGATGAGCCTGAGGAACATCTTCATCCACCACTTGTTTCAGCTTTTGTACGCGCTTTATCAAAGTTATTGATTTATAGAAATGGAGTTGGGATAATAGCCACTCATTCTCCGGTTATTGTACAGGAAATTCCTAAAAAATGCGTATGGATGATAAGAAGGATAAATGCAGAATTTGTTGCTGAAAGGCCTTCTATTCAGACATTTGGTGAAAACTTAGGAGAACTTACAGAAGAGATATTTGGCTTTGAGGTTCTAAATTCAGGATTTCATAAAATGCTAAAAGAGGAGTCGTATAAAATTGATGATTACGAAGAAGCGCTTAAAGAGTTTGATAATGAACTGGGAAAAGAAGCTCAATCTTTATTGAAAGCGTATATATTTGAAAGGATGAGAAGTAATGATTAGCATTCCGGATATTAAACAGGAAGATTTACTGAATGCATGTATTAATGGCATAAGAGATAATGACGAGGTTAAAAAAGCAAGGAAAACCAGATTAAATAACAGTAAACAAGTTTTGTTAGAATATTCAAGACGCTATAAAGAGGTTGCAGAATTAGGACAACTGAGTGCAGAAGAAAGAAATATTGAAATAAAAGGTGGAGTATTGAAAAATGATATGATTTATTTGTATGATGAACGTCTTGTTAAGTCGGTAAATGGTAAAAAGTATTACGACAAAATTAAAGCTGCTGCTCCTTATGGAAAATGTCCGATATGTGGGTATTATCTAGCGGATACATTGGATCATTATTTACCAAAGGCTATTTTTCATAGATATGCAGTAACTGTAGAAAACTTGATTCCGGAATGCATTGCATGTAATAAAAAGAAGAATGATGTTATAGCAAATAGTAGAGATGAAGAGACTATCCATCCTTATTTTGATGATTTTGATGATGAGATATGGATGTATGCAAAAATCAATAGACAAGCCGGAATTCCGTTTGGTTTTGATTTTGAAGTCGGTAAACCTAAATCATGGTCTGATGAAAAAATCAATCGTGCCAAGAATCATTTGGAGGTATATAAACTCTATGATTTGTATAGGGCTTTAGCTGCTGCAGAGATTAATACTGTATTATTAAAAATTAAAAATATATATAGAATAGTAAAAGATATTAATTTGTTAAGAGATATTTTTAAGGGTGACTGTGACATCGAACGTGAGCAAAGAAGAAACTCATGGCAAGCAGCTATGTATCAGTGTATATATGAAGATAGATGGGTTTGGGATGAATATATGCCAACTTTCTTAGACGAGAAATAATACGACTAATAACGATCTATTAGTCTCTATGTTAAGTTTTGGAGTGGGTTGATTTTAATCCACTTTTTCTAGTTAAAATTTTTGTATTAAATATTTTGTTAGGCTTTATATATTTAAAAATATACAATTTTAATAAAAAAGATTTACTTTTTAATCGGTTCTTAAAATATTGTGATTAAAGTACTTTTTACAGCAGATGTCTTTACACTATTTACTAATGATTTTCCTAATAAAGTTCAGTAAGTCGAGATTTTATTTTCAATAAAAAGATGCTAGAATAAAATATAGAAACTCTGTTCGAATGAATAGATAGTATGAGGATTGTATGCTCCTCGTGGAATAAGCTATGAAAGTATTTACTTTACATAGACATGATTAAAAGAGATTTGCGAAGATAAATTGAAATTTGACGACCTACAATTTCAATAATAGTAATTGATTCCCTTGTATACCCGAAATTTCGGGTAGAATATTCATAAAGTTGAGTTATAATATTGTAAGGCATTGTTGAAAACGAAAGAGGAAGATAAGATGTATAAATCAATAGATTTATTTGCAGGTATCGGGGGTATAAGGCTCGGCTTTGAACAGGCATTTAAAGATGATATTAAAACAGTTTTTGTAAGCGAGTGGGATAAAAAAGCGGTTGAAACTTACAAGGCAAATTATAATGACGGTATAGATGTGGTTGGAGATATTACAAAAGTTGATGAGAAGGATATACCGCCACATGATATATTACTTGCAGGGTTTCCTTGTCAAGCCTTTTCTCTTGCAGGGCAGAAGAGGGGCTTTGAAGATGCAAGAGGAACTCTTTTTTTTGATGTCGCAAGGATTGTAAAACACCATAAACCTAAAGTCGTATTCTGTGAAAATGTGAAGAATCTGGTTAACCATGACAGAGGTCGTACATTTGATGTTATAAAATCTGTTTTGGAGGATTTGGGATACAAGGTGTTCTATAAAGTTCTCAACAGTAAAAACTTCGGTGTTCCGCAAAACAGAGAGAGGATATATATTGTAGGATTCAGAAACGATATAGCACCTGAAGATTTCATATTTCCTGAGAAAACGGATGATACAAAAGTAATAAAAGATATAATTGAAGAGCATGAAGTATCACCCAAATATTATTTATCCACCATTTATCTGGATTCGTTAAAAAGACATAAGGCAAGACATGCTTCCAAGGGGAACGGATTCGGATATGAAATCAGAGAATTGGACTCCGTAGCAGGCGCTATTGTTTGCGGCGGTATGGGAAGAGAAAGAAACTTGATAATTGACGATCGTTTAACCGACTTTACTCCGGTTACACATATAAAAGGCAGTGTTAATAAAGAGTATATCCGTAAGATGACACCGAGAGAGTGGGCGAGACTTCAGGGATTCCCTGACAATTTCAAGTTTGTAGTTGCCGATACACACTTATATAAGCAGTTCGGAAATTCCGTTACGGTTCCTGTAATACGTGCGATAGCCGAAAAGATAAAAGCACACCTTGAAAAAGAAAATACGAAAACAAAGAAAAGTGAAGAAGAATTTGAACAATTGGCTTTTATATGGAGGTAAATATGCTTAAAGGGAATAAGGGAGAATGGTCTGAAGTATACGTCCTTTTGAGACTTTTGGCAGACGGAAAGATATATGCTGCGGATAGTGAATTGAATAAGCTTGAGGATGTTTATTTTCCTATTATTAAAATAATTAGAGAAGAAACCAAGGGTGAAATCAAAGAATATACCGCAGGAGAAATGATATCGATTTATATTAACGGGGCAAAGGTGAAGGAATTGCCTGCGACAGAGTTCGAATCGGAGTCCGGAAATCTGTTGAGTGAGATTAACAGCAAAGATTCAAAGGGGGCGTTTTCGGTAGAAAGTACGCAGAATTTTATGGATAAAATTTTGTGTTATAAGCTTTCAGCACCGGCAACGGATAAAAGTGATATTACGGTAAAAATAGTTGATGTAAACACAGGATATAGTCCTACTGTAGGATTCTCAATAAAATCCGAATTGGGTTCATCTCCGACTTTGTTGAATGCAGGAAAAACCACAAACTTTATTTATAAAATAGTACATAATTATCCGAATTTGATAAGAGAGGCGAACGAAATATACAAGGTGTCAGGCGGCAAAAATCATACAGATGTCAGAGGACGTATAAGTAAGATAATTAAAGAAAACGGAACTCTTGAATATCGAAAGATGAATAATCAGGTTTTTGAAGATAATTTGGTTCTTATCGACAGTAATATGGATAGAATTATTGCCGAGACACTTTTATATTTTTATAAAGACGGAATCAGCAACTGCAACGATATGGTGGAAAAACTTGAACAGGAGAATCCTATGAACTACGGTAATGTAAATGCCTATAGATATAAGTTCAAAAAGTTTTTGACGGCTGTAGCATTGGGAATGAAACCTGCTACAGTGTGGGACGGTTTGGATGAGGCTACAGGAGGATATATTGTAGTTACAAAGGAAGGTAATGTTCTTGCATATCATATATACAACAGAAATTACTTTGAAGAATATTTGTTAAGTAATACAAAGTATGAAACAGCATCCACATCAAGACATGATTTCGGGGAAGTGTACAGTGAAAACGGAGAAGACTTTATAAAGCTTAATTTGCAGGTGAGATTCAGATAGTGAAGAAGAGTAAGCCGATGACCAGAAGTGAGAATATGGCAAGGGTTAAAAACAAGAATACACAACCTGAAGTTTATTTGAGGAAGCTTTTGTGGCATAGAGGGTTCAGATACAGATTGAATTATAAGAGCCTACCCGGAAGTCCCGATATCTATATTCCTAAATACAAGGTTGCCATATTTGTAAATGGATGCTTTTGGCACATGCATGAAAATTGCAAGTATGCTTCCATCCCTAAGAATAATCATGATTTTTGGAAAAGTAAGTTGGAGGGAAATGTTCAAAGAGATAAGCAAAACTACATCAAACTTGAGAGCATGGGTATTAATGTTATAGTGGTGTGGGGATGTGAAATTAAACAGATGATGAAAGATAAGATGATAGAAAAGGTAAGAACAGATTATCTCGCCAATAGTATTTTTTCTACGCCAAAATACCAATAATGGCGAGATTATTCTCGCCGGTATCAGGTTTTCATAGCCAAATATTCCAAAATGGCTATGAAAAGTAATCATAAATATATCTTTTATTAACCCACTGTGGCAATACCCAGAAGGAGTAAATATATGAAAATAATATATGCCAATGCTGACATGCTGTTTTACTTTATATTTATATTTTTAACTATTGTACTTTTAGTATTAAAAATTTCAAAATATAAAAGAGACTCTAAAGTGGTAAAAGTTATAAAAAATATACTCGCTATTCCTGTCGTCATTTTAAATATGTTGATTTTTGGTGATTTGAATATTTCACTTCAGCTTTTTAAAGATGAAGATAAAACAGATAACAAAAAGTGAGTATATGTATGACAGATTTACAAAAAAGTTATGAAGAATTAAAAAAGCAAAACTTCCCCGACGGCGAAAGAATAAAATTTATTGCGGATTTAGGAGCGAGTGAAGAAATAGAATATCATTATCAGCTGATTTGTAAAGACCGGGATGAGGGTACGAACTTGAATCTCTCAGGCAGTTTCTACAAACACGATAAAGAAGGATTAGAGTTTTTGCTTAAAGTTTTGAATAATGAAAAAGACGAGAATTTAAAAGTATTTGCCGCATACCTTATGGCTGAAACTCTTTCAAAACTGAGACATAGAGATTTTTACACAGAATTTTGCAGCAGACTTATTCCGATTATGACTTTGCTTATAGAGATAAAAGATGCTTTGCTTCGACAAAAGATCATTATAGCTCTCGGATGGATAGGTTCTTTAAATGAGATTGATATTTTGATAAAGCAAATGTCGGAAGATAAAGACAGTCTTTGCAGAGCGTGGTCGGCATCAAGCCTTATGCAAATGTCATTTCACGGAATTGACAAGGAAGTGATTCAGGAAAAGACAAAGCCTTGCTTTGCTTCTGTGATTGCAGCAGAGACTGATTTACATGCCTGTGGCATTATGATAGAATCGGCACAGATTTTATTTGGAAAGAAGTGGATAAGCCAATCGGCTGTGGAAGATATGGATGCTGAGAAAATAGAAAAGGCGAGAAAGTCGGCGGTAAGATTTTTGAATAAATAGAAAACCGGGACTGCAAAATGCACATTAATACATCCGATATTACAAAATAAATTTGACGTCCGGCCTGATTTTCTGTATAATATCTTCGTCAAAAAATGACATAGACTTAAAGGGGAGCAGAATATGCTACCCTTTTATTATTCGGTTAAGGAGGTATAGCGTATTAAAGGTATAAGAAAGAACTTAAGCTTTGTATTTATTATATTGATGTTTGCACTGTTGGTTTCAGGCTGTGCAAAGGAAAGTGAAAACAATAATATTCATATCGGAACAGGTGGGACAGGCGGTACATATTTTGCATATGGAAATACCCTAAAGGATATTGCCGAGCAGGAAAGCGATATTGATATGAGCATACAGATAAGTGCTGGTTCGGCGGCAAATCTCAGATTGCTTGAAAACAATATCGTCGGTATGGCAATAGTGCAAAATGATACTCTTACAGATGCTTACAACGGAAAAGGTGAGTTTGAGGGGAATCCTTTAAAAATAACCAAGGCTGTTGCAGGACTTTATACGGAGAGCTATCAAATAGTCGTAAATAAGAAACTGAAGCTAAACTCCGTGGAGGATTTGAGTGGACTTAGAGTTTCGGTAGGTGAAGAGGGCTCGGGAGTTTTGAAAAATGCGAAGAATATCCTGAGAGCCTACGGTATGACTGTAGATGATATTGATGTGAGATATCTGTCATTTGAAGATGCCGCAAATGCCTTAAAAAACGGTGAATTGGATGCATTCTTTGTAACGGCGTCGGCACCTACAAAGGCAATTTCGGATTTGGCTGATTCAAATGTACCTATCGATATTCTTTCGTTGGATGACAGAGCAATAAGATTTCTTCAGAACAGTTATAGCGGATATAGTGTTACTACAATTAAAAAAGGTACATATAAAGGTATAAACAAGGATATTACCACAGTTGGAGTAATGGCTGTGCTTGTGGCAAACAACAATATAAATTCAAGCAATATTGAAACTGTATTAAATCTTATAAAAGCACATCAAGACAGCTTCAATAAGATATCAGGTAATACTGTAAATTTTTTTGATGAAGCAACTTTAAACAGTATTGTTGTGCCTTTCCATAAAGCGGCAAGTGAATGGTACAGTGCAAACGGAATAACCGGATTAAAGGCCGAGGTTAAGGCTGATAATGTTTCAAGAAAAACTTTAAACCTTGATATGTATCAGACCGTTGCGGTTGCGGTACTTGCACTGTTTATTGGAGTACTTTTAAAGGAAAGAATAAAGTTTTTAACAACATTTTGTATTCCTGCTCCTGTGGTAGGAGGAATGATCTTTGCCGTAATATTCTGTGTATTGTATGCACTTGGCATTCTTGAGATAAATTTTGATGAGACTCTTAGAAATGTATGTATGGTAATGTTCTTTACCTCAGTAGGATTCCAGGCAAATATGAAGGTGTTAAAGAGTGGCGGAAAGGGCACATTTATCTTCCTGGCTTTGGTATTGCTGCTTATAATATCTCAAAACTTTGTAGCTGTTGGTCTTTCTAAACTTCTTGGTATAAATCCGCTTATAGGTATGTGTACAGGTTCCATACCTATGATTGGTGGACATGGTACTGCGGGAGCATTCGGTCCTTTGCTTGAAGATATGAATGTTGACGGTGCGACCACTTTGGCTACAGCAGCGGCTACTTTCGGTCTTGTAGCCGGTTCACTGATGGGTGGTCCATTGGCAAACGGACTTATAAAAAAGAAAAATCTTATGGATACTGCAGTGTATGAAGATGACAGTATGCTTGTTGAAGAGGAGATAAAGCATAGAAGAGAGGTTTCAATGTATGCACCTGCAGTGTATCAGCTGACTTTGGCAATGGGTATTGGAACTGTTATATCTTTTGTACTTTCAAAGACAGGTATGACCTTCCCTATATACATAGGCTCTATGATAGTGGCGGCTGTAATGAGAAATATCAGTGAATATACAGACGGCTTTAGAATACATATGGGTGAAATAAATGATCTTGGAAGTATTTGTCTTTCACTTTTCCTAGGTGTAGCTATGATTACACTCAAGCTTTGGCAGTTGGCTGCACTTGCCCTTCCTCTGTTTATACTATTGGCGGGTCAAGTAGTTCTTATGTATATCTTTGCAAGATTTATTGTGTTCAAATGTATGAGAAGTGATTATGATGCGGCTGTTTTGGCAGCAGGCACATGTGGTTTCGGTATGGGTGCAACACCTAATGCCATGGCAAATATGCAGGCTGTTACAGAGAAATATCTACCGTCAGTTAAGGCATTCTTACTTATTCCGATAGTCGGCAGTATGTTTGCGGATTTCTTAAACAGTTTGACAATAACATTTTTCATAAACTTCTTAGGTTAAAAATAATTTAAGCCAATTTAAAAGCTCACCTTATAAGAGGTGGGTTTTTTATTAGAATAGTATATTTTGACTAAGATTTTAGTTGAAGTTTTTGTAATAAAATATTATATTTTATAGTATAGCTTTTGTAAAAAGTCTTATGTGAAGTAGAAGAGAAAATGTTGGAGAGTACAAGACTTTTTGACTTAAAAATTATAAATATAGATACCTAGGGGGTCAAATGTTAAAAGGAAGGGTAACAATACCTACAGATGTTGATATCATTGAAGAGACAAAGGAAATAATGGAGCTTTGGGGTGCTGACGCTATCAGAGATTGTGACGGAACAGATATGCCGAAGGAAATAGAGGAACTGGATGCGAAGATCTATGCTACTTATTATACCACCAGAAAGGATAATGAGTGGGCAAAGGCTAATCCTGATGAAGTGCAGCAGATGTATATAATGACTGACTTTCATATGGCAACTGAGGATACTCTTAGAATCAGATTGATGGAAGGCTTACATCCGGATCTTTTGAAAGTCAATGATTATGATGATATAAAAAGATGGTGGGAAGTCATGGACAGGACAATCGGAGAGCCTGTGAGTGACTGGAGTTATGAAGACGGTGAAGTAATTATAAATGCAAAGAAGTACCATGAATATACGGTAAGTTTCTTGGCTTATATCATTTGGGATCCGGTACATATGTACAATGCGGTGACAAACGGCTGGACAAATTTTGAAAAGCAGATAACTTTTGATGTACGTCAGCCAAAAACAAAAGTCTATTCTATGAAGAGACTCAGAAAGTTTTTGGAGGAGCATCCGAAGGTTGATGTAATAAGATTTACTACATTTTTCCATCAGTTCACATTGATATTTGATGAACTTGCAAGACAAAAGTATGTGGATTGGTATGGATATACAGCTTCCGTAAGCCCGTATATTTTAGATCAATTTGAAAAGGAAACCGGAATCAAGTTCAGACCTGAATATATTATAGATCAGGGTTATATGAACAATACTTACAGAGTTCCGTGTAAGGAATATTTCGCCTTCATAGATTTCCAAAGAAGAGAAGTTGCAAAACTTGCTAAAGAGATGGTGGATATAGTTCACGAATACGGCAAGGAAGCGATGATGTTTTTGGGTGATCACTGGATCGGCATGGAGCCTTATATGGAAGAGTTCAAAAATATAGGCTTGGATGCAGTGGTTGGAAGTGTAGGAAACGGTCAGACACTTAGACTTATCAGTGATATAGAAGGCGTGAAGTATACAGAGGGCAGACTTTTGCCTTATTTCTTCCCGGATACATTCCATAAGGGAGGTGATCCGCTTGGAGAGGCAAAGAGAAACTGGATTACAGCAAGAAGAGCAATACTTAGAAAGCCTGTAGACAGAATAGGCTATGGCGGTTATTTGAAGCTTACACTTGATTTTCCTGAGTTTATAGATTATACAAAGCAGGTATGTGATGAGTTTAGAGAATTGTATGCAAATGCGCAAGGTTGTAAGGCTCATTGTATCAAGAAGATTGCAGTGCTAAGCGGTTGGGGAAGATATAAGGCATGGGGAAATCATATGGTACACCATGCTATATACTATAAGAGCAACTATTCATATGCAGGAGTAATAGAGGCACTTAGCGGTTCACCTTTTGATATTGACTTTATCAGTTTCGAAGATATTTTAAAAGATAAGGATATTTTAAACAGATTTGATATAGTTATGAATATCGGTGATGCGAACACAGGACAAACCGGTGGAAAGTATTGGACTGATGAGAGAATACTTACAGCAATAAGAGATTTCATATATAATGGCGGAGGCTTTATAGGTGTAGGTGAGCCGAGCGGATATAATTATCAGGGAAGAACATTGCAGCTTGCAACTCAGCTTGGAGTGGAGCTTGAAAACGGCTTTACTTTGGCAAAAGGCAAGTATTATAAAGAAGTAAAATCACATTTTATTACAGAGGAAGTTTGTGATGAAATATATTTCGGCGAAGGCAAGGACTTCATATATGCACTCGAGGGTACAGATATTCTTGCACTAAGAGGAGATTCAGTACAGCTTGCATGTAAGGAAATTGGAAAAGGACGTACGGTTTATATCAGCGGTTTACCTTACAGTCTGGAAAATAACAGATTGCTTTATAGAGCAATACTTTGGGCTACACATGATGAAGAGGGTATCCACAGATGGTTTAGTACCAACTTGAATGTGGAGGTAAATGCCTATGTGGAAAACAATAAATTCTGTGTGGTAAACAATACCTATGAATCTCAGTCTACAAATGTATACAAGGGGGACGGAAGTTCATTTGAACTTACACTTGAGCCTAATGAAATAAAATGGTTTGAAATAGAGGGAAAAGTATGAAATCGAATGTAATAGAAGTATTGCAGCAATATAATAATTTTACCGAACTGAAAGAGTTTTCGGAGTATGGTAACGGACATATAAATGATACTTATCTTCTGGATTATGAGGGATCGGGTAAGGTTATTTTACAAAAGATAAATAAGTCAATATTTAAAGAGCCGAAGAAGCTTATGGAAAATATTGCCTTGGTAACATCATTTTTAAGAGATAAGATTGAAAAAAACGGCGGAGATCCGGACCGTGAGACTCTAAATCTTATAAAGACCAAAGACGGACAAAGCTTTTATGAGGACAGTAAAGGAGATATTTGGAGAGCCTATAATTTCATAGCGGACACTATATGCTATGAACAGGTTACAAATGCCAAAGAGTTTTATGAGTCGGGTTATGCTTTTGGAAATTTTCAAAATCTTTTAGCAGACTTTCCGGTTAATAAACTTAGTGAAGTTATCAAAAACTTCCATAATACAGAGGACAGATTTGCTACATTTAAAGCACAGATAAATGAAGATCCTCTGGGTAGAGTAAAGGATGTCAAAGAGGAGATAGACTTTTTCTTAAACAGAGAGGAATATACTCATATCTTTAACAGAGCACTTGCAAATAATGAGATTCCTTTGAAGGTTACACATAATGATACCAAGCTTAACAATATTTTATTTGACAAGGATACAAAGAAGGCATTATGTGTAATAGATCTGGATACTATAATGCCGGGAGTTGCGGCATTTGACTTTGGTGATTCTATTCGCTTCGGAGCAAATAAAGGACTTGAGGATGAGGTTGATCTTTCAAAAGTAGGTCTTGATATTGAGTTGTTTGAGGCTTTTACAAGGGGATTTTTGGAAGCTTGCGGTAAGAGTTTAAATAAAAGAGAGATTGAACTTTTGCATATGGGAGCCATAGTAATGACTTATGAATGCGGTATAAGATTTTTAGGAGATTATATTGCAGGAGATAAGTATTTTAAGATAGCAAGAGAAAATCATAATCTTGACCGTGCAAGAACTCAAATAAAGCTTGTTTCGGACATGGAAGAACATATTGAAGAGATGAAAAAGATTGTAGAAAAGTATATTTAGTTTATTGATTAAAAGCCACAAGTGTAGTAAAACATTTGTGGCTGTTTATAGAAACGGATACTGATATGTTAAATAAAAAAATTATACTTTGCGGCTTTATGGCAAGCGGAAAAACAACTGTAGGAAGAGCGTTGGCTAAAGAGATTTCTACCTGTTATGTAGATACAGATGAGCTTTTGATAGAAACCTATGAAATGGATATACCGACCATATTTACAAAATATGGTGAAGACTATTTTAGAGATTTGGAGCATGAAACAGCTAAAAAAGTTTCCGAAATGCCGGCCGGAGTTATTTCCACAGGTGGAGGAATGCTTACCTTTGACAGAAACGGTGAGGTTTTGAAAAAGGGAGGCACTATCATATGCCTTGTAAGGGATTTTGATAAGATTTATGAAGAGCTGCTCTCAGATACAAACAGACCTCTTGCAAGAGATAAGTCAAAGGAAGAACTTAAGCAGATGTATGATATGAGAATTTTAAAATATCAAAAGTATGCCGACTATACTGTGGAGAATAACGGCAGTATAGAAGATTGTGTAAAAAAGATAATATCCATTATTGACGGAAATTAAAATAAATTATATACTGTTACGAAAGTATGTTCGAATGTGTCGAACATTGTAATGGAGAGATGTAATGGATACAAAGTATATAAAAATAAGAGGTGCCAACGAGCACAATTTAAAAAATATATCAGTGGACATACCAAGAGGAGAATTGGTTGTTTTAACAGGGCTTTCCGGTTCCGGAAAGTCCTCTTTGGCGTTCGATACCATATATGCAGAGGGACAAAGAAGATATATGGAGTCAATGTCTTCATATGCCAGAATGTTTCTGGGACAGATGGAAAAGCCTGATGTGGAAAGTATAGAGGGGCTCTCACCTGCGATTTCAATAGATCAAAAGTCTACGAACAGAAACCCGAGGTCTACAGTGGGTACAGTTACGGAGATTTATGATTACCTCAGGCTTTTGTATGCAAGAATAGGTATTCCGCATTGCCCTTGTTGCGGTAAGGAAATACATAGACAGAGTATTGATCAGATGGTCGACAGAGTGCTCACTCTTCCTGAAAAGACTAAGTTTATGATACTTGCACCTGTGGTAAAGGGTAAAAAAGGAAGACATGAAAAGGTACTTGAAAGTGCCAAAAAATCAGGCTATGTACGTGCTATGATTGACGGAAATATGTATGAACTCAGTGAGGAAATTACATTGGAAAAGAATATCAAGCACAGCATTGATATTGTAATAGACAGACTTTCGGTAAAGGAAAATATAGAAAAAAGACTTACAGACTCATTGGAAGCAGCTCTGAATCTTGGTGGCGGCTATGCAACCATTGATGTGATAGACGGTGAGCCAATGAAGTTTTCACAAAACTTTGCCTGTCCTGATTGCGGTATTTCAATTGATGAGGTGGAGCCGAGAACCTTTTCTTTCAACAATCCATTTGGAGCATGCCCTGACTGTGCAGGACTTGGATATACTATGGAATTTGATGAAGATCTTATGATTCCCGATAAATCACTTTCTATAAATCAGGGAGCTATAATAGTACTTGGATGGCAGAGCAGCAATGATAAGAAAAGCTTCAGTAATGCAATGCTAAGAGCACTGGCTGAGAAGTTTAACTTCAGTCTGGATACACCTTTTGAGGACTATCCGAAGGAAATACATGATATATTGATTTACGGTACTACCGAGCAGGTGGATGTAGCATATACGGGTCAGAGAGGTAGCGGAGTATATCCTGTTATATTTGAAGGTCTTATAAAAAATATGGAAAAGCGTTATAGAGAGACATTTTCACAGTCTGCCAAGGAAGAGTATGAGCAGTATATGAGAATTGCACCATGTAAGTCCTGTGGCGGAAGAAGACTTAAAAAAGAGGCTCTTGCTGTAACTCTTGGCGGAAAAAATATCTATGATGCTACAGATGCTTCTATTACCGATTTTAGAAACTTTATAGACAGCTTGGAGCTTACAAAGATGCAGGAAGCTATAGGTGCACTCATTTTAAAGGAGATCAGGGCAAGAGTTACATTCCTTATAGATGTAGGTCTTGACTATCTAAGCCTTACAAGAGCGACAGGTACACTTAGCGGAGGTGAAGCACAAAGAATAAGGCTTGCTACTCAGATTGGTTCGGGGCTTGTAGGTGTGGCTTATATTTTGGATGAGCCAAGTATCGGACTCCATCAAAGAGATAATGATAAGCTTCTTGCCACATTGAAACATCTAAGAGATATAGGAAATTCAGTTTTGGTGGTGGAGCACGATGAAGATACCATGATGGAAGCCGACTATATAGTTGATATAGGTCCGGGAGCCGGAAGTCATGGCGGTGAAGTGGTGGCTACAGGAACTGCTAAGGAAATAATGGCAAATCCGGATTCCATCACCGGCAAATATCTTTCAGGTGAGATAAAGATACCGGTACCGGAGAGCAGAAGAACACCTACAGGTTGGCTTAAAGTCAAAGGGGCAGCTCAAAATAATCTAAAGAATATAAATGTAGATATACCTACAGGAGTGATGACATGTGTTACAGGTGTTTCAGGCTCAGGAAAGTCTTCTTTGGTAAATGAAATAGTATATAAGGCACTTGCTAAGAAGCTAAACCGTGCTCATACTATTCCGGGCAAGTATAAGTCTATAGAGGGTACAGAGCAGCTTGACAAGGTAATTGCAATAGACCAGTCACCGATAGGAAGAACTCCAAGATCAAATCCTGCCACATATACAGGTGTATTTGATATGATCAGAGATCTCTTTGCGGCAACTCAGGATGCCAAGATGAGAGGATATAAGAAGGGGAGATTCAGTTTCAATGTAAAGGGTGGAAGATGTGAGAGCTGTTCAGGTGACGGTATCATAAAGATAGAGATGCATTTTTTGCCTGATGTGTATGTACCATGTGAAGTCTGTGGCGGAAAGAGATACAATAGAGAAACTTTGGAAGTAAAGTATAAGGGTAAATCCATATATGATGTACTGGATATGACTGTGGAGGAGGCTTTAACATTCTTTGAGAATGTGCCTACTATAGCAAGGAAAATACAGACACTGTATGATGTAGGGCTTTCTTATATCAAACTCGGTCAGCCGTCCACAGAGCTGAGCGGTGGAGAGGCTCAGAGAATAAAGCTTGCAACAGAGCTTTCAAAGAGGGCTACAGGAAAGACTATTTATATTTTGGACGAGCCTACTACAGGTCTTCACTTTGCAGATGTACATAAGCTTGTGGAAATACTTAGAAGACTCTCAGACAGCGGGAATACGGTGCTTGTTATAGAGCATAATTTGGATGTTATAAAATGTGCCGATTATATAATAGATATAGGTCCTGAAGGCGGTGCAGGAGGTGGCGAAGTGGTTGCTACCGGTACCCCTGAGGAGATAGCGAATATAGAGAAATCATATACCGGAAAGTATGTGAAAAGATATTTGTAGCAGGGTTAAATATAAGTATACTGTATACATGTGCAATAAGAGTTGATTTAGCAATAAAAAATGATAAAATATAATTGCCTCTTGATAGAGACTATCATTTCAAAAGTTTTATATCAGCAGATATATTTGAAGCTGAATATTAATTTTTGAAAAGTTGGAGGTGATAGAAATGGATTGCATAAATGGTATTGTTTTGCAGAAAGGAATATTTTATGAAACAGGAATTACTTGCAAAAATGAATGCTTATTTAGCAAATCAGGAGATTATGTACATCAAACTACATAATATGCACTGGAATCTGAAGGGACATGGATTTTTCACTCTTCATTCCAAATTAGAGGAATATTACGATCAGACAGCCGAGATTATTGATGAGGTAGCTGAGAGAATACTTGCTAAGGATGCTCTACCGATAGCTAACTTAAAAGAAGCGTTGGAAATTAGCAAGGTAAAGGAACTTCCGGACAAAGCCATCAACATTGACGAGGCTATTCGCATACTTACTATTGATGTTGAATACTGGGTAAACGATTCAAAGGAAATTGTGGAGTTGGCTGATAAGGAAGGCGATGTTGTTACCGCAGATATTTTTACAGGCTATGTAAAAGAATATGAGAAGACATTGTGGATGCTTAAGGCATTTGCACAAAACTAAACACTAAAAAGCTCAAGGCACAGTCGAAAATGGCTGTGCCTTTTAAAAATTTAAATATCCAAAACCGCTACTAAAGTATAATCACTCGGATTTTTAAAATCATGTTTGATATTTGAAACATCAAGGCTCCAGTTTCCGATTCCCGAATACTTTGATGATAATATCATATGGAAGTTGAGCATTGCAGCACCGAGTCCAAGGAAATTATCATCATCTGTAACCATCTCGTCAAGCTGGTTAAACAGATAGATATGAGTTCCGTTTATAACGAAGCGATAATTTTGATGATTCAAAAAGCTTGGTGAAAGGCTGGCTGCATAAAGTGCATCGGCAATGACAGGATCCGCATATTCATCATCAAAATTATATGGGGTATTGAAGTCACTATCAAATGCCAATGCAGTAACAGCAATTTTTGGAGCGATATGTCCGGATTTACTGCTGATACTTACATTTGAAGGTGAGTGTATATCTATCTTTGTAGTATCCTTTTCTTTTTTGCCATACCCAAATGCAATCACAGTTGCTACAGCAAGGTCTGAATCAATAAGTAAAGCCTTCTTTACTATATCGTCATCATCGCATGTAAGGTAGCATGAGGACAATCCCATTTCTTCAAGCTTTAATAAAATATGCTCAGACACAAATCCTGCATTTATAAGGTAATTTTCCTTTTCTTCAGATAACATAACAAGATAGGAAGGAGCATTAAAGGCATTTCCACGATATCCGACCACGCCTGTAAGTCTTTGAGCAGTATCTTCATTTGAAAATATAAGTAATTGAGTATTCACGTCAAAAAGATTTTGAGCTGAATTAAAAAATCCTGTTATCTCATCTAATTTAGCTTGCTCAACAGACTTTTTGAGAAAATCTCTTATAGAATTTCTCTTTTCAATAAGTTCTAAATAATTCATACATTTATTCCCTCCACAGTACAAATTCCAAAAGATTGAATTATATATATTATACAAAAAAAAGCCTGTAAGGTCAATTTTATATATGTTTTTATTTGAAAAACATAAGAAATACAAAGGTTAACTCTTAAATATTTTTGGGAGTAAAATATATAGATGATAGGATATAGTCATATAAAAGCCGATATGCATTATGCCTAATTATTTCGTTAAAGAATGGTAAAGATGCCAATATACAAAAGAACATTAAATGATATTATCATATTAATAACGATAGAATCGTATTTATTAAAAAATAAAAAGGAGCGTATTTATGTTAAAGGGTATTCCGGAAAGAATAGGATCTGATTTATTGAAGGCAATGGCAGATATGGGACATGGAGATCTGATGGTAATTGCAGATGATTTTTATCCTCCTTACAGTAAAAGTCCGAATGCGATAAGTATACAGGCAAAAGGCAACAGTGCAGCCGAGATGTTGGAGGCAATACTACAGCTGTTGCCTATAGATACCGACTACGCCGTTCATCCTGTTGAATACATGGTTCCGGATTCGGATTCAGGTGTTGTTATGGATAGTAATAAAGTATGGGAAGATATAAAAGCTGTGGCGGAAAAATATGGGTATAAAGACGCTGTAGGAACTATTGAGAGAACAAAGTTTTATGAAAAAGCCGGAAGGGCATTTGTCACTGTATGTACAAGTGAAAGACAGCCATACGGCTGTATAATACTCCAAAAGGGAGTAATGTAAAAATAAAAACCGATACCAATAATAAAAACGTCAAGTCTTGCAGCTTGGCGTTTTTGTTAGAAAACAGTTGTTAAAAAATTATTCTTTATATAAAATTTATTATTATAATTGCATTTATTAGATATTATGATATAATAAGCTTACAATATTATTAAGTGGAGTAGGGTATAAATATTAACAATTATGAAGTGATTTTATACCCATATGTCTAGACAAGGAGGATTTATATGACAGGTTTACCACTTATATTCGTGTTTATTTTGGCGGTTATCGTTATGATAGTTGCCATCTCAAAGTTTGGTGTACATCCGTTTATATCTATTATGTGTATATCACTTATTTTGGGACTTGTAGCAGGAATACCGCTTGTAGATAAGACATTGGAAGACGGAACAAAGATACAAGGTCTTGCAAGTGTTATCGGAGCAGGATTTTCAGGTACTTTTTCAAGTATAGGTATTGTTATCATACTTGGTGCTCTGATCGGAACTATTTTGGAGAAAACAGGTGCGGCTTTTAAACTGGCAGATATGGTTATAAAGCTGGTTGGAAGAAACAATCCTGTTTTGGCGGTAGAGCTTATGGGTTGGGTAGTTTCAATTCCTGTATTCTGTGATTCTGGATTTGTTATCTTAAACCCTATCAGAAAAGCCTTGGTAAAGAGAACGGCAGAGTCGTCTGTGGCTATGACTGTAGGACTTTCGGCAGGTCTATACATATCACATGTATTTATACCGCCTACACCGGGACCTATAGCGGCAGCTTCTACACTCGGTATCGGTGACAATCTCTTACTTGTAATGGGTATGGGTGCAGTATGTTCTATATTCCCTCTTTTAGCAGGTTTATTCTATGCTAAATTTATCGGCAAGAGTGTAAAAGCTGATGATGAGGCTGATTCAGGTGAAGTTACAAAGACATATGAAGAGCTTGTAGCTGAATACGGCAAGCTTCCAAGCGGACCGATGTCTTTAGCACCTATCTTAGTTCCTGTATTACTTATGGCTATTGCATCAATAGTTGCAATGATGAAGATGGACGGAGTATTTGCGGATGTTTTAAAATTCCTCGGAACACCTATTATAGCTCTTGCAGTCGGTACGGTTTTCGGTGTATTACAGCTTCAGGGTACAGGTAAAATGAAGGAGTTCTACAGTATTACAAATGAGACATTAAAGACTGTAGGACCTATATTGTTCGTGACTGCGGCAGGTGGTGTACTCGGTAAGGTTATAGCATCTTCGGATATGGTTAACTTTATAAAGGATCATGCAGCGGTTCTCAGCACAATGGGTATGCTTTTCCCGTTCTTATTATCCGCTATTTTAAAGAGTGCACAGGGTTCATCCACAGTAGCTCTTACAACTACTGCAGGTATTGTGGCTCCACTGTTACCGGCACTTGGATTTGCAAGTCCTATGAGTGCTACACTTGTAACTATGGCAATCGGTGCTGGTGCAATGACTGTTTCACATGCCAATGACTCATATTTCTGGGTTGTTACAAACTTCGGTGCGATGTCACCTGAAAAGGGATATAAGACACAGACTGTATGTACATTGCTCTTAGGTATTGCAGGTATTGTTGAAATAATGCTTCTCAGCTTATTTTTACACTAATTAAATAGACTTTTATAAAGAGGCACAAATTTTATTTTTGTAAGATTTGTGCCTTATTTTTATTGAAAAATATTATATTATGAAATCTGCTGACAGTAATTTTTATATATGGTATATTTATATTGATTGCGCTTAAGGCGTTTTAAGGATGGATTCCTGGACTGATTTTATCTAATCAGAAAAATAATATAAATTTTATAGGAAAATAACATGGAATTACTTGAACAATGTAAAACCTGGAATGATGACGGTGATTATGAGAGCGTAGTTGATGCACTTGAAATATTGCCTGAGAATGCCAGAACACCTGAAATGGATTCGGAACTTGCAAGAGCCTATAATAACCTTGGAGAACCGGGGGAATATAAGTTGTTTGCACAGGCGCTTGAACTGTTAAAGCCTCATGAAGAATATTTTAGAGGAAATCATAAGTATTATTTCAGGCTGGCATATTCATACTATTATTTGGATGAAGACGGACTTGCCCTGCACTACTTCAAAAAAGCTTTGGATTCAAAGCCGGGAGACAGTGATACTATAGAAATGATGACTTCCTGTGCCGATATGCTTTCAGAATCGGATTTAAGAATAAAAATGTCTGAAAGAGTAAGCTCGATGTGGGAAGATGTAAGAAAAGATATAAATAAGTACAATAAACTTGATAAAGACTTTTATTCAAATGCTTTGTCTATCATAGCAAAAGGTATTAAGGAAATATCAAAAAGAACCGATGCACATATAACAGGTGACAGAACAATGGAACTTGAGGCAGGTGATGATAAATCCTATATTTTCATGCTTCAATATGTACTTGATGTAATGCCAGGAGATTTAAGAGAGCTTTTTGATATAAGAATAGGTATATCACCGAAATCGGATATTCCGGATACATCTTTTTTTAACGACAGAGAGTATGATATAACAGGACTTAGATTTTTTGTCAGTGATGATAGGCAGATAGTGATATATGCTGATGAATTCGATATTCCCTTGGAGGTGTTTGAGAAGCTCTTTATTGATATATTCGGTGAAATAGATCTGATGGCAAATGATTTTGAGTTTGATTTTGCAGATAAAGAGGATTTTGATTCTCCTAACGATGAGACTTGCAGCATAGTACTTAAGTTTAAAAACAGGGAAGATTTTTTAAAGGAATGTGTTGACTACAGAGGACTTAGAGCATGTACCGAGGGTAAGGGCGCAAGGCTTGGAATAAATGCAAAAGACTATCTGAAAATGTATTCAGGCTATCAGTTGCCTTCTATAGTGGAGGATGAGATAAGAGAGGATATATATACAGGAACCACCTGTTTACCTTCTCTTGTAAGTGAGTATATGTCCTCAAATCTGTTTGATAAAATGCCGATAATGGATGAGTTATACAGAAACGGAGTTGCGGCCGGATTTTTCTGTTTCAGCCTGGACATGAAGAAACATTCCGATGATATGCTTGAATATGAGTTTGAAATAATGAATTTACGAAGTCAGCTTATTGATTATATTATGAAAAAGCTGAAAGAAAAGAACAGAGAACATGATATCGCATTCCTTGAGGGTGCAACCGGTAAAAAATACGGATATCTTGATTTTTTAATATTTGGAAGTTTTATGCTTATAATGAATACTGCATGTGATTTTTTTGAAAAGAATAAAATACCTTTTGCAGGCTATAAAACTTTTAGAAAAATATCAAAAATAATAACTTTTGTGGAGGACTAATGTTTAATTTTTTTAAGAAAAAGCAGAATGAGGTAGAGATACCACAGGTACAACCTATGGCTGCATGGGAGGAAAACTCCTATATGCATGTACTTTCAAATCTTGTAGATGATGAAGATATTGAAGGTGCAAGGGAAAGAATTGAAGCGATTGAAGGTGTAAAACTTATAGAGTTTAATGAAAAAGATGACGGATCAGGAAATCTTACATTGGAATATAAAGGTGAAGAGTATGGTGTAGGATTCTATTTTGAGGACTTTGTTTTGGAAAGTTTGTATTCTTTGCAGAACCAAAAGATTCATGATGAGGACTTTTTAGAGATAAAGGAAAAGGATACTTCATTTGTTATTCATATGAACTTTAATAAGAATTATTTTGATTCATATCATTTACAGCTAAAGCTTATAATGGCATTTTTCCCTGACACACTTGCTGTAGTGGATGAAAGTGCAGAGAGACTTTTAAGCGGAAGATGGGTAAAACTTGCGGCAGAGTCAAGTGTTACACCTAATGCCGAAAGTTTATTTACCGTACAGGCGGTATTTGATGATGAAACAAAGAAAGTTTGGCTTCATACACATGGTATGTGCAGAACAGGCTTTTCGGAGTTTGAACTTTTAGATGTAAGTCAGGACAATGCAAATGATATTTATTACTTATTAAATACAGTGGCTTGTAGAGTACTGTATCAAAATGAGGCTATAGAAGATTATATTTTCCTGGGTGAGTTCATAGACGGAAATGAGATAGTAGTTGCACCACTTCCTTGGAATGTTGCTATTGAAAAATATCCTTCTACCATACTTGGAGGCCCTGCGGACAGAGTTGACAGTCACAATACAAACAGTCAGGTTATTTTCCTTTTCTTATCTGAGGAGGATGCAAATAACGGTAAGTATACAAAGCCTTCCGAGATAGAGGACAAGCTTATCGAAAATCCGCTCTATTATTATACAAATGAGCAAACAGATCATATGAAGTTTATGGCAAGAGACAGATATGAACTTTTGAGAAATGCAATTTTGGAAAATCCAAGTTACAGAGCATTGATAAAGGTCGGATTGCCTACAGACGGTGAGGATGGAAAGCCTGATTATGAAAACCTTGAGCACATCTGGTTTGAACTTATAGAATTTACAGAGGAAGGATTTAAGGCGGTTCTTACACAGGCACCATATAGAGTTTCAGCCATGAAAGAAGGAGATGAGGGTGAATATACCGTCAATGATGTAACAGATTGGATTATTTATACAGATGAAATGAGTATAGATCCGAATACTGCATATTTATTATAGGGGGAGAGGTTATGTTTTTTACAAACATAAAGCTTGCTAAGAAGTATAATTATTTAAATGAAAAGTTTTTGGCTGCATATGACTGGTTAAGAAACAATGATTTAAAGGCATTGGAGCCGGGTAAGTATGAAATAGCGGGTGATGATGTGGTTGCTAATGTACAGGTGTATAACACATTGCCTGTTGAAGAAAAAAGATTTGAGGCACATGATAAATTCTTTGATATCCAGTGTCTGGTGGAAGGTGTTGAATTTTTCGGGGTATGCAATAGAGAAGGTCTTAAAGTAAGTGAAAGTAAACCTGAAAATGATGTCATTTTCTATGATAAACCGGAGGTATATGGACATGTTATACTCTATCCCGGAGACTTTATAGTAGTAGCACCGGAAGATGCACATATGCCAGGATGCGCACTTACTGCTCCTGCAGCTGCCAAAAAGGTGGTTGTAAAAGTAAGGGTATGATAAAAAAGGGTTTTTTAATCGGGCTTTTGCTTTTCGGTATATTTTTCGGAGCGGGAAATCTGATTTTTCCGGCAGAACTCGGATTTAGGGCAGGGGTGAATTTCTATCCGGCAATACTCGGTTTTGTATTATCAGGAGTAGGTATAGCAATAATTACTCTGGTACTTGGCACTATGGTAAAAGGTGGATATAAAAATGAAATCAGTATAAAGGTGGACCCGAAGTTTGCCACATCATATCTGACAATATTATATCTTGCCATCGGACCTTTCTTTGCAATACCGAGAACTGCAGGAACATCATTTTCAATAGGAATAGCGCCTGTAACAGGTAACGGAAGATTGCCGCTTCTTATATTCAGTGCAATTTATTTTTTATTTGCATACCTTATAGCAATCAACCCGTCAAAGCTGATGGACAGAGTCGGTAAGATACTTACACCTATGTTTGCAATGCTTATAATTATTCTTATAGCTGTTGGTAATATGAATTTCCATGCATTAAATCAGGGTGAAATGAGTAATTCAATGTCTGCTCTTAAGACAGGTTTTTTGGAAGGATACAATACTTTGGATGCCCTGGCTTCAGTGAGCTTTTGCCTGATTGCAACTTCAAGTATAAAGACTTTCGGATTTTCGTCAAAGAAGGAATATATAAAGATAATGGCGATAGTCGGTATAGTGACGGCCATATTCTTCAGCAGCCTGTATATAGGTCTTGGAGCATTGGGAAATAAATTCAGTGTACCGGCAGAGGTATTGGCAGATCCTAATACCAATATAGGAACCTATATCTTGTCAAAAAGCTCATACGAACTTTTTGGCAGCTTCGGACAGGTATTTTTAGGTGCAATGACTATACTTACCTGCTTTACAACTACTGCAGGTCTTATTGTGGTGGTGTCGGAGTATTTTGTGGACACATTTCCAAGATTTAAGTATAAGACTTATGTGAATATATTTACTTTAATAGGATTTGCAATGTCAAACTTCGGACTGAATACTATAATTAAGATATCTGTGCCTGTACTTAGAATTTTATATCCGATTACAATAGTTATAGTTGCAATAATTATATTAAATAAATTTGTAAGACTTTCAAAGTCCGGGATGGCGGTTACAGTGATTTTAACAACTGTTTTTTCCGGAATAGAAGTTATGGGCAGTGTTTTAAAAGTCAAGGCGATAAACACCGTTATGTCTTTCTTTATAGGAGGAGATTCGGGATTTTTCTGGATAAATATTGCGGTTTTGGGAATAGTACTGTCACTTTTACTGAGAGATAAAATAAAGGGCGAGAACTTTGAAATATAAAATGAGCTGTTATAGGGGAGACCTTATAACAGCTCATTTTTTAGAATCTTAAAACTTTCATAGATGTTGCTTCATGTGATGCAAGACTGTAAGCACAGTTCTTATCAAGGGATTCCATTCTTACCCATTCAAGGGAACGCATGGTGGCTTCTTTATCGACTGTGACAGCAGGAGGAGCAAGCTCTTTCCATGCAAGCTCTCCATATCCTGCGTCGGAGTACAATAATGTAAATTTATTATTTTCAGATGTTACTTTTACTCCAAACATTCCGGCAGAATGCCCGTAGAGCTTCATAAGTATAATGGAGCCGTCACCTAAGAGATCCAAAGACTTTTCAAAAGGTCCTTCCTTACCGTTCCAGTCAAAAACAGAAATATTTGCATTCTTCCACCAGCTTCTTGAATATCTTAAAGGATTTTTCACAGCAGCCTTTGCCTCATCTCTTGAAACAAGAATTTTGGTTTCCGAAGAAATATCTGCAACACCGCTGACATTCTCAAAGTCCAAATGTGTAAGAAGCACATAGTCAATATCCTTTGGCGAAATATTGATCTCTTCAAGTCTTGACAAAAGAGATGAATCTTTTTTTAAGTGAAAATGTGTGGAAGCAAAGGTTAGAGGTGCCTTTATAGCTTTTAACTGTTTGTCAAGGCTGAGAGGCTCTTCAGATTCCAATTCCCTTTTTATACCTGTATCTACAAGAATATTTTTGTTACCTGTTTGTATAAGGAATGAAAGTACCGGAATATTTACTCTATCCTCACTTTTAAGTAATAAACCATGTGTCTGCGGATTAAAGCCGGTGTTTCCATTATATGCAAGAGAAGGAGCTACCATCACTTCTCCGGTTTGTAATATATGTATTTTCATAAATAACCATACCTTAAATTTATTTTTAGTTGTTTCAAATACTATTATACAAAACATAATACTTAAGGTCAAACTTAATATATTTTTTGGTTGCTAAGACCTATCTCATTACGTATAATCCCGTCTTTGACAGTTTTAAAAGTTAAAAAGCCCTTGAAACCCAGTGTTTTACTGGCTTTCAGGGCTTTTGTATTTCGTTTTGAAACTTAAAAAATAGTATTTTATTTTCCTTTACTTTGTTTTTGTA
>NZ_BTHK01000006.1:0-167036 GCF_033242365.1 Lachnoanaerobaculum sanguinis
TACATTATAACATGTAACGGAGAAAGATGGTTGTCGTTAGCCATCTTTTTTTATGCAAAAACTTAGGGAGGAGTGACTCGTTTTGAGTTACTCCTCCCTCTTTTATAGCTGCCATTTCCCGACAGCCCCTTTTTACATTATCTTGCAGCCATATAGATATTGTACATATCATTATAATCAAGTGATTTAAAACTTCCTATACTTCTTGATTTCTTATAGGAACAGTTTATTGCCAAGTCCTCACAGTCTTTTTCACTTACCTCTCTGTTAAGAAGCTCATGTAAACTTACAGGCATTCCGACAGATTTGAAAAACTCAACAGTCTTTTCAATACCTATATCAGCTGCCTTTTTATCATCAGTCTCAACTACTCCATATACCTTTCTTGCAAAATTTGCAAATCGCTCTATATTTTCATTCTTTACATAGTTTGCCCAAGAAGCAAAAATTGCACTAAGTGTAGCACCATGTGTTGAATCATAAAGTGATGATATAGCCATTCCAAGCTGATGGCATGACCAGTCACCGTCTCTTGGAGTATCACCTTTTGCTCCAAGACCTGTAAGACCAATATGTGATACACTTCCGCACCACATAACTTCACTCATAGCTTCATAGTCGGTTGGATTTTTTACAGCCTTCGGTCCGAATTTTATAATATCTCTAAAGAGTCCCTCTGCCATCTCATCTGTCAAATGATTGCCCAGAATATTAGTAAAATACCTCTCAGATGTGTGCATGAAGATATCTGCCGCACCGGCACCTATCTGATACTTCGGTAATGTATAGGTAAGCTCCGGATCCATTATCGCAAACTTACATCTGTTAAAATCAGTTGTAATTCCCTTCTTTATATGGCTTCCGGTTACATCATCGGTAAGTACGGCTGAGTCACTGGTCTCGGAACCCGCTGCGGCAATAGTCAAAACGGTACCTATCGGAAGAGATTTTTCCACCTTCTTTCTTTGAAAGAAAAACTCTTCTATATCGGTATCGGGACTTGCCACACCTATTGCAACAAACTTTGCGGTATCTATTACACTTCCACCACCTATCGCCAGTACAAACTCGGCCCCGAACTTGACAGCCTCCTTTGTCATCTCCTTTGCTTTACTTAAAAGCGGATTCGGCACCACACCTCCAAGCAAGAGTACATCTATACCTTCAGCCTTTATCTTTTCTTCTACCAAATCAAGCAGACCGCTTTTCTTTGCACTGTTTCCGCCAAAGATAACTGCAACCTTCTTTACTCCGAACTCTTTTATCAAACTTCCTATGTCATTCCTTGTTCCTGCTCCGAAAACAATCCTTGTAGGTGAATAATAATTAAACTTTTGCATATACTACCTCACTTTTCATTTATTCTATTTATCAAGTCCATATAGTCCTTGCAGTATTTTTCATAAAGGGGCTCCAAGATTTTCTTAAAATTTGCTCTATCCTCGCCTGATAAAGTATTTATCTCTATACCTTTATCTACAAGCTCCTTCTCATATATCTTTTCCTGTTTTGCCCAGATTTCTCTCTCATAAATACTGCTCTCTATGGCAGCCTCTTTTATAATTGCCCTGTCTTCTTCTGAAAGTTTACTCCATGTCACATCAGAGCAAAGTTGCATTTCAGGAACTCTGGTATGCTCATCCTTTGTGTAATATTTCGCATATTGATAATGCATTGCCGATATATAAGACGGAATATTATTCTCCGCACCGTCTATCACACCTCTTTCAAGAGAAGCGTAAACCAGACTGTACTCCTGTGCCACCGGCTCAGCTCCCAAAGCTCTAATCATATCCTTCATAAGGTCTGATTGCTGCACTCTGATTTTCAATCCCGACAGATCCGATATATCTTCTATCGGTCTTACATTGTTATAGAAGTTTCTCGCACCGGCAGTATAAAATGATAAAGGCTCAATGCCGGAACCCTTAAACTGTGCAAGGATTTCATCGCCTATCTCGCTGTAAAGTACATTCCACATATGCTCCTCATCCCTGTATAAATAAGGCATCTGCAAAACATTCAAAACCGCAATATCGTTTGAGAGCGGTGAAATAGATGCTCTGGTAAAATCAATTCCTCCAAACTTCAGCTGTTTTATAACACTCAGCTCGTCTCCAAGCTTTCCGTCATATACTACTTCTATTACTATTCTCCCCTTGCTCTTTTCCTCTACAAGTCTTGCAAACTCAAATGCTCCCAATGTAGTCGGATAATCCTTCGGGTGGTTTTCCGCATATGTAAAAACATACTCTGTGGCCGGATTTTTTCTCACGCATGAAGTATTAATAATCATAACGGAAATGATAAAAAACCATATCAGTTTTCTTTTCATCTTTTTATTTTTCCCAAAATATCATTAAATATTTTTTTGTAATCTTTACCTACGATTCTCTTTGTCAGAATATATCCGTTTGTATTGTCGGTAAAAATTATAAGCATACCCGGAAATCTCTTTCCGGCTTTGACCCTACTCCAGTCAATATACTCGTGCTTCCCCTCCACCTCTACGGTTATTCCTTTTTCACCAATTTCAAGTGTCAGTTCCTTGAGAGTATTTACATTCCCTCTCGCCCTGTTATACATCATAAAAGGTTGAAAGAGCACGAAGAAAAGTACGGCAAATACAAGTATTACTCTAAGAAAATTATTGGCTTCATGCCATCTTGAAATTATAAGCGCAAGCATTGCAAACGTAAAAATAATATTCACGATTCCCGCAAGTGAAGAATATAGAAAAAAGAAAGACAGCTTAAACAACTCAAAAGCTGTATTCTTGTAGTGAAATTTGTAATTCATAGGGCCTCCATGTATTAGTGTTATATAACTATTCTATATCAAAAATATCAGGTTGGCAAATAGCGTTTCTCACGCAAAAAGACGGGTTGAATTTCAACCCGTCCATGATGTCAAAGCCTTTTCTATTACTTTTTTGTTATTACTTAGCAGCCTTATTCTGGTTTACTAAGATATTTGTTGTTCCTGCATCCTTGCCTGCATTGAACTGATCCCAAAGAAGATCCATTGAAAGCTGAACGCCCTTGCCCTGGCTTAACTTATCATCTTTATCTGTTCTGTTCTCTGTTGTACCTGTTGTGTAAACACCCTTTGCATCAGGATCCATAGCTACACCAACGAAGATATCAAGTCTTTGATCTGTAGCAGGTGCACACTTAATAATATTGTTCTGTAAAGCCTGCTTTAAGTCTACATCATCAAGAGCTGACAATCTAACGAAGTCAACGCCTCCAACTGTGAAGAATCTGTCATCACTAGGTACTTCGCTTGCTACAGCCTTAGCAAGTTTGAATGTATCTTCATTTCCTGTATTCTTAGGATTGTACTGCTCTCTGTGAATATATACTGCAACACCGATCATATCCTCAAGATTTCCCATATCTTTCTTATCAAGTGTCTTTGCCTCAAACTTAATATTGCTGAGCTTTGCTGCGATATCACCGACATTTACGATATCTGAACGGAATACCTGTGCATATCCCGGATACATATTGTCAACTGTTATCTGAATCTTACCGCTTGCGTCTGTAACTGCCTTATTGTAAGGACCTACCTTCTTTGATAATCCCTCTTTATCTACGAGCTCTGCATTGAAATCAACACTGTTGTATCCCTTTGCTCTGTCTTTGTAAGCATCAACTGTTCCCGGAGCCGCAATACTGTTGTAATCCTTAGGACCTCTTAAGAAGAACTGATCTCCAACGAATCCTGACTCATCTATACCGTCTACGATTGACCATCCTGCGCCCTTCATTGTCTCATCTGAGTACTGTCCGTATAATCCGAGGTCAACGAATCTTACACCGAAATCTCCGGTTGTTGCCTTAGTTGTTACGTTTAATGAATCTGTCCAATAAGCATAACCTGTTCCTGCCAATACCAATCCTAATGCTACTATTCCACCAACTAATGTGTTTCTTCTTGATTTTCTCATCTTTTCCTCCTAAAAATCGGATATTAAATTGTGAATCATGATTTCAACTTTTGAAAAACGGATATTTTCTCGTTTTTCACTTATGTTCCAATTGTATAGCATTTGTTACATTTATAAAATGTACTCAAGTCATAATTTGGAATACCACTAAAGTAGTATATGAGTAATCAAATCTAGACATTACTCTCAAAGAAGTATATATAATCCTTTGAAAGTATATATATCTTACCGTCCTTGGGCAGCTCTTTTTCACCTTCAATATAAAGTACGGGCTCTCTGATTTCATCTGCCAATTCTATCAGATCTGTAATACTTTTTACTCTTATTTCAGACTTTTGCGAAATATCGGGCAGATTTTCAATACAAACCATTCTGCTGCCGTACTTTCTCATCAACTCTGAAAGTTTCTTTTGTTCAAGTTCTTTTCCCTCCATATTTGCAGTAAAGAATCTTACAAATACAAGAATACCGGCAGCTACAAAAAGTAATAATATAAATATCGCATAAGAACTGAAAGCAGGCATAACATTAACAAGATTTGATTCTTTAATATCACCGCTGTCCTCCACCGGCTCGGCCTTTCTTATTTCATAGAACTTATCATTGTTTATAGGTATATCAATTCTGTATGAAAACGGCTTTTCCTCTCCGTCCACAATATATTTTCCGCTAAGCTCAACGTAGAAATCCTTTCCCGTTTCTCCGCCAAGTGCATTTTCTATCTCCTGTGCATAATTTCTGTATGCCGCTCTGTCTATACTCAGACTTTCATTTATTGAGGCGCTGCTTGTAACGCTCTCAATCACCCTGCCCTCAATAATAGGATATATTTTTTCATACACCGGAACCTTCTCTTCATCTTTTCCTGTTTGATACCCTTCAAGTACAGCCCGTATAATATAATCTCCGGATATGCTTAAAGCATTTGTCATAGCAAGTTCCGACTTAAAATCAATATTTATAAAATCCGTAATTGCGCTTGGATATACTCTTCCTTCTTCCAGAAATTCTTCTTCAAAAATATTGTTTTCTTTCAGATGTACCCTATAAGAGGCACCTGTTGTTATGTTATAGGAATTTACAACCACTTCCTCTGTTCGGGTATGTGGTCTTATATTTATAAATAAGAGTATCGCACTTACAAGACACAATATACCGCCTAAGACATATAGAAAAAATCTTGTATTTTTTGTCAGCTTAAAATCATCTTTTTTATCCTGCTCCAAGGTATGTACATCTTTTGTCTTTTTCCTGTTATATTTTATGATTTTCTTCATCAGTTGTCTATAACTCCCTCCGGAATTTTATCCTGTCCTTTCAGTATCAATGTCGGCAAACCGAGCTTAGGTACAACTTTTATCACTGTACCCTTTATATCATTCGGTTGTACTTTCTCTTCATCGATGGCATTATTATTATCCCCCTTAGTCTCAAAACTCAAATTCCCCGCTTCATCTTTTAAAACTTCTTTAATTCTATGGGTTATTATGATATTACCCCGCTTAAAGTTTATAATATCACCTTTTGAAAGCTCATATATCTCGTCTTCATTTGATATTTTATGTATCAACACCACATCTCCCGGCATTATTAGAGGTTCCATACTTCCTGTAAGTATCACGGAAGGATATACCGGAAATACTCCCACGCAAAACCAGGCAAAAGCTGTTGCTGCTAAAAGTGAAATCAGATACATCACATCGCTTTTTTTATCTTCACTTCTCTTTCTTACAGTTGCAAAAACATGGTCCGATATAAACATGGCATAGACAATCGGAAAAGCGATTCCTATGGATCCGTCAAGAAGCCACGACAATTCAGGCAATACAGGAAAGCATTTTTCAAAAATCTGTATTATCCCGATATACACTACACTTGGCAGCACACCTCCATAGAATACAAATACCGACATAAGAATGTTCTTTGCCGCTATCGGCAATAAAATCTGTGTACTGTATATAAACAATTCTTTAAACTCTTTTATGGCCAAAAGATTTCCAAAATTGATTTCAACCAGACACATTATTATTGTTATTAAAAATACAGCTGTTCTCTTATATTTTAAAGTTTTACATGCCGATGCAAAAGAGTAATACCTTATCATCTCCTTTGCCGTAATTGCCGGTATTATCGTCAATGCATTTACAAATATTCCCGGAAGCGATGTATCGTAGGGGCTGGCCCCCAGCTTTTTCATAAATACCGCCGGAACAAATTTCAGTGCTATAAATATTATTCCCCCTGATAAACCGTATCCTACAAGATATCTGCTTGCAGGATTTTTTACCGGTATATAAAGCCATGGTAAAATAAAAAGCATAATGCCTATCAGTATGCACCAATATAAAGACACAATAAAAGGCATCTCTAAGGTCTTTACTTTAATATATGGTAAGGCCGGAATTATTACACATAGTAAAAGTATACTTGCATAAATAATATATCTTTTTTCAAGGCTTATCTTTTTCATATCATTTGGATTCAGTAATGTTCTCAGACTTATCTTCACCTAAAGATTTCTCGGGTTCCTGTGTAATTTCTTTAGACTTTTCAGGTCTTATAACAAGGTCCCTTTGATCAGGTTTGATATTATCTCTTTGTTCGGATTTTTGAACCGTTTCTTCTTTTACTTCTATTTGTGCTTCATAAACAAAGGCAACATTGGCCTTTACCTTTAGCTCATCCTTCCAGTATGCCCATGAAGTCAGGCAGAATATTAAAGCCATTGCCGATGCGGCTATACATAAACAAATTCTTTTTTTCATATTCCTCTCCTATTTACCGCCGTCCTGCACCTTAGATCCTCCCTGAAATACATCAAAAGGTATATCACAGGAATATGTCACCACTACGCCGTTTCCTACTGAAGCTACAAGGTTTCCTTCATTAAAATCAAGATCAAGGCTTTCCTGCACTTTCTCACTGTTTATAATGAAGCTTACAGGCAGTTCAAGTATTTTTTCCACACTTTCCGCCTTGAGTTTCAGATAAATCTGTCCGCTAAACTCATCTTTTCCTTCTTCACTCAAAGTCTTGTATACTTCAAACTGTAGAGGTTGCATAAAAGCAGCCTCATCTTCTCCAAGAGAATATGCCGCTCCTTCATATGCAAGCACAGCCTTATCCGCTCTCAACTCCAAGTCCTCTCCTGTCTTTGTAATATCAAGCTTTGTATAATTTAATTTATTTACGGTGCTTCCTTGTGAGGTTGTAAGAGGAAAATCCAATTTCAAGAGCTTTCCCTCAAGTAATGAATTCACAGGCAAACCCTCAGTAAATGTAATCTCAACTTCCTTATCTGTTGTACTGAACTCGGCATCTATCAAAGTTTCATTATTTCCGCTTTCATCAGTCAGATACACCGAATACTTCTCATCGGAATTTCCGGCAAATAATATATCCATAACTCCGCTCGTCATCTTCATTTCTGCCGATAAAGCGGAATGCCAGCTTGAATAAGCTCTGCCTATTGCCGCCAATCCGAAAAATAAAATCAAAAAAACAAACGGTTTCTTTAAAAACTTTCTATTACTGTGCATAACTCTCCTATCCTATATATGATTTTTATAAATTACGGCTTGTGTCGGCCGAATTAAATGCCAATTCAAATTTTTCAATATTTCGTTCAACAAATACCAATACTTCCGTTCTGCTGTACATATCAAGCTTACCGAATATATTTGAAATATGTTTCTTTACTGTACCTTCAGATACAAACAAGTCCTCTGCAATTTTGACATTTGTATACCCCTCTCTTAAAAGCAGTGCGACTTCCAGTTCTCTTTTTGTCAGAGCTTCTATCTTTTTTTCTTCTTCCGTAAAGCTTCCCATATTGTCAACCAGGTCTGAAGAGTAGAACTTTCCTCCCCTGTCAACAACTTTAAGGCTATACATAATATCGTCTATAAACGCATCTTTTAATACATATGCATCTATCCCGAGATTTTTTGCCTTTACAAAATCACTTTCACTTGAAGATGAAGTTATTACAAATGTCTTTATAGCTTTATCATGTCTTTGTACCCACTCCAAAAATTCAAATCCGCTCTCATTATGTAAATGCAAATCCACAAATGCCATATCTACCGGTTTATGCTCTACCAAATCGATGGCTTCACCGACAGTGCCCGCCTGCAAGGTTTCCTCCTCCGGCTTATGAAGTTTTATAATTGATTCCAGTCCCTGTCTTGCAATAGGGTGATCGTCTAAAACAAGTACCATATTCCGTCCTCCTGTTATCTCGGCAAACTAAGTTTAACTCTAACACCTTTTTTATCGTCATATACCACACTCAAATATCCTTTTAATAAAACGGCTATATTTCGCATATTTCTTAAGCCGTTACCTTCTGAGAAGTTTTTATCCTCTCTTGAAAAACCTGTTCCGTCATCTTCTATCAAAAGCTCTACAGTATCTGATTGCATTTTTAATTCGATATTTATATTTTTTGACTTGCCATGTTTTATAGCATTATTCACAGCCTCACATGCAACTCTGTATAGAGCTATCTTTTGCGCTATCTTTATATAATCCGCTTCTTCATCCAAATTTAAATTTATTTTTACATCATTAAGCCTTTCAAGTTCCTCCATATATGCATATAGTGCATGAATAAATGTATTTATATTATCCTTGAATCTTTTTCCGTAGATACTTTCTCTAAGTTCCGCCATCGTGCTCTCTACAGATTTTTTCAGTATATGTATGGACTCTATAATATCTTCTTTTTCTAACTCCCCCTCTTCCGCCTTTACCTTACTTTCCAATACCGCGAGATTGCAGGTAATGCCGAAAAGTTTCTGTATTACAGTATCATGTATTTCATTTGCAATACGATTTTGTTCCTCTACAGCTACATATCTTTCTATTTGAGCGTAGGTATCCAGATTATTGAATACCGTCTTTATCAACTGTAAGTAGAAATCCTTTCCGTCATCATGCAACTCCGATGCACGCCTTATCAAAATACCGCTTAGATAATCGGTCTCTCCTATTTTTATTAATTCATAAGTATTACCGGATGACTCTATTTTTAATATTTCTACATTCTCACCATCACCGGAGTATTCATCTTGAAACTTTACCTTTTCCGATATGTCATCATATACATCTTTTTCAATACCGCAGCTCTCTATAATCTCAGGAAAATCATCACGTTCAAATTTTACAAGCACAAATTCCCGATACAAATTGTTATTTCTAAGCAGCATTGACAACTTTTCCATGATTTTTTTCGGATCCGTCATTGCAAAAAGTCCAAAGCTCTCACTCAGCTCCGTCAACATTACAAAGGCATAGTTGCTAAGTTCTTTTTCTTTATTCAGCTCCGTATTCAAGCTTTCAAGTTCTTCATTTTGCTTTCCTATATATGCTACATAATAACGGATTATATAAAACTCACACATAAGCATACCCATGCCCAGAATAATATTGATATCCTGATAAGACGAATTTTCTATACTCTTTCCGGCTATTGCACAAAATAAACACCAGATACAGGCAATGAATGTCACTGTGATGTTTTTGTCTAAAGCAACCATCAATAAAATACAGTTGACTTCATACCACAAATACGGACTGTTGCATCCTCCGCTAAGAAATATAAATATCCCATAAGCAAATACTTCCAAAACGAACATAATCCTAAAGTGCATTCTGTTCTCACAGACCTTTTTATACAACCAGCAACTTAATGCACATGAGACTGACATCCCCAAAAAAATAATCAGATTTATATTCTCTTTGTTATATACCGAAACCGAAATATAAAATACTGTTGATATTATAAAAGCCGCTATTCTCCACAATACGTTTATATTTATATATGTGGAGCATTCTTTTCCACCCATCTAAACCGTTCCCCTGCACAGCCCCTAGAGCCGTCTATTAAAATTTATTTAATTTATGATTTAAACTTTCTATTACTTTCTTATTATATATCACTATAAGATATATATCTAGTAAAACTTTTTTAGTGATAGTCACATGTCGAAAAGTTTGTATTGCAATAAAAAAGATGGTTGACAACAACCATCCATTTTTATCGCTGCCATTATACGGCAACCTTCATTTATATTTACCTCACTTCATATACTTTTCAAAACATTCAACACTCATATCTACTCTGGCTGCAGCCTCCTCAATGCTTAAAATACCGTCATTAACCAATGATATAAGAGTATTTAAAGTACCTCTTTTTATACCTTGCTCAATCCCTTTTTCTATTCCTCTAGCTTCAATTCTATCCAGTACCTCACACATATTAACCTTATCCTTTCCTTTCAAATCATTTATAGTGTCCTCAAATCTGTTATCTCCTGTCATTGCAGACATAAGCATTAGTAGATCTTCTACATGTTCAATAACCGTACTGTCTGCAATATAATCTCTATTTACCCTCATCTGATACAGATAATCTGCCAATATCCTAAAATCGCTTCTGAATAAATCTATCTTTTCTCTATCCAAATATGCTATCTCAAACAGATTTATTCTAAAATCATTTACAAACGGTTTTATATCTTCGTCTATATCAAGAACTTCAAAAAGTGTCTTTGGACAATTCCAATTTTTATCATAACCGAGGTATATTACCAAAGTAATTACCGGATGTGTCATCCTGTGTCTGTTTTCTTTCCTACTCTGCTTTACATATTCTGCACCATCATATCCAAACACCCTAAGAGGCATCAACTTATCAGGTTTTGTCTGATTTTCCAATCCAAATAATGCTATATTAATTTTACTCTTACGCCAATACTTTGCAATATCTCTTTCCTGTGTTCTTATCCTACCATCTATCTTGAGTGCACTCATCGGCAATGCATCGACAAGCGTAGATTCGTCAACAACATTTCTTCCGTCAAACAAAAGTACATTTAAAATATCAGCAAATACATCATTGTACTTTTCGAGCATCTTTTGAGTTATGTCTTTTTCCTTCATATCTCCTCCCTATTATATCAAAATTTACTATACTATTGGATTTTTTTTGAAATTTAGAATTTTAGAATTTTTAGAATCTCAAAACACTTATAATATATAGATATTTTACTTTAAATATCTATAAAATACAATAATCAATTTCTCTAAGATACCTTAAAAGGGACCATCTTATGGTGACAGTCCCTATATCTCGGATTCGTACTTCTATGTTTAAGCTTTACATTTTTATTCAGCGAATTTCTCCACGCTCAACCTTTCAATATCCACAGTATTCAGATATCTCTGTGTAAAGGTCTTAAATCCTTCCACATCCTTTTCATCAGCCATAATCTCACTTCCGGTGTTTTTGTCAAAAATCTTCTTAGACAGGAACTCATCTAAGCTGTACTTGTCCGCCTGACTGACATATAATGCCAGCAATGCTATTCCCCATGCACCACCCTCACTTGCGGTTTCAAGCACTTCTACAGGAGCATTGATAGCTGCAGAAAGATATCTTTGTCCGACTCCTTTGGTTTTAAACAGTCCTCCATGTCCCATCATTTTCTTTATCTTTACATTCTCTTTCTCTGTTAAGATATCAAGTCCCACCTTAACTGCTGTAAGTGAGCTGTATAAATGTGCTCTCATAAAGTTTGCCAGATTGAACTCACTCTTAGGGCTTCGTAAAAATAAAGGTCTTCCTTCATTTAGCTTCGTAATACCCTCTCCTGAAAAATATCCGAATGACATCAGATTACCACAGTCGGGGCTACCGTTTAATGAATTTGTATAGAGTTTTTCAAACAGTTCTCCATCTGAAATATTTATACCGAAAAGCTTTGAAAATTCTCTAAATAAGCCAACCCAGGCATTCAAGTCACTTGTACCGTTATTTGCGTGTGACATAGCCACCGGATCTCCGGCCGGTGTAGTCACCATATCTATTTCCTCATAGTAATCATTAAGTTTCTTATCAAGTACAAGCATTGCAAACATACTTGTACCTGCTGACATATTTCCTGTACCTTTTTTAATAGAGTTGGTTGCTACCATTCCTGTACCTGCATCACCCTCCGGTGGGCAAAGTATACTTCCCTCTTGTAAGTCCCCGTCTTTATCTAAAAGACTTGCACCCGACTTTGATAGTACTCCGGCTCTTTGTCCTGCGACCATTACCTTTGGCAATATCTCCCTTATCTTCCATGGAAATTTGTACTCTACAATCTTTTCTTCGAAAATATCAAGCATTGATGCATCATAATTCATAGCCGTTGAATCTATGGGGAATATTCCGGAAGCATCGCCTATACCTATATTCTTTTCACCTGTA
This sequence comes from Lachnoanaerobaculum sanguinis, assembly GCF_033242365.1. Lineage (NCBI taxonomy): Bacteria > Bacillati > Bacillota > Clostridia > Lachnospirales > Lachnospiraceae > Lachnoanaerobaculum > Lachnoanaerobaculum sanguinis. The sequence goes on from NZ_BTHK01000006.1 coordinate 12,210, forward strand.
AGCAGGTAATGAATATATGATGACAATGTTGTAACAAAATTAATATTTCTTACATGCTCTTCTCTATCAAGTATTCTCTGATACAGATGTGCTATTGTCCATCTGAGCGGAATATTGAACTTAAAGCTTTCACTTAAATCCTTTGCAGCTTCCTCAGTATTTGAATTTCTCCAAGTTTGAAAAGGAGCAAGCAGATTCATATCCTTATCAAATGCCATATATCCATGCATCATAGCACTGATACCCATGTATTTTATCTGCTTTAGAGTCACTCCATACTTTTCTTTTATATCCCTCTTTATACTCGCATAACAGCTTGAAAGTCCTGAGAGTATCTCATCAAGAGGATATGTCCAAATACCGTCTAAAAAGCTGTTTTCCCAGTCATGGATTCCTATTCCCAGTACTTCTCCTTTTTCATCAGTCAATACGGCCTTTATTCTTGTAGATCCAAATTCAATTCCTAAGAATATATCTCCTGTTTCTATTATCTTTTTTACTTCCATATTCCCCCTAGTTGCCATAGTAGGCATTCTTGCCATGCTTTCTCAAAAAATGCTTATCCTGTAAATATTTCGGCGCTTTCACAGCATCAGGATTTATGCTTAGTGCAAATAAATTCATCTTCGCAACTTCTTCCATTACTACTGCATTATGTACCGCTGTATATGCATCCTTACCCCATGCAAAAGGACCATGGCTGTGGCATATACATCCCGGTATATATACAGGATTGATATTTCTTTCTTTGAAGGTTTCCACTATCACCTTACCTGTGTTAAGCTCATAATCCTCATAAAGCTCTTCTTTTGTAAGATGTCTTATACATGGAATATCACCGTAAAAATAGTCACATTGCGTAGTACCCATACAGGCAATATCCGCTCCTGCCTGTGCAAATCCCGTTGCATAGGGTGAATGTGTGTGTACAACTCCACCTATATCCTTAAAGTTTTGATACAGTATAAGATGTGTCTTTGTATCGGATGAAGGATTATATCTTCCTTCCACACGGTTGCCGTCAATATCCATTACCACCATATCCTCAGGTGTAAGTTTTTCATACTCTATTCCGCTTGGCTTTATTACAAAGTATTTTCCGCTTTCATCAATGCCCGATACATTTCCCCATGTAAATGTAACCAGACCATATTTCGGCAAAAGCATATTTGCCTCATATACCTCTTTTTTCAGTTTTTCTAACATATTCCTCCTGATATAAATACATAGATTTTACGAATTATTATATTAAATATTTTAGCTTTTAAAATGTTTATTCGCAATATATTAATACTTTAATTTTTACTGTATTTATCACATTTTCTTGATTCTTTATCTATTCTCCCCAATTTTACAAATATAATTCCTACATTTTGCCGATTGATTTATCTTAAGAATTCTGTCATAATACTTACATAAATTCTAATATTTTAGGATTGTTACTGAGACGCAGGCAAGACCGAATTTACCATAGTACTATGGTTTATTTGGTTTTTTTTATTGCTTTATGGTGGTGCGATGATCATTGAAAAAATTATAAATAATAATATCGTCTTGACCCATGACCATAAAAACAAGGAAATTATTGCCATGGGTAAGGGTATAGGCTTTGGCAGAAAAAAAGGAGATACTTTATCGGAGTCTGAAATAGAGAAGGTATTTCGTATCAAGGAAAATGAAATGCTTCTTAAATTTCAGGATATGATTGCGGATATCCCTATTGAAAGAATAACTCTTACTGATGATGTCATTTCATATGCAATCAATGTAGAAAAGCTCAAACTCAGCCAAAGTATTTATCTTACTCTGGTTGACCATGTGAATTTTGCTATTGAGAGATTTAAAGAAGGTATGACTCCCGAAAATGCCCTGATGTGGGAAATCAAAAGATTTTATCCTCAGGAATATGCGCTTGGACTCTATACTCTCAGACTCATAAATGATAGAATAGGACTTTCCCTTCCGGATTCGGAGGCAGGCTTTATTGCACTTCATTTTGTAAATGCGCAATACAGCACTCATATGAAGGAGACTTTGAGCCTTCCACATCTTATGAGAGATATAATGGATATTGTAAAAAGTGAATTGAATGTAGAGCTTAATGAAAATTCTATTCATTATGAAAGATTTGTAACTCACGTAAAGTTTCTTATTCAAAGACTTTATAGAAATGAAATGCTCCATGATGATGATACGATTTTTGAGGATATGATGAAGGAAAAATATCCCGAAGAATTTGAATGCGGAAAAAGAATTGCAGAATATATAGAGGTTGAAACCCGTTCAAAAATAACCCGAATGGAAATGACCTATTTGGCAATTCATATAAAAAGAGTAACTATGGCAGAGGAGTAAAATATGTTCGGTTTATTTAAGAAGAAGAAAAATGTATTTTTCAGCCCTATGAGCGGAAAAAGTGTTTCTATAAAAGAAGTTCCTGATGAGACATTTTCATCAGAGATGCTTGGAAAGGGAGTAGCAATCGTTCCAAACGACGGTCTTGTAACCTCTCCTGCTGACGGCAAGGTAACCATGGTTTTTGAGACCTTACATGCTGTCAGTATATTAGCCGATACCGGTGAGGAAATTCTCATACATATCGGTCTTGATACTGTAAAGATGAACGGTGAAGGATTCTCTTCCTTTGTAAAAGCAGGGGATAGAGTTAAAACAAAAGATCCGCTTATACAGGCAGATCTTGAAAAGATAAAATCGGCAGGATTTAATACCATTACCATGATGCTTGTTTGCAATACTATGGATTTTAAATCTGTTGAAAGTATCACAGATAAAGCTGTGAATAAGGACAGTGAAATATTGGTAGTAATACCAAAATAATAAATTTTCTCTTTGACCGGCCGGCAAAGGGATGATCTTAAATAATAAGGAGAAATTTTTATGAAGTATTTACAACGACTTGGGAAGTCTTTGATGCTTCCTGTAGCCTGCCTTCCTGTGGCGGCGATTTTAATGGGTATCGGTTATTGGATCGATCCTACCGGTTGGGGTGGAAATAATATAGTAGCGGCTTTCCTTTTAAAGGCAGGTGGTGCTATCATCGACAATATGGCTATTTTGTTTGCCATAGGTGTTGCTGTCGGTATGAGTGATGACGGTGACGGTGCCGCCGCACTTGCCGGTCTTGTTTCATGGCTTGTTATCACAACTCTTTTATCAAAGGGTTCTGTAGCTATGTTTACAGGTGTTGAAGCTGATGCTGTTCCTGCAGCTTTCGGTAAGACACAGACTCAGTTTATCGGAATTGTTTGTGGTCTTATAGGTGCAGCTTGCTATAATAAGTTTAAAACAACAAAGCTTCCTGATGCACTCTCTTTCTTTAGCGGTAAGAGAAGCGTGGCTATCGTTACTGCAGGCTTTTCACTTATTGCAGCTATTGTTTTATTCTTTATCTGGCCTGTTGTTTATGGTGTATTGGTAAGCTTCGGTGAGGCAATTCTGAGCACAGGTGCTGTAGGTGCAGGTATCTACGGATTCCTCAACAGACTTTTGATTCCGTTCGGACTTCACCATGCACTTAACTCTGTATTCTGGTTTGATGTTGCAGGTATCAATGATATCGGTAAATTCTGGGGAAGCGCAGAAGGCGGTGTCCTCGGACAGACAGGTATGTATATGTCAGGATTCTTCCCTGTAATGATGTTCGGTCTTCCGGGCGCTGCTCTTGCTATGTATCACACAGCTAAGGATGCAAGAAAGAAAGCCGCTTACGGTCTTTTACTTGCTGCCGCTCTTTCATCATTCTTTACAGGTGTTACAGAGCCTCTTGAGTTTGCATTTATGTTCCTTGCACCGGTACTTTACCTTATCCACGCTCTTTTAACAGGTATTTCACTTGCTGTAGTTGCACTCCTTCCTATAAGAGCAGGATTTAACTTCAGTGCAGGTCTTGTTGACTGGGTACTCAGTTTTAAGGCACCATTTGCACAAAATCCACTTCTTTTGATTCCAATCGGTGTGGTTTATGGTGCTATCTACTATGCAATCTTCCGCTTCGTTATCACAAAGTTTGACTTAAAGACTCCCGGTAGAGAGGATGATGAGGAAGAAGAGAAGAAAGCTGTTTTAGCTAATGATGACTTTACTGCAGTTGCAGCTATTATCTTAGAGGGTGTAGGCGGTCCTGAAAACCTTACATCTATTGATAACTGTATCACAAGACTTCGTCTTGAGATCAAGGACTATACAAAGGTTGATGAGAAGAAGATCAAATCTGCAGGTGTTGCAGGTGTTATCAGACCTTCAAAGACTGCCGTACAGGTTATTATCGGTACAAAAGTTCAGTTCGTAGCAGACGAGTTCAAAAAACTTGCTAAAAATAAATAATAATTAACACACTTCATAAAAAGGGGAGCATATCAAATATGCTCCCTTTTGGTTTACTATAATTTTATTTTGCGGATAATGCAGCCATTGTGATGTAGTTATATGGCTGATTGAAATGTGGAAGGAAGAATATATCAAGCAGTTTAAGCTTGTCTATAGTTACCTTCTCCTGTATTGCAAGTGAGAACATATGGATACCCATTGACATATCATATGTAGATGCCATCTGTGCTCCAAGTATCACTCTTGTCTTTGCATCATATACTATCTTTATATTTACCTTAGGATTTGTTGTTTCAATGAATGTTGCCTTTTGTAAGTCTTCAAATGAAGTGGAAAGCACATCCATACCGAGCTGCTTTGCCTTCTGCTCGCTAAGTCCTGTAGATACAAGCTTTAAATCATAAATTGAAATAGCATTTGATCCCTGAACACCGATAGTTTCAAGTTTCTTACCGCATGCATTATATGCGGCTATAATTCCCGAACGTACGGCATTTGTTGCAAGTGCGATATATGACTTCTCTCCTGTAGAGTTAAAAAGCACTGTTGCACAGTCGCCTATTGCATATACATCCTTCTTGCTTGTCTGCTGAGTCTCATCAACTATATATGCACCGTTTGACATTGTTTCAAGATAATCTTTTCCAAGCTCGGTATTAGGTCTGAATCCTATAGCAAGAATAACCATATCACACTGATATTCATTCTTATCTGTTACTATAGCCTCTACCTTGCCGTTACCCTTAATCTCCTTTACAGTCTCACCGAAAGCAAGCTTGATACCGTGATCTGAGAGGTTCTTGTCCATAAGTGCACTGAACTCCGGATCATAGTAACTTGAAAGTGAAGTCTTTGCAATATCAACAACTATTACCTTCTTATTATGTCTCTCAAACGCCTCTGCAAGCTCTACTCCGATATATCCCGCACCGACTACCGCAATTGTCTTGATATCAGGATTTTCAAGCTTCTTAATCACTTCTTCGGCATTTTGGAAAAGCTTTACAAGCTGAACATTCTCCAAATCCTTGCCCGGTATCTGTGGTACGATAGGAAGTGAACCTGTAGCCAGTATCAATTTGTCATAGCTTTCTTCTACCTTCTCACCGTTCTCCAAAGTTGCATATACAAACTTTTTATCAAAGTCTATTCTTTCAACCTTGCTGTTCATATTTACCTTTGCACCCTGTGATTCAAGCTTTTCCTTGTTTGAATAGAAAAGTCCGTCAGGCTTTGATATCTGACCGCCTATCCAAAGTGCCATACCACATCCCAGGAAGCTGATATTTGAGTTCTGATCAAATACTACTACCTCATCTCCCTCATTGAATCCTGTGATTGTATTGATTGCACAAGTACCTGCATGATTTGCTCCAACAACTACTACCTTGCTCATATTTTCCTCCAAAATATATTTTAATATTTATTGTCATCTCTTTAACAAATTGTACTATGTTTTATAACTTTTAACAAGCATTTTCGGGCTTGTGCAGTTAAATTTTTTAAAATATATTTTGTATACAATGAATATAAAAAGAGCTGCTGCTCCATAGACGTATTTCTCGTCTATTTTGCAACAGCTTCTTATTATATAGTTATTTATAAGCTTCCCAAAAGCATTGGAAGTCCAAGGCTTATAACAGGTATAAATGTTATAAGTAAAAGTGTAATTATCATACACAGATAGAATGGCAATGTTGCCTTTACTACCTTTTCCATAGGCAATTTTGCTACGGCCGAACCGATAAAGAGTACTCCTCCAACCGGTGGTGTAAGAAGACCTATACCGCAGTTTAAGATAACCATGATACCGAACTGTATCGGTCCTATTCCTATAGAGTTTGCTATAGGAAGAAGTATCGGTGTGGCAATAAGTATGATAGGTGCCATATCCATGATACATCCGAGTATAAGCAAAATAAGGTTAAGAAGTAATGCAAGTATTATAGGGTTGTTTGTAAATCCTGTGATTGCACTTGCAGCCATATCCGGAACATGAAGTGTTGTAAGGCAATATCCGAAGATACTTGATGTTGAAATAAGGATAAGTACAATTGACAATGTATTTACACATTCATCAAGAGTCTTCCATACACCCTTCCAGTCAAGACCTTTATATATGAATACGCTGACAATAAGGCTGTAGATAACCGCAATAGCTGCCGACTCTGTTGCTGTGAACACACCGCCTACTACACCTACAACTACTATAAGCACTGCCGCCAATGCCCAGAATGATACACTGAGCTGCTTTAAAAGCACCTTCATAGAGAACTTCTCACCCTTTGGATAATTCTTTCTCACTGAAATAATATATGAACCGATCATAAGTGATACCGCAAGCAATGCTCCCGGAATATATCCTGCAAGGAATAAGCTTCCTACCGATACACCGCCCGCTGTGGTAGCATATATAACCATGTTATGTGAAGGAGGTACCAAAAGTCCCTCGCATGATGATGTAATTGTAACCGCTGTAGAAAAATCCGCATCATATCCCTGATCCACCATCATAGGTATAAGGATTGAACCGAGTGATGCCGTATCTGCTGCGGCAGAACCTGAAATTCCTCCAAAGAAGTATGAAGCCACGATATTAACCATCGCCATACCTCCACGCATCCAGCCTACACAGGCATTTGCCAGTGCAATAAGTTTCTCCGATATACCGCCGCTTCCCATAAGGCAACCCATTGTTATAAAGAACGGTACCGCCATAAGTGAGAATGATGAAATACCCTTAACCATCTGCTGACATATTGTTGAAAGCGGTTGTCCCTGTGCCAAAAGACAGAGCAAAGATGAAAGTGCTACCGCATATGCAATCGGGAAACGCAAAAATATCATTACAAAAAAGCTTATAAGTAATATAGCAATTGCTACTCCTGTACTCATGCCTGCACCTCCTTAGGATCTTCTTTTAAGCAAATAGCCTTTATATGGTTATAAAGTGCCTCAAGCTCAAATATTAACATTGCAACACCTGCTAAAGGTATCGGGAAGTACTGCCAGAATTTTGAAAGTCCCGGCATACTTACATAAGTACCCTTTGCACCAATCTTCATAGCATATTTCCAGCCCACAACTATCATTACCACTGCAAGTATCAAAACCGCAATATCTGAAAGTACATCCAAAAATCTTACAACACTCTTAGGCAGATACGGATCAAAGGCCGTCATCCTGATATGTGCACCTCTTCTTATTGCAAGTGCTGCTGAAAGCACTGCCATATATGCCATAAATGTAAGAACTATCTCCTCACTCCATGCAGGATCCGGTATAAATGATATATATCTTCCGGCAACCGCCATTGTTGTGATGGCAATATCTCCTATCAATAAAAGTTTACATATAAGCAGAACAAATTTGTATGTAGCATCATATGCCGGTTTTATTTTGTCTACCGCCTTAAAAAAATCTGACATAATTACCTCTTATTCTATCAACAAACCTCTTGGAGAAGTCTCCAAGAGGCAATAATATTATTTATCCAAGTCAACTATCTGCTGATATAATTCTTTCTGATCAGTTGTGTTCTTTTCGATAACATTCTTTGTAGCTTCTTTCCAAGGTGTTTTATCTGTAACTTCAACAACATTTACACCTGATGACTTAAGCTCCTCTAAAACCTTATCCTCCGCCTTTTGAGCGATTTCTCTGTTTACCTCACCTACATACTTTCCTGCTTCAACAAGGATATCCTGCTGCTCAGGTGTAAGCTTATTCCAAGCATCATCTGTGATTACTACCTGGAATGCTCCAAGTGTATGACCGTCAAGGATGATGTTCGGTGCCACCTCAGGGAAAGCGTTTGACTTATAGTTTGTTATAGGCTGCTCCGCACCGTCCACAACACCTGTCTGAAGTGCTGAGTAAAGCTCATTAAATGCAACTACTGTAGGAGACGCACCAAGACCCTCAACCATTCCGTTCATTACAGGGTCATTTGAAACTCTCATCTTCATTCCCTTTAAATCCTCAACAGAATTTACAGGATTCTTTGTAAAGAAATGTCTGAAACCTTCCTCACCATAGTACAAGCTCTTGATACCGAGGTTAAGATCTGATGTTTCCTCTAAGAACTCCTTTGACAAATCGCTGTCAACAAACTTCCAGAAATGCTCTCTTGAGTTAAATGTGTATGGTAATGAAAGAAGTGAAGCCTTCTTTGCACCGTAGCTTGTAAGAGCGAAAGCTGAAATTCTTGACATATCTACTGTACCTGTTCCACCAAGCATTCCGTCAAGTACATCATTCTCTGAACCGAGTACACCGCTTGCCTGAACATCGATATGAATCTTTCCGCCTGAAAGCTCTTCCACCTTCTCCTTGAATGCCGTACCGCTCTGTCCTACGATTGTATCAAGCGGATTTACCTCCGCATAAACCAAGGTTACCTCTGCACCCTCACTACCGCTGTCTGCCTTTGCAGCAGTTGTCTCTCCACTGTTTGCAGCAGTTGTTGTTGTCTCCGGACTCTTAAGTCCGCAAGCTGATAACGCTAATGTAGCGATCGCTAATGCAAAAAATCTCTTTTTCATTGTTCCTCCAAAAAATAAATACTTAAGACTAAAAAGTCTTACATCTCTTTTATATATTCTATATTTAAGAAAAACTTATGTGAATGGTAATATTTTAATATAATAAGTAAATTTTTAATCTTTAAATTAAATGTTACCTCTGTACTCTGAAGGACTCATTCCTACCGCTCTTTTAAACACCTTTGTAAAGTAGTTTGAATCCGTATACCCCACACTTGCACCGACTTCTTTTATATTAAAACTGACATCCTTTAAAAGTACCTTTGCCTTTTCTATTCTCAGATTGGTCAGATAATTTATAAATGTATCGTCAAAAAGCTGCTTAAATATCTTTGAAAAATAAACATCCGAATAACCAAGTATACCTGCCACATCTCCGGCACTTATATCTCTTTTATAATTTTCCTTTATATATTTTTTTATAATGCTTTTTTGTGAATCTTGAAGATTTTCACTTTTACCGTCATCAGAACTTATTTCTTTTATACTTGATATAGCTTCACTTATAAGTCCTGTAAGTTTTTCCTCCTTCCACGGCTTTAAAAGATAGTCAAATGCTTTTATATGCATCGCTTCTATGGCGTATTCAAATCTGTCATATGCTGTTATAAAAATAATAATACAATTGTGATTTTTCTCTCTTATAAGCTTTGCCAGCTCTATTCCGTTCATTCCCGGCATTTCAATATCCAAAAGTGCAATATTTATATCTGTATTTTCAACTATACCTGCCGCCTGCTTTCCGTTACTTGCCATGAAAATATCAAGCTCATTTAAAAAAAACTTTTTAATTGTCTTTTCAAGTACCTTCAGCTCAAGATTTTCGTCATCCGCTATCAGTAAATTCACAATCTCTCCTTCCTAAACGGTTTGCGGTATCAGAAAATATACCACTGTCATCTTTCCTTCTTTGGAGTATATTCTCAAATCACCTGTTTTATATATGTTCTTTATACGCTTATAAATATTTCCAAAACCTATTCCGAGTTTTGCCGTAGGCCTCTCTCTCATAAAGTCTTTCAGCTGTTTAAGCCTTTCAGCATTCATTCCGACACCTGTGTCCGCAACAATAATGTGAAGCATATTTTCTTTTTCCCATACTCTTATTACTACCTTACCCCCCTCTTCCTTTTTGGAAATCCCATGGACTATGGCATTTTCCACTATAGGCTGAAGTGAAAATGACGGAATATAAACATTTCCGTTGTCAACTTTTGAAACTATATCGTATGAAACACGATCACCGAAACGCATCTTTTGTATATACATATAGTCATTTACGATGCTAAGTTCCCTCTCAAGGCTTACCTGCTTTTCATCGGTCTTTAAGCTGTATCTGAATATATTTCCAAGTGCCCTTATCATATCCTCGGTATCCTTGGCATCTTCCAAATTGGCGGATGCGGCTATGATATTTAAGGTATTGAATAGAAAATGAGGATTTATCTGATTTTTAAGAACGTCAAATCTCGCCTCATTAAGCCTTTTTTCCATGTTCATCTTTTCAAGAGCCTCTTTGTGCAAAAGTTCCGAAAGCTCATATCTTTCCTCTAAGCTTGAAATATATACGGAGGTAGCATGCTTCATCTTGTTAAAGGCGTTTGTCAAATCTCCCATCTCATCCTTATTGCGTATTATTATATCCTTATCTGAAAAATCATTTTTTGCGATATTTTTTGATATCTCCACCATCCTGTTTATCGGTGAGATTATAAGAGCCTGCAGCTTGAATGCCATGTAAATTATCAATACTATGATAGGTATCAGTATTATCCCAAGTACAAGAGGCATTTTCTTAAAGAATTCAGCCCTCTTTTGATATATTACATTGTTCTCGCTGAGAGTGACATCCATAAGTCTTTCAACATAGCTTATCAGATAATCCTGCATTTCATACACATTATATACTTTTTCTATAAAGTCCTTAGCTTCATATTTATCATCCAGAATTTCCTGTCTTTTGGCAGCATATACCGGATAACTGTTTTTTATACTCCATATTTTGGCATATCTTTCATTATCCATATGCATTATATCAAGTTCCAACTTATCAACTATTTCATCCGTTCTTTTACAACTTGCCAACAATTCATCTATATTGTCCCTGTTTCTTATAAAAGTACCGAAGTCCGCCTTTTCCTTTGTCATCGCATCCTGCAACTCATAACAAAGCGATATCTCATTTATTATCTCACCGAAACCTGAAGAGGTATATTCCACAACAAAAAAATCAAAACATAAATTCACTATCAACGCAGAAACTACGGCAATAATGAAAATACCTATTTTTGCTTTTATCGATTGATTTAAAACTTTTTTTCTCATAAATGCCATCCTAAAAATGTATAATAAAAGGATACTACAAAAAATTTTTTTCTTCCATAGTATCCCTCATTTATATATTATGTATTTCCAGTATATTTGATAATAAAAATCCCAAAAATGTTTTCTTTTGATATCTTATAAAATCACTGTAGGCAAGCTTATACCCTCTACCCCATGATGATATATAAAAAAAGTCTTCTCCGTTTTCTTTTTTACAGTCATAAATCAGCACATAATGTGCATATATCTTTGCTGTATTGCCGGTTTGAATATCTGTAACCTCTATGCCCTTTTCCTTTTTTAGAAAAGATAAAAGATCCGGTCCTACTCCGAGTATTACAGGCATCCCTGTATGCAGACTTTTATTTACCTTTGAAAGTATGTTGTATCCCAATCCCCATCTTGCTTTCAAAGAAAGTTTATTTTCTCTGAAATAAGAATTTATGCCTCTTGCAAGAGCAAATCCTGTCAGTCCCTTTATAAGAGGTGTATCAAGGATATTTAAATACTTCCTGTAGACCATAAGTACAAAGGCTGTAAATGTATCTTTGCTGACTGTATTTTTGCTCTTATATACAGACTTCCAAAAGCACATCAAAAAATTGCATATGGCAATTATTCCGCAACCGTATTCTTCTATATCTTTATAACCAAGGCTTAGAAACCAGCCTTGATTTCCGCCTGTATAAGATTTTTTGTCATCTGTTATAAGAAGATCGTTTTCAAGCGATCTACATGCTGTGGTCGGCAAATGTGGCATCTCCCTCCCAAAGTACTGTCTTTCCTTCTTTAGCACTTTGTTTCACATCTATAATTCTCTGATTTGAACTTCCCCTAAATCTCAATGTAATATCATAGAGTTCCTGTACAAACTCACCGTCCACCATCACATCACAAAGCGATAAGATTTTTGATGTTTCATCAAAATAGGCTCTTCCGCCGGGAATGAGGTCCACATCATAAGTGTATCCCGAGTATATCCAAAGGCTTTTATTAGGATATCTCTTTTTAAACTCCTCTATAAGCGGCAGTATTCCCTTCTGATTTGCCTTTTCCATAGGTTCTCCTCCAAGTATGGTAATACCGGATATATACTCAGGCTCTACAGACTTTAATATATCTCCTATGGTTTCATCTGTAAATTCTTCACCGTATTTAAAATCCCATGCCGTCTCGTTAAAGCAACCTTTGCACGCATGTGTACAACCTGATACAAACAGAGAAGTCCTTACTCCCGGACCGTTTGCTATATCATCATATTTTATATTTGCATAATTCATTATAACATTTCAGCCATTTCCAAAAGGAGCTTCTTTGAATCTTCAAATCCCAGACATGGATCCGTAATAGATTTTCCGTATATATGCTCCTCAATTTTCTGGTTTCCCTCTTCTATATAGCTCTCAATCATTACACCCTTTACAAAATTTCCTATCTCCTGTGAATATCTCATAGAGTGTAACACCTCTTTTACTATACGAACCTGCTCTTTATATTTCTTATTTGAATTTGAATGATTTGCATCCACAATAACAGCGGGATTTTTAATATCTCTTTCCATATAAAGATCTAAAAGAAGCTTAAGGTCCTCATAATGGTAGTTTGGCAAGCACTGGCCATGCTTATTTACCGCACCTCTGAGTATCGCATGTGATAAAGGATTTCCGTCAGTCTTTATCTCATAGTTTCTATATATAAACTCATGTGACTGTTGTGCGGCATATATCGCATTCAGCATTACAGACATATCTCCGCTGGTAGGATTTTTCATACCTACAGGTACATCAACTCCGGATGATGTAAGTCTGTGCTGCTGATTTTCCACAGATCTTGCACCGACTGCAATATAGCTCATTAAATCGTCCAAGTATCCGAGATTGTCAGGGTAGAGCATCTCATCTGCTGTAAATAACCCCGTTTCTTCTATAACTCTAAGATGCATCTTTCTGATTGCGATAATTCCCTCATGTACATTGGGCTTTTTCTCAGGATTCGGCTGATGCAAAAGTCCCTTATATCCGTCTCCGTTGGTTCTGGGTTTATTTGTATAGACTCTTGGAATAACTATTATTTTATCCTTGACTTCCTCCGCCACTTTTACAAGTCTGCTTGCGTAATCAAGTACGGAATCCTCATTATCTGCAGAACAAGGACCTATTACAGCCAAAAACTTTTTGCTGTTTCCTGTGATTACATCAGCTATTTCTTTATCGAATTCTTTTTTCTTTGCCACAAGTTCTTTACTTAAAGGATACTTATCTATGATTTCTTCCGGACTTGGTAGATTACTGATATATTTTATTCCCATAATTGCCTCTTTCATTATATATGTTTTGAACTTAAACAGCTCCAAACTTTAGTATGTATTCTTTACAGTTACACGGTATCTCCATATAACATTTTAACAGTATAAATTAATCGTAAAAAATTATCAAGTCTTTATTACTTTAAAGTTCTGAACTTTAAATATTCAAAGTACAAGCTTGATTCTTTTTAATTACTTTGTTATACTTCTTTTTATGAATTTTTATCAGCCTAAGCTGCAATAAATAAAGGATGGATATGTATGAATTGTTATGATGAATTAAAGGCAAGAGGACTTATTGCCCAGGTTACAAATGAAGAAGAAATCAGCAAAATGATAAATAACGGAGAAGCCACATTCTATATCGGTTTCGACCCTACAGCAGACAGCTTACATGTAGGTCATTTTATGGCGCTTTGCCTTATGAAGAGACTACAGATGGCAGGCAACAAGCCTATCGCTTTGGTAGGTGGAGGTACCGGTATGATCGGTGATCCTTCAGGAAGAAGTGACCTCAGAAAGGTACTTACCATAGAAGATATCGATCACAACTGTGAATGTTTCAAAAAGCAGATGAGTCGCTTTATTGAATTCGGCGAGGATAAAGCCAGAATGGTAAACAATGCCGATTGGCTCAGGGACTTAAACTACATGGAGTTTATCCGTGATATAGGTCCGCATTTTTCAGTCAACAATATGCTTAGAGCAAAATGTTATGAAAATCGTATGGCAAACGGACTCTCATTCCTTGAGTTTAACTATATGATACTCCAAAGCTTTGACTTCTATAAACTTTTCCTTGACTACGGTTGCAATATGCAGTTCGGTGGTGACGATCAGTGGTCAAATATGCTTGGCGGTACTGAGCTTATCAGAAGAAAGCTTGGAAAAGATGCACATGCCATGACTATTACCCTTTTACTGAACTCAGAGGGTAAGAAAATGGGCAAAACCGTCGGCGGTGCTGTTTGGCTTGATCCAAATAAAACAACTCCTTTTGAGTTCTACCAGTACTGGAGAAATCTTCCTGATGCTGACGTTCTCACATGCCTTAGAATGCTTACCTTCCTTCCTCTTGAGCAGATAGAGGAAATGTCAAGCTGGGAAGGTGCCAAGCTTAATGAAGCCAAGGAAATCCTTGCAATGCATCTTACAGAGCTTGTACACGGCAAGGAAGAGGCTGAGAAAGCAAATGCAGCAAGCAAGTCTCTTTTTGTAGGCGGTGGCGATATGAGCAATGTTCCTACTTATGTTTTGCAGGATGAGGATTACAGAGACGGTACTATAGATCTTTCAGGTGTGCTTGTAGTAAGCGGACTTTCAAAGACCAGATCCGAAGCCAGAAGAAATATCGAACAGGGCGGAGTTTCCATAGAAGGTGAAGTTATAAATGATGTAAAGAAAACTTTTACAAAAGAAGATTTTGCAGGCGAAGGACTTCTTGTTAAGAGAGGAAAGAAAAACTTCTGCAAGGTTAAATCAGAATAAAATTTTTTAAGGGGCTGTCGGGAAATGATAGTCATAAGAAGGGGTGGTGTAGCTCAAAATGAGTCACACCACCCTAAGTTTTTACATAAAAAAAGATGGCTAACGACAACCATCTTTCTCCGTTACATGTTATAATGTAACTATGCTCACATTCAATTATTATAACAACTTTTTTGAAATAGGTCAACAGAAAATCAACTTTAGTTTCTATGATAGTTTCTATGATAGCCACACACATAATAATATGACCAATGCGGTAATCAATAAAACTAAATTCATGCATCCTCCATAAAAGAACTATGTTTTTGCAGATTTATCAAGCAGCTTGCTCTCCTCACTTGAAAATTCTCTGTCTGTAATAACTGCGGTGTAGTCGGAAAGCTCATTTATAATATGAAGTCCGTCTCTGTCAAACTTTGAATTGTCCACAGCCAGTATCGAAACCTTACACTGCTCTATCACAATTTTTTTTAAAAAAGCTTTTTCAATGGTGGGCGTCATTACCTGAAGCTTGTCATTAATACTTGCGGCTCCGAAAAAAGCTATATCAAAAGAGAATTTTTTAATCATATCCATAGCATAGTAGCCGTATACGCTTTTTGTACTCTTTTGCACCGTGCCCCCGCATATTATGAGGTCACAGTCGGAATTTACAAGCAGGGAAGCTATTTCTATGTCATTTGTAACTATGGTAAGATTGTTTATATTCATTATATTTTTGGCAATCTCAAATGTTGTTGTGCCTGCGTCAAGGAATACCGCCATTCCGTCATGTACATACTTAGCCGCATTTGCGGCGATTTTTATCTTGCTTTCATGGTTTTTTATCCTTTTAGCTTCGTATGTGACTTCGGTTTTTCTCACCGCTCCGCCGTAGCATCTCTCAATAAGTCCGGACTCATCAAGCTTTTTCAAATCTCGGCGGATAGTCATTGTACTTACCCCCAATGTTTTAGCAAGATATTCCACCTCTGCCACACCGCTTTCTCTGATAATATTTATAATTTCCAGCTGCCTTTCGCCACTTAGCATATATCCTTCCTCAATCCGGTAGGGGAGGTGAAACCAACCCTACTCGTCTGTGCTGGGGGCGTGCGCCTTTTGGCGCTAATGTCCTTTCGCCCCCGTGTGCATAAAAAACTCCACAGCATAGCAGTATCAAAAGCTCATACGGGCAGTGATTGCATATGTGTGGAGTTACCGCAAATTATTTTGTTGTTCACCATAACTGCCTGCTTATAGGGGCGAAAGCCACCGCTCCCGCCTGTATTGTAGTGACAGTATATCACAGGCTTTAATGGAAGAAAATACTTAATATCATTATTTCCACAAAACCGACAGCCCAAGCTATCGTGGATGTTATAGAGTAAGTCCTTATCTGATCTTTTGTGTCGCTGACACCCAAAGTCCTGTTGACCACCCAAAAGTATGAATCATTAAAATAGCTGAAAAAAAGCGAGCCTACACAGCAGGCCAATGCCGCCATATACGGGTTTCCTCCCGACTCGGCAACTATGGCTGCCGTAATACTGGCCGCGGTAGTCATTGCCACGGTTCCCGAGCCTTGAATAAATCTTATCAAAGTAGCTATGACAAACGGAAGAATTACAATAGGAAGTCCTGAGCCTGCAAGGCCTTGCGCAATGTAGCTTCCGAGTCCGCTGTCCTTTATTATCTGTCCAAGTGCACCTCCGCCTCCGGTTACCAGCATAATAATACCTGCCGAAGCCATACCTTTTTCCATTTCCTTAAGTATCTGTTCTCTGGTAAGGTTCCTTCCCAATGTAAGTATTGCCAGCACAAGTCCTATACCGACGGCAAATATAGGCGAACCTATAAACTGGAATATCTGCATATAGCCCTCTGTCAGCTTCATAGCAGATATAACGGTCGCGATCAGTATCAATACTATCGGGACTAGTATAGGAAAAAACGATTCCAAGGTGCCGGGGATATTTTCAGCTTCAAGCTTAGCCTCTTGTGAGTAATCAGGCTTTTGATAAGGCATTCTCTTGTATCCGCTCTCTTCAGTTTCGTCAGGCAGCTGATAAATTTTTTTTCCGATATATCTCGCATATGCCGTACAGGCGAGCGTCATGGGAATTGCGAGGACAAAGCCTATAAGAATGAATTTGCCCACATCTATTCCGTAAATACCCGCAACCCCGAGAGGCCCCGGTGTAGGCGGCACTAAGGAATGTGTTATAACCAGACCTGCCGCCAGTGCCGCTCCCAAGGAAATAACCGACTTTTTGGTAGCCTTTGATATAGCCTTGGCGATTGGCGCCAGAATAATAAATCCTGAATCACAGAATATAGGAATCGACACCATAAAGCCTGTTACAGCCAATGCCTCCTCTTCCCTGTTCTTACCGAACACCTTAAGGAAAGTAAGAGCCATTCTCTTAGCCGCTCCCGTCACTTCAAAAATCTGCCCCATAATAACACCGAAGCCTATAATTATACCTATAGAGCCCAGCGTATTACCGAAGCCTGTAGTAACGGAATTGATAATACCAAATGTTGCCCCGCTCTCCAGCTTCGTATTTACCAAAGGCATGCCTCCTATGACACCGATAACGATTGCCGAGAGAATCAGAGCTATGAATGCATGTATCTTTGTTTTCAGTACAAGCACAATAAGAAGTATAATGCCTATAATAAGACCTATCAGCATTCTCTCACCGCTTAAACCACCAACCATAAAAACCTCCTTCTAATTATTGGAAACGAATTTATTCATTTCCTGATTTATGCACACGGGGGCGTAAGGACATCAGCGCCAAAAGGCGCCCGATCACCCGCAGCCGTCCTTTTACACAAAGGAAAGCCAATATTGCTTTCCTATATTTTCTTGAAATTCGGGGCATATTTTGCAGCCAATCTTATAGCCTCCACCATACTTACCGCATCCGCAATGCCTTTTCCTGCTATATCAAAAGCGGTGCCGTGGTCTACTGAGGTTCTAAGTATCGGCATACCGTTAGTAATAGCTATCGTTTTATTAAAATCAAGTGTTTTTGTTGCAATATGTCCCTGGTCATGATAAAGCGACAGCACACTGTTATATCTTCCCTGAGCAGCCTGATGAAATACCGAGTCTGCACCTATAGGACCCGTAACCGGATAACCTTTAGCCTGCATTTCTTCTACGGCAGGTGTTATTTCTTTCATTTCCTCATCGCCGAAAAGCCCGTGTTCACCACAGTGAGGATTCAGTCCCGCCACAGCCATTTGCCTGTCATTTACTCCAAGGCGCTTTAGTGCCTCCAAACAGCGGACTATATAATCCTCTATTCTTTCCTTCTTTATCATATCCAACATTTTTCTGAGTGAAACATGTCTGGTAAGAAAGAAAACCCTTAATCCGTTTGTTTCAAACATTGTCAGAGGATCTTTTGTATTTGTCAGAGCGGCAAATATTTCCGTGTGACCGATGAAAGGAACATTTCCGGCATGCAAAGACTCCTTGTTTATAGGGGTCGTAGCTACGGCGTCGGTCTCACCTGTGTTTGTAAGCTCTATAGCCTTTGCAATATATTCAAATGCAGCCTTGCCGCACATTCCGCTTACTTTTCCGAATTCAAACCCGCTCATATCAACATTATTCAAATCTATGAGATTAAGAACCCCGAATTCATACTTTCCTTCAGCAGGCTTGGAAACGGTATTTATTTTCAACGGTACCTTTGTAATCTGTATAGCCTGCTCCATTATTTTTTTATCCCCGATAACTATGCAGTCGGCATAATCAAACGTCGCCTCATCCGCCAGTGCCTTGGCTGTAATCTCCGGTCCGATACCGGCAGGGTCTCCCATAGTAACTGCAATCAGTGCCTTTTTCATCTTTCCTCCTTTATTACATATATAGTTTTTCTTTCAGGTAGGTAATACAGCGGTTTGCCGCATCATCATCTCCTACCATTCCGCCCTTGGTGATTATCTTGATATCCGGAAAATCTCCCGACATCATCTCGGCATAAGCGGCAAGAGGCAGAACCTCATCTAACAGCCTTAGTCCGGTTGTATTAAATTTTTTGCACAGTGCCTGGGTGATATCGCCTCCGCTGCTGTATATACCCTTAAACGCGGGATTTTGCGACAATACATTATAACCTATCTGTGCGAATGCATCATTTATTCTTTCCGTCATTTTATCTGTATTATCATATCTGTCGGTATATTTACTGAAGTCAATTCTGTTTTCGGAATATATACCGTCTCCCACAGCAGTCAATATCTCATACTTTGAGGACTTTTCAAGCAGCTCATCACTTACTCTCTTTATTTCGGCATCTCGTATACCGTCGTTTTCCAGCATCAGTGATGATTTTATAAAAACATTGTATGCTGTTCTCTGATTCAGCCACAGCTCTTCCACCTGTGCCTTTGTAACCGGATTTACAGAACCTATAAGCGCAAGAATTTTGTGCTTTGTATCCTTTTTTACCGGCGTAATAAGCTTTCTTGCAATAGTAGCGGTAAAGACCCCGGGATCTACCGCCGCAAATTTCAGTCCTGAGGTTATGAGAGCATCGGCAATCAAATCCAAATCTCCCTGAGTAACACAGTCAAATACAAGTATACGATTTCCCTCATTAACAAGTTTTTTCATATGCTCCGCCAGTACATGCTTTCCGCTCATCATATCGTCAAGCTTTATCGAGCCAACCTTAAATTTGCTTTGCTGTCTGAAAATATCGGCTACATTGGAAGTTTTTACCGGACACTTGGGGTCAAGGGCAACAGATGTCTTATGCAGCGGCAAACCGTTTACCATGAGATATCCGCCCACAACCGTTCTGCCTGACTCCGGAAAACAGGGGGCGCTTATGGCTATGACATCATCTCCAAGCACATTAAGTATTGCATCGGTTTCGGCTCCGATATTTCCCCTCATAGTAGAATCAATTCTCTTTGCCCATACTTTAACTTCACTGTCAAAAAGAAGCTTTGCCGCATTATACACTCTGTTATATGCAAGCTCCTTATCAATGCCCCTGCTGTCTGTTGGGTACATCAGACAGTCGCAGCTGTCCGAGAGCGAAAGCTCAAGCCGTTCGGCATTCATCATTGTATAGGTATTGTAGTCCATTTTTTTCAACAATACGCCTGTAGCATTCGCACCGGTCAGGTCGTCCGCTATAACAATACACTTTGCCATTTCACCTCCAAAAATGTTTGCTTATGAAAATATTTCTGTTTGACTTTGTTTTTATTTGCGAAAATTATGTTTGACTTTGTTATTATTATATATTATTACGGTGGAATGTCAAGAATAAGATACTATTACCGAATTTTTTTATAAGATACTATTACCTGATTTTTTATAAATCAACTTTAGTTTCTATGAATTGAGTTTACCCGATGACGATCCGGTCTATACCCTAAAAAAGTTAGGGAGGATTTAGATTTTTCCGGACTGTTAGCCAATTGTTCGAACAAGGGAAGAACAGGGTACAACCGGGTCATGATGTATGCAGTTATTACTTATGCAAATATGCGAGGAATACGCTCTATTGATCGTATTGTGGATTTATGTTAAAGAGATATTGCTTTTATCCGGCTTACTCAAGGGAGAAAGCCAAAACTTCAACATCTCTATGAAGAGCTTGAACATTGTGGACAGCCCCTTTTTGCATCAAAAAAGCTGCCGCATTTTAGTGCAACAGCCTTTAACTTTATATTTATTTTTATAAATGCAGTACTCTATCCGCAATCTCCTGAGTTCTTCCCTGGTTCCAGAACTGTGTTCCTATATAACCGCAGGTTCTTCTTGCCACATTAAGCTTACTTTGATCCGTATTTCCGCATTTCGGGCATTTCCATACAAGCTTACCCGCATCTTTAACGATCTTTATCTCTCCGTCAAATCCACACTCCTGACAGTAGTCTGACTTGGTATTCAGCTCGGCATACATTATATTGTCATAGATAAATCCAAGCAAACTCATTACCGCCTCAAGGTTATCCTGCATATTCGGAACCTCTACATAACTGATGGCACCGCCCGGTGAAAGTTTTTGGAATTCACTCTCAAACTTAAGCTTTGTAAATGCATCAATATCCTCAGATACATGTACATGATAGCTGTTTGTAATATAGTTTTTATCTGTGATACCTTCTATAATGCCGAATCTCTTTTGAAGTGACTTGGCAAATTTGTATGTTGTGGACTCAAGCGGTGTACCATATGGTGAATAATCAATATTCTCCGCCTGCTTCCATTCATTACATTTATCATTCATCTTCTGCATTACGCTGAGTGCAAAAGGCTTTGCCACATCATCTGTATGGCTCTTTCCGGTCATATACTTTACGCACTCATAAAGTCCTGCATATCCAAGGCTTATAGTTGAATATCCTCCATACAAAAGCTTATCTATCGGCTCACCCTTCTTTAATCTCGAAAGAGCTCCATGCTGCCAGAGTATCGGTGCCACATCTGAAGGTGTTCCAAGCAATCTCTCATGTCTTGCTCTAAGTGCACGGTGGCAAAGCTCAAGTCTTTCCTCAAAGATATTCCAAAACTTTGTAGTATCTCCGCCTGATGAAAGTGCCACATCTACAAGATTTATAGTTACAACACCCTGGTTGAATCTGCCGTAGTATTTAGGCCTTCCGTTCTCGTCCACATAGGGTGTTAAGAAACTTCTGCATCCCATAGGTGTGTAGCAGTTTCCGTTGCCGTTTTTATCCACCTTATACTCAAACATCTTCTTTTCCGAAACATAATCAGGTACAAGTCTCTTTGCGGTACATTTTGCCGCAAGCTTTGTAAGATGGTAATATCTGGTTCCCGGGCGAATATTGTCCTCTTCTAAAACATAGATAAGTTTTGGGAATGCAGGTGTTACCCATACACCATCCTCATTCTTCACACCCTGATATCTCTGCCTTATCATTTCTTCAACAATAAGTGCAAGATCTTCTTTTTCTCTTTCATTCTTTGCTTCATTCAAGTACATAAATACTGTGATAAACGGAGCCTGACCGTTTGTAGTCATCAAAGTCACTACTTGATACTGTATAGTCTGTACACCCTTTGTGATTTCTCTGCGAAGTCTGTTCTCAATAATCTCTTCTTTTCTTTCAGTAGACACATTTAATCCGTACATCTCGGATTCCACTTCATCACGGATCTTTTGTCTGCTTATATCCACAAAAGGAGCAAGATGTGTAAGAGAAATACTCTGTCCGCCATACTGGCTTGAAGCTACCTGCGCAATTATTTGTGTAGCGATATTGCAGGCTGTTGAAAAACTATGTGGCTTTTCTATAAATGTGCCTGATATCACGGTTCCGTTTTGAAGCATATCCTCAAGATTTACAAGATCACAGTTGTGCATATGCTGTGCAAAATAATCCGCATCGTGGAAGTGAAGAATACCTGTCTTATGAGCTTCCACTATCTCACCGTCAAGAAGTATTCTTTCTGTGAGATCCTTTGAAACCTCTCCGGCCATATAATCTCTTTGCACTGAGGCAACAGTAGGATTCTTATTTGAGTTCTCCTGCTTTACTTCCTCATTATCACATTCTATAAGCGCCAATATCTTATCATCTGTTGTATTTTGTTTTCTCTTTATACTCTGAACATATCTGTATGTAATATATCTTCTGGCTACCTCATAAGCATTCTCTCTCATGATGCCGTCCTCTACCATATCCTGTATTTCTTCCACGCTCATCGCACGGTTCATACTCATGCACTGATTCTCTACAGTATTGGCAATACGGTCAACCTGGGCTTTCTTCAACTTATCATCTTCACCTACTACAGCATTTGCTTTATAGATTGCAGCAATAATTTTTGAAATATCAAAATCAACTTCAGCGCCGCTTCTTTTAATGATTCTCATGTCGGTAACCTCTCTTTATTATTACATAGTATCTGCTTATTGTCGCAGTTCTTATAAGTACCTTTTTAAGAGTATATAACTCTCTCGAATTCATAGTATACACAATATATTGTGCTTGGTCAACGACTTTATTACCACATGGTGTAAGCAGCGGTATGAACATTAAACAGGAAAAATCGACGAAAATTTGCAAAAAAAATTTCAACTGTGGTATTATTGAGTTAAAAGCAATATAAATATTACATAATAATAATATATTTTTAGAAAGGATAATTATGTCGGAAAATGTAAAATGGCCGGGGCCTGCAGGACTTATTCCTGTAACAAGCGGTAAGGCGGAAGATGCAAATGTGCACAACAGAAACTATTTAAATAATATTCTTGTGGAGATGAGAATCATTGATGCAATACTTCCCGATAAGCATAAAAAAATATTCGGGACTGAATTTGACTCTCCGATAATGATGCCTGCTTTTTCTCATTTGAATAAGGTCGGCAAGGACGGCAAAAAGCCTATGCTTGAATATGCAAAGGCTGCAAAGAGCTTAAATATACTCAATTGGGTAGGCATGGAGCCGGATGACGAATTTAAAGAAATAGCGGATACAGGAGCCAAAACTGTCAGAATTATAAAACCTTTTGCCGACCATGATATAATATTTGAGCAGATAGAGTTTGCAAAAAAATGCGGTGCCGTCGCTGTGGGTGTGGATATTGACCATGTTCCCGGAACGGACGGGAAATATGATATAGTTGACGGTATAGCAATGGGTCCGGTTACTCAAAGCGATTTGGAAGAATATGCAAAATTTGCAAAAATACCTTTTGTGGCTAAAGGAGTTTTATCGCTTCAAGATGCCGCAAAGGCAAAACAGGCGGGCTGCAGTGCTATAGTAGTATCTCACCACCACGGTCGCATTCCTTTCGGTATACCTCCCGTTATGATACTTCCCGATATAAAGAATGAAATAAGCGGTATGGAGATATTTGTAGACTGTTCAATAGATACAGGATATGATGCCTACAAGGCTTTGGCACTTGGTGCAGATGCCGTATCTGTCGGCAGGGGGATACTTTCTCCACTTTTAAAGGAGGGGGAAAGCGGCGTCATTGAAAAAATAAACAAAATGAATGAAGAACTTTCAGAGCTTATGATGTATACAGGTGTGAAAGATACAAACTCATTCGATCCTTCGGTTTTATATATAAGATAAAAATACAGGCTTTATTTTTCAATATTTTATATTGTAAAATAAGGCCTTTTTAAATTTGAAACTCATTTTCATTTTCTCTTGACATATCCCTTTCTCTTTTATATTCTATTATCATGTTTACAGCTTTGCTTAAACAAATAAATTTTACCTTTTCTTGGTGGAAAAATTGTTTAAATATATTTTAAAAAGATTATTATCATTAATTCCTATACTTATAGGTATAAGCTTTATATCATTTGCGCTTATCTATTTCACCGGTGGTGATGCGGTGGCGGTAAGATATGAAGCCATAGGTGGAGTGCTTTCTCCGGAACTTATAAATCAAAAGAGGGAAGAACTTGGTTTAAACCGTCCTTTTATCGTTCAATATATCAGTTGGCTTTTGGGGGTGGTTCAAGGTGATATGGGTATCAGCTATGTATCGGGAAAACCGGTATTTGGCTATATTTTCTCTAAATTACCGAATACTCTCTTACTTAGTATCAGCTCTTTACTTACTACCCTAATTATCTCCCTGCCGCTTGGTATACTTTCAGCGGTAAAGAAAAACTCTGTATTTGACAATATTATAAAGGCGCTGTCATTTATAGGCAATTCTCTGCCAAACTTTTTTGTGGCGCTTGTGCTTTCATATATATTTGCATTACAGTTAAAGATTCTTCCGGTAATTTCACAGGGAACAAGTATAAAAAGTCTGATACTTCCCACGCTTACTCTTGCACTGGCAATGAGCGCAAAGTATATAAGGCAGATTCGTGCACTTATTATATCGGAGCTCTCAAAACCTTATGTGACCGGAGCAAGAGCCAGAGGTATAAAAGAAAATACGATCATATTCTTTAATGTACTGAGGCTTACATCTCTCACTCTCATCACATTGATGTCACTGAGTTTCGGAAGTCTACTTGGCGGAAGCTCCATTGTTGAGAGTATCTTCATGTGGGACGGAATCGGAAAGCTGGCTATTGAATCTATAAATTTACGTGACTATCCTGTGATTTTGGCTTATGTACTGTGGATGGCATTTATATATGTATTTATAAATTTAATGTCGGATATTTCATATTATTTCTTGGATCCGAGACTTAGAATCGGAGGTGGAAAATATGCGAACTGAAAAATTAATCTTTCCGTCTTTTTTGGTGATTGCATTGCTTATATTTGCATTCTTTTCTCCAATGCTTACACCTTTTGATATCACAGCACAAAACCTGATGAAGGCAAAATCTCCCCCGTCCTTTCCTCATATAATGGGAACGGATATATATGGCAGAGATATGTTTTCAAGAGTGATTGCCGCAGCAAGAATCAGTATATTTTCAGCTTTGGCGGTAGTACTTTTGATGGCTGTTATCGGTGTGGTAATCGGAATCTTTTGCGGATATCTCGGAGGGATTGCAGACACTTTACTTATGCGTGTATCGGATATATTTTTGGCGTTTCCGGGACTTGTGCTTGCGATTGCCACTGCAGGACTTTTTAAAAACGGTGTATTCGGGGCGATAATAGCGCTTGCCTCCGTGGGATGGCCAAGATATGCAAGACTCTCAAGAGGTCTTGTACTGTCTACAAAAACCTCCACATATATAAATGCCGCAAAAATAAGCGGCAGTGATACGATACAAATAGTGTTTACGGAAATACTTCCAAATATTATAGGACCGATAGTAGTGACGGCAAGCCTTGATATAGGTACAAGCCTTATGGAAATGTCCGCCCTGTCATTTTTGGGACTTGGTGCCACCCCTCCCACTCCTGAATGGGGAAGCATGATAAGTGAAAGCAGGAGTTTGCTTCAGATAACTCCATGGATCACACTTTCACCGGGAATTGCCATCTTTATTACAGTCTCTATATTCAATATATTCGGTGAATCACTTAGAGATTACTTCAACGTATAAATTAATATACTTTTGAAATTATTAAACAATACATAAACGGTTAAACAGATGTTTATCCGTAAATATATAAAGGAGTTTTTACATACATGAAAAAACAAATAAAATTACTTTCTGTTGCCTTCAGTGCCGCTCTGCTTCTGGGTGCGTGCACCTCTTCTTCAAAAACTTTGTCTGAGAGCTCGGCAGGTTCCGAAACCTCGTCGGTTTCATCAGATACTTCCGATACTGCAAAGACTCTTGTATACGGCACCGGCAGTTACGGTGTGGGTATGTCCGATGCAGGTCTTAATCCTCATGAGGACTACTCGGGATGGAGCTGTGTACGATATGGTGTCGGTGAGACATTGTTCAGATTAAATGAAGATATAGAGCTTGTACCATGGCTTGCCGATTCTTATAAGTTCTTAGATGATAATACTCTTGAAGTTGTGATTAAAGACGGAATCAATTTTTCATCAGGCAGAAAGCTTGATGCAGCCGCCGCAAAAGAATGTTTTGAAGATTTGATAGCGGTACATGACAGAGCACCTAAGGATATGAAGATACAGGAAATAAAGGCTGACGGTCAAACACTCACATTTGTAACTACCGAACCGAATCCTGCTCTTTTAAACTTCCTTGCGGAGCCTTATACCGCAATTATAGATATGCAGGCAGGTGTGGATACAAGCAAGAATGTTTCAGGTACAGGTCCTTACAAAGCAACCGCAGTGTCTGACAGTGAAATAAGCCTTGTATCAAGAGATGACTACTGGGGCGGTGAAGTATCAAAGAAAAACATCACTGTAAAGTCTATCACAGACGGTGACACATTGACTATGGGACTTCAGTCGGGAGAGCTTGATGCAACCTCCGGACTTCCTTATGCAAGCTACCCGCTTTTTGAAAATGACAATTACAATATAAACTCTGTGGCTACAAGCAGAGCATTCTTCCTGCAGTTAAACTTTGACAATGAACTTCTCGCAGATAAAAACATCAGATCCGCCATAGCTATGGCCATTGATAAAGAAGGCTTTGTAAATGTTTTGCTTGGCGGTCATGGAAAAGTTGCAAACGGACCGTTCCCTATGAAGGATAGCGAAAACCCGACATATAGTTTTTCTCCTGAAAAGTCAAAGGAGTTACTTGCAAACGCAGGATGGAGTGACAGTGATAATGACGGATATGTAGATAAGGACGGTAAAAATTTAGAACTTAACTACATCACATATCCCGGAAGAACCGAGCTTCCTATACTTGCACAAAGTATACAGGCAAACTTAAAGGATATCGGTATCAAGCTTAATATAAACAGTACGGAGAATTATCTTGAGGTTATGAAGGACAGCACTACATGGGATATCTTCGGCAGTGCAATGGTTACAAATCCTACCGGAAACAAGGGATATTTCTTTGATATGACTTCTCTTACCGAGTCACCAAAGAACAGAGGACATTACTCAAATGCCGAACTTGACGAACTTGCCAAAACTCTTTCCACAACATTTGAAAATGAAAAACGTGAAGAGATTGCAAAAAAGATGAGCGATATTTTAGTGGATGATTGCGGTTTTATATTTGTTTCACACTTACAGATGAGTCTTGTAAGCAAGAAAAATATAAAAGGTCTTACTCCTATGCCAAGTGACTATTATGAATTCAGTAAGGATCTGGTAATCGAATAATGAAAGAACTTTTGAAATTTGAGAATATAAATATTTCATATGAAAAAAGACAAGTTTTATATGATCTGTCATTTTCTCTTAACTCCGGTGAGATTCTGGGTGTAGTCGGAAACAGCGGTTGTGGAAAATCCACATTGCTAAAGAGTATCTTGGGGCTTTCAGGCCCCAAAGTACTTTCCGGTAATATTTTTTTTGAAAACGAAGATCTGTTATCACTTAATGCTTCTGAAATGAGGAGAATTCGCGGTAATCGTATCAGTATGGTTTTTCAGGAATCCGGTATTCATACCAATCCTTTAAAAACTATAGGTGACACTGTTTTTGAAAGTATGAAAGCACATAAACAGATTTCAAAAGAAGAAGCTCTTGATATTGCAACAGGCATCTTTGAAAACCTCTCATTACCTGACCCGAAAAGGATTTTGAGAGCATACCCATTTGAGCTTTCAGGCGGTATGAATCAAAGAGTGGGTATAGCGCTTGCCATGCTGAACAGACCTTCTTTAATTTTAGCCGATGAGCCTACCAGTGCACTTGATCCTATAGTTGCTGTGCAAATAGTGAATGAGCTGAAATCACTGCGTGAAAAGTACAATACAGCTGTTATACTTGTAACCCATAATATAAAAATAGCAAAAAGTATCACAGACAGGATATTGGTATTAAATAACGGTAAAACGGTTGATTACGGAAAAACATGTGACGTACTCTCCTCTCCTAAAAATGATTTCACAAAGGAGCTGATACTTTCCGCTTTCGGTTAGGGTATCTCTTTATTTCGGAGTATATATGAATGATATTTTAATTATAAACAAACTTACAAAACAATTTGACGGCGAGAAAAAGCCAAGTATTGAAAATATCGATCTTACATTAAAATCGGGACGATGCCTTGGCGTTGTAGGTGAAAGCGGTTCAGGAAAAAGCACACTTGCAAGAGCAATAACAGGTTTGATACCGGTAACATCCGGAGAAGTTATATTTGACGGCAAATGTATCAGTAAATTTTCAGCCTCACAGTACAGGAGAATATACAAAGATTTACAAATGATTTTTCAGCTTCCGAGGGAGAGCTTTAATCCTGTCAGAAGCCTTGGTGAGAGTATAGTTTTAAACCTGAAAAACTTCGGTTTTAGAGGTAATTATAAAAACAAAGCGATATCTCTTTTAAACCGCTGTGGTCTTGATTCTTCTTTCTATAGTAAATATCCCGGTGAAGTCAGCGGAGGTGAATGTCAAAGGGCCGCTATTGCCAGAGCCATCGCCTGCTCACCAAAACTTCTTATCTGTGATGAAGCCACCTCGGCACTTGATATGATAGTTCAAAGAAAAATAATATCACTGCTGGGTGAACTGAAGGATGAATTGGGAATGGCAATACTTTTTATCTGCCATGATATATCTTTGGTTCATTATATGTGTGATGACGTAGCCGTGATGAAGGACGGTCATATAGTGGAAAAAGATGTTACAAGCAGAATAATACACCGCCCGCAAAATGAATATACCAAGGCACTTATAGAAGCATCCGATGTATACTGATTTATCGGATGCTGTTTTTATTAAACATATGTAAAATCACCTTAATAAAAGTATAATAATATCGCTTAAAATATCCGGTATGAAACAGCTTGAATCCAAATAGAGTTTATGCTATAAATTACAAAGATTATTGAAAGGAGTGCAAGTATCATATGAATTTTTATACTCTGGATTATATTATAGAACACCAGTCTACCGATATGATTATCAGATCCACTTTTATCATTCTTCTCTTAGCTATCTTTATAATTACAGGCTTTCGCTTTATGAAGGATAGAATGAAAACAAGGCTTAGAGACATTTCCATAGGTATTGCCGTTTTTACATTTATACTTTTGGGAATTCATGTGGAAAATTATACTAAAAACCACAAAGACTTTTCCCAGTCACATGTATTTGTAAAATTTATAGAGAGTGTAGCTACGGATGCACATGTATCACCTGAAGAAATAATGGTAAATTCCACCACTTTAAAAGACGGTATTATAGTCCGCTACAATGAAGAGGACTATACGGTACATCTGAACAATGACAATAATTCCTACACTTTGCAGCGTACACATGTAATAGATCATAATGTATATATAAACGGTGAGAGGTAATTTATGAATATATATTTATTAGTCGGTATCAAATTTATTCTCGGTATCATGGTAATGATTTTACAGATACATATACTTGGAAAGTATGAGTTCTCTATAAATACTCCGCTAAACCAGATACAAAACTATGTACTCGGTGGAATTATCGGAGGTGTGATCTATAATACTTCCATTTCCATCATAACATTCCTTATTTTTATATTGATCTGGTCTTTAGTCGTTATTATCGTAAAATTGCTGGTCAATATAAAGGCCGTAAAGTCATTGGTAGTCGGAAATCCCGTTATCCTTATAAAAAACGGTAAGGTAAATGTTGAAAACTGCGCCAAAGTAGGAATATCTGCAGACCAGCTTATGCTGCATATACGGATGGAAGGACTCTTTTCTACAAAAGAGGTAAAGTCTGCAATAATGGAAACTAACGGTAAGCTTACCATTATAGATATGCAATCAGCTACACCTAAGTTCCCTATTATTTCAAACGGCAGAATAAACCAAGATATACTTGAGGTTATCGGACACGATGAAAAATGGTTGCTTTCTTCAATCAATGAACAGGGCATTGAAAACATACAGGATATTTTCCTAGGTGAATATGTAAACGGCGAATTGAATCTTACTATTTATCCGAATATTGATAATCTGTTATATAAAAAATGCATAACTATACTGAAACGGCACAGATGCTTGTAGTTTTACTTCCGCCTTCACAAAACTAAATACTGAATTTAAAAGAACCCTCCAAAACTTGGAGGGTTCTTATTTTATCTGTCTAAAAACAAGGATTTCAGATATCTTATACCGGTTTCCGTTTTGAAAACCTTTCTCATCATCTCTTCTATTGCTTCTTTTTTCAACTTCATCTCATCTGCATTGACCAAAAAGTCGGCTTCCAATAAAATTTGTAAATCAATGCCGTCAATATCCGTATATGTATGATGATGTGCTATCATAAAGTCTATCCTGTCCAGCATAGATTTTGATATATCTGTATCTTCAAAAAATTTTCCAATCATCGGTGAAGATACCTCTTCCTGCTTTTTACCGTCCGCTTCACCATACTTTTCTCTGAGCGAAGGGCAGGAAATATCATGCACTATAGCGGCTATTTCAAGTGTTTTTTGAGTATTATCATCAAGATTCTCTCCCTTTCCTATATTTCTTGCATATCCCCATACCTTTAAAAAATGATTGATATCCCTAAAGCTGCCCTTGCTTTCTTTTATCATCTTCTCCATTACTTCACTGACAGTCATATAACACCTCTTACAAAAATATTTGCTTAATATTATATATTAATTTTTTACACTTATAAATAAAAAACGGGCTTTTATCCAAAACCCGCTTTAATCCTTATTCCGCTTTTCCGCCTTCTATTACAAGAGTATCTGCATATTCACTGCCATAAGTATCTGTAAGTGTCTCTGCATAATCCTTGTGGAAGAAGTTCTCTTTTCCAAGACTTTCAATCTCTGTATTGATCCATTCAAGTAATGTAGTATTTCCCTTTGTTACAGCCGGTGCGATTGTATCCTTTGCACCAAGATTGTCAATACCTACAGTATATCCCGGATTGCTCTTTGCAAATGCGATAACCTCAGTATTGTCATTTACCCATGCCTTGCCTGAACCGTTTAAAAGCGCATTCTTGGCATTCGCATATGTATCATACTTTTGAAGCTTGATATCAGGATAGTTCTTAATCATATAAGTCTCGGCTGTTGTTCCTGAAATAACTATCATCTCATCCTCAGCCTTCCAATTGTCAAGGCTTGTTACAGGCTCTTTATCGGATGATATAACTCCAAGTCCTACATTCATATATGGAAGTGCAAAATCTACCGCCTCCGCTCTTTCAGGTGTAACTGTAAAGTTTGCAAGTATAATATCAACCTTACCTGTCTCAAGATATTCCACTCTGTTTGCGGCCTCTGTACTTACATAATTGATTTTAACACCAAGATCCTCTGCAAGTCTGTTTCCGAAGTAAATATCATATCCCTGATACTCACCGTTCTCATCGACATATCCGAAAGGATGCTTATCTGAGAAAACACCTATATTTATAGTTCCGGCACTCTTTATCTCATCTAAAGTTCTGAATTTATTCTTAGCCGCACTCTTTGAAGATGAACCACATGCACTGAGTGCCAAAGCTCCTGCAGCCAAAACACCTAATAATCCTATTAATTTACCTTTTTTCATTTTATATTCCTCCTATATGAAAATCTATATATTATATTCTTCCTTATCATCCTTAATGGATTCAAATTCGAAAATATTCAAAAATTGTCTTGCTCTTTCAGTCTTCGGTGAAGTGAAAAAGCTCTTCGGTCTGCCCGTCTCCACTATATTTCCCTTATCAAGAAAATACACTCTGTCTGCGACAGCCTCTGCAAATTGCATCTCATGAGTTACAATAATCATCGTTGAGCCCTGTTTAGCCAAATCAAGCATTACATCAAGCACTTCTCTTACCATCTCAGGGTCAAGAGCCGCCGTAACCTCATCAAATAATAAAATCTCAGGATGCATTGCCAATGCTCTTACTATTGCTACTCTTTGCTTTTGTCCACCTGAAAGCTCTCTCGGATAGGCATTTGATTTGTGTGCAAGGCCTACTCTTTTAAGAAGCTCCATCGCTTCCTTCTTTGCACTCTCTCTACCTACTCCGGCCACCTTTGTAGGTGCCAAAATGATATTTTCAAGTATTGTCATATGTGGAAAAAGCTCATAGCTTTGAAAAACCATACCTATTTTTTGTCTGAGCTTCGTCAAATCATTTTGCTTATAGTCAATGACTTTTCCGTCAAGGCTTATACTTCCGCCTTGTATTTCTTCCAGACCGTTTATACATCGAAGTAATGTGGACTTACCGCAACCGCTTGGCCCTATCAGTACTATTACCTCACCTTTATTCAGTTCAAGACTTACACCGTCAAGCACCGCATTCTTTCCGTCATAATTTTTTACAACATCTTTTATTTCCAATAATGCCGGCATACTATCTCCTTCCATCACACTAATTTCTTTTTTCCAGATATCTTGCAAGCATGCTTATCGGGGTACAAGCGATAAAATACATCATAAACACCACCAGATATACTCCGAAAGCCGCATTCGGGCTTGAATTTCTGTTTGCCTCCGTTATCTGCTGTGCCACCTTTATTACCTCAACAACTCCTATCATAAGTACAAGTGATGTAGTCTTTATCATTCTGGTAATCAGGTTAATTGAAAGCGGAATAAGTCGCTTTATCGTCTGAGGTATAATGATGTAGATAAAAGTCTGTTTCTTATTCAGTCCCAGTGCCTCACTGC
Source organism: Lachnoanaerobaculum sanguinis (assembly GCF_033242365.1). Taxonomy (NCBI): domain Bacteria; kingdom Bacillati; phylum Bacillota; class Clostridia; order Lachnospirales; family Lachnospiraceae; genus Lachnoanaerobaculum; species Lachnoanaerobaculum sanguinis. The sequence continues at coordinate 45,328 of NZ_BTHK01000006.1, forward strand.
TCTCGTACTGATGCTTTGGAATACTTGTAATAGCTCCCCTTACCAGATCTCCCATCTCCGCAGTTCCCCAAAGGCTGAATACTATGATTGCTGAAAGTTCGGCGGAGATATCTATTCCAAGTGCTCTTGTGCTTCCGAAAAATACTATAAACAAAAGTACAAGCTGCGGCATTATTCTTATAATTTCAAGATATATCCTAAGCACCGCTTTTAATATCGGATTTTTAAAAGTCATCAGAATACCGACCATGATACCCAGGGGGATACTTATAAGCACAGATATTAAACTGATTCTAAGTGCTATACCAAGTCCGCCAAGAAGTCTTATTGCATTCTTTCCTTTAAATATCACATCAAGACCCAAATCCGGCATATCGTACCCTCCTTTCTACATAGGAACCGAGTATTGATACCGGTAATAATATAATTAAATAGAAAAATACCAGCAGTACAAGGCTCTCAACAGTTTTATAATACAAACCTATCAAATCTTTTGCGGTAAACATAAGATCCATTAAGCTGATAGCCGAGAACACAGATGTTTCTTTCAAAAGAAATATTATATTGGCTACAAATGCGGGTGTACTTATTGAAACAGCCTGAGGAAGTAAAATATAAAAGAGTGTCTGATTGTGGCTAAGTCCAAGACTTAATGCACTCTCTTCCTGTATCTTATCTATAGTTTCTATTCCGCTTCTGAAAGCCTCACACATATAGCTGCCTCCCAGAAATGCAAGTCCGAACACTCCGCATACAAAGGCGTCTATCTTTAACCCAAGCTTCGGTAAACCGTAGTATATAAAAAACAACTGTATGATGAGCGGCGTATTTCTGCTCATTTCAATATATACACTTACAAATTGACTAAGTATCGGTATCTTCTTATGTAAAACAAGTGTACATAAGAGCCCTACAATTATTGCAAGTATGATTCCCAGTATACCTATTTTCAATGTCAGTATGGCTGCATGTATGTATAAAGGAAACACCTGTTTTATAAATTCAAAATCCATAATGTTACTCTCCAAGATACTCTTTGTATCTCTGCATTTATTTTATGGAGATGATAATATCACTATAAACCCTTTTTGTCTATAGGTTTATAGTATTTATTTTCATATCTGCATAATGCCAAAAAATCTTTACAAATATCGTACAGTCTTTAGCAAAAAAACCTATACCTCACAGCAAAATAATGCTTTAAAGTATAGGTTTAATTTGGTACTTATAAAATATTTATCTTCTTGCACCGAAGTTTTGAACCCAATAAAGTGTACTGCCGTCATTATAACAACCTACACCTATTAAGCTGAAATCGTCACTTAGTATATTTTCTCTATGCCCCTGTGAGTTCATCCATGAGTCCATAACACTTTCAGGGCTTCTTTGTCCCATTGCAACATTTTCTCCCCAGGTCATAAGTCCTGAAGGCATTAAAGTACGATAGCTTGAACCGTCAGGTCTTGTATGTGAGAACAATGTCACAAGTTCCTTTGCTCTTATATCCGCACTGTTCATAAGTGCACTGTCGGCTGAGAGTGGGGAAAGTCCGTATTTTGCTCTCTCCTCGTTTACAAGCTCAATAACTCTCTGCGCAAAGGCGGCTGTAGAAGTCTGATTTGAAGCCGATCCCGATGTTGTATTTGCACTGTTGTTTTGCCTGCCATTTGTTTCGGTCATTCTTCCGCCCGGCTGATATGCTCCGCTTGCATCAACAAAGTATCCATCAGGTGTATATGTGTTTACATCCATTCTGCCGCCGTTGAAAGGATTCATATAGTACCATGTATTATTGACATTGACCCAGCCTACTTTCATATCTCCGTTGTTTGTATCCAGATAATACCAGTCTCTTCCTTCTTTTAACCAGCCTGTTTGCATATAGCCCGATCCGTTCATATAATACCGGACATTGTTTATACTAAGCCATGATGACCTTACATATGACCCGTCCGAAAACTGATACCACCATCCGTTATTATCTCTTTTCCAACCTCCGGTTGCTCCAAATGTAGGCACAGCCATCAATAATGTACTTGCTACCAATCCGAGAAAAACTCTTTTTTTCATACATTGCTCCTTTCAATATTAATTTTAAAATTATTATCTAACAAAATATTTACCATAGATAAAATTTGCTTTGTCTATAATCTACTTTCTCCATGATATACTTCTCCTGCAGTATCACTATTGACATCAACTATTACTTTATCAACATTCTCCTTAAAATCAGGGATATTAACAAATATTTCTGAAGATACTTCATCATCGCTGTAAACTGGAATAGCCTTTAAATTAATTTTTAATATACTGTTCTCATATGTTATCACATTTACTTTGAGCTTTGAATAAAAGATAATATCTCCATAAGTTCGATAATAAAAATTGTAATTATCACTATTATTTATAATATAATACCTATTATCAATAAGTTGCTTAATATCTACTTCAAATTTATTTTGTTCATAATACAAAATAGAACCATTATTTTGTGTTTTTTCACAACCTGATAAATATAAAGCACTTAATAACAAAATTAAAAATAAACTATTCTTATAGAATATCATAATTACACCCACTAATCCTAAATTATTCATAGCTATTGTATGATTTTTTTGATAGCCTTTCCATAACTTAAAATTTGCGCAACTTTTTCACTTTGTCAGGTAACTCAGGCTGATGATAAATAAAAGCACACGCTGAATTTGCATTAAAAAGTGCAAATACAAATGAGCATAGAGCAATGCCTTTACTTATTAGCAATAAATACTTTTTCATAGTTAAATCCCCCTCCGGTAATAAATATTACATATAGTTTACCCTAAATAGAAGTAAAATAAAATAACAAATTCCATACAAAAAAGCCGCGATTTTCTCGCAGCTTCCAAAAAAAATCTTATAAATTATATAAAACTTCCTTTACATTATCAAAATGTAGGAATTCACCTCTTTTTGCTATCTCTTTTATCTTTGGAACACTTAATATCTTAAAATCCGATACTTCCTCTACCTGCATTTTTATATTTCGCACATCATCTTCCGATATAATATAAGAATACATATCCACAAAATAACTGTTGCTTTCAGTATTTATCCTCTTATAGGTATACAGCTTTTCATAGTCTCTGTCATAAAGATTTATACCTGTTTCTTCCAAAATTTCTCTACGTACGGCATCCTGTGAATTCTCTCCGGCTCTTACTCCACCTCCCGGTATCTCCCAGAGTCCTCCGGCATATCTCTTATTTGGTGAGCGTTTTGTAATCAATACTTTTTTATCCTCTGTAAAGAGTATTCCTATTACAACCAAATGAAACTGTTTAGGGTTTAGAGAAAGATTATATCTGTCTACAGTCTCTCCTGTAGGCATCTTGTTTTCATCATATATGTCCCAAAGTTCTTTTTCTGCACTCATTCTTACTACCGTTGCTGCAAATTGTCAGCTCTTTCAAGGTCTATGCAACATCTCCCATTTCACTTAAAATTTTATTCAGCATGGTACGAAGCTGTGCCATCTCTTCATCATTTATATTCAAACAGCCTCTCATACCTACCGGTATGTCAAGCGCACTTTCTCTAAGCTCTTCTCCGCTTTTTGTCAATGTAACTATAAGTGTTCTCTCATCTATCTTTGAACGTTCTCTTGTAACATAACCCTTTGATTCAAGCTTCTTTAATACAGGTGTAAGTGTACCTGAGTCAAGGAAGAGTTTATCTCCCAACTCTTTTACATTCAATTCCTTATCTTCCCACATTACCATCATTACAATATACTGTGTATATGTAAGATCAAGCTTATCAAGATATACTTTATATCTTCTTACTATTTCCTTTGAGCAGGCATACAGTGGAAAGCAAAGTTGATTTTCCAGTTTAAGTGAGTCGTACTTATCCGCCATTTTAATATTCCCTCTTTCTTTTAAAAGACTTCAAGGAGCCTTTATTTTCATAAACGCTCCCCTGTCTTTTCTATATTAGATTAATTTTTTTACAGCCTCTTCTACTACTTCAACACCTTCTGTAGGCTCAAATCTTCTTACAACGTTTCCGTTCTTGTCAATAAGGAATTTTGTAAAGTTCCACTTTATATCAGGCTTGCTTGCATAGTCAGGATCGGCCTCACCAAGCATCTTTGTAAGAAGCTTTGACATATCATTGTCTGCGCCCCAGCCTGCAAAACCTTTCTCGCTCTTAAGATACTTAAATACCTCACAAGCTCCGTCACCGTTTACTTCTATTTTTGAGAACAATGGGAAAGTTACACCGAATCTTGAGCTGCAGAACTTAGCAATCTCCTCATCACTTCCCGGTGCCTGATGTCCGAACTGATCACATGGGAAATCAAGTACCACGAAATCCTTATCCTGATAGTCTGCATAGAGCTTTTGTAACTGCTCATACTGTGGTGTAAATCCACACTCTGTTGCAGAGTTTATTATAAGTACTACTTTATTCTTATAATCACTAAGGCTAACTTCCTCACCCTTGTTGTTCTTTACTTTAAAATCATATATATTCATATCTTTTCTCCTAATTATATATTCAGTGTTTCCACATATTTTGCCGCTGCAATTCCTGCTACCGCACCGTCTCCCGCTGCAGTTACAAGCTGGCGTACTTCCTTTGTTCTGCCGTCTCCTGCTGCAAATACACCTTCCGTCTTTGTCTTACAGTCTTCACCCGATACGATATAACCTGCCTTATCAAGCTCTACCACATCGGCAAAAGCCGCATTATCAGGTACCTGACCTATTGCTACAAAGAGTCCGTCCACTGCAATCTCTCTTTTTTCACCGGTATTTTTATCTTCTACAACTACTCCTGTAACTGCAAAGGACTCTTCCTTTATCTCCACAATATTTGAGTTTAAAACAAACTCTACATTGTCTTTCTTCTTTAAAGCCGCAACTACGGCTTCCTCTGCTCTGAACTCGTCTCTACGATGTATCACATATACTTTCTTTGCAACATTGGCCAAGAATGTAGCATCCTCTATGGCTGTATTACCGCCACCGTTCACAGCAACAACTCTGTCTCTGTAAAACATTCCGTCACAGGTTGCACAGTATGATATGCCTGAACCAACCAATTTTTTCTCATTAGGAAGTCCGAGAGGTCTGTTCTTTGCGCCGGTAGCAAGTATTACCGACTTTGCATCATAGTTTTCCTTTTCAGTCTTTACTTTCTTTATATTACCTTCAAGGCTGATGCCAACCACCTTTTCATATTTTACTTCAGCACCCAGATCTTTTGCCTGATTAAATAAATCTGTGGCAAATTCAAATCCTGAAGTTTTCTTGATAGCAGGATAATTTTCTATCTCAGGAGTATTTATTATCTGTCCTCCATAGGATGCGCCCTCAAGTACAAGTACCGATTTTCCCGCTCTTACTCCGTATATTGCAGCTGACAATCCGGCTGTTCCGGCGCCCACTACTACTATATCGTACATATAATCACTTCTTTCTTTAATGTAAATGTATCTGAATATGCGATACCGCTCTTAATCAGCTACTATTATGCCAATAAAGCCTTTACTTCATCCTTTGTTATAAGACCTACCGACTTGTTTACAACTTCACCGTTTTTGAATACCAAAAGTGTAGGTATTGACATAACATGGAACTTGTTTACCAAATCAGGATTCTCATCCGCATTGATCTTAGCTACCGAGAAACCGTCCGCCTCCTCAGCCACTTCATCAACTATAGGTGAAAGCATCTTACATGGACCGCACCATGGTGCCCAGATATCTACCAATACAGGTTCTTTTGCATTTAAAACTTCCGCTTCAAAATTTTCACTTGTAATTGTCTTTACTGCCATAACTTTTTCTCCTCCAAATCTTTTCTTAAATAGCTTATGATTATATTTTACACAATCTTATTTTATTGTCAAGTGTTTTTTATTTTTCTTTTCCTTCCGTCTCAAAATATTCCTTTGTCAGCTTAACAACCACGTTTGAAAGGAGGAACAGTGCTATAAGGTTAGGTATTGCCATAAGTCCGTTAAAAGTCTCCGATATATCCCATAAAAGCCCGAGGTCCATCGTAGCACCTACTATTGCAGTCAAAGAATATACCACCATAAAAGGCTTTATAACCTTTTCACTTAATAAGAACTCTATGCATCTTGCGCCGTAAAGTCCCCATCCTATAATTGTTGAGAAAGCAAATGAGCACATAGCTATTGCTGTAAATATTGATACCCCGTTACCGTATGTCTTTATAAATCCGCCTATTGTAAGTTCGGCACCTGAAGGTGAACCGAAAGGAATACTTACTCCCGAGCAAAGTATTACCAAAGCTGTAAGTGTACATATAACTATGGTATCGGCAAACACTTCAAATATTCCGAAAAATCCCTGTTTTACCGGCTTTCCTGTATCTGCCGATGCATGTGCAATAGGGCCTGTTCCAAGTCCCGCCTCATTTGAGAATATACCTCTGGACACTCCCTTTTTCATACTTAAAAAGAAGCTTCCTATAATACCTCCGGTGACCGCTCTCGGATTGAACGCTCCGTATATAATACTTCCAAAGACCTCAGGTACTCTGTTTATGTTTAGAAAAACAACTCCAAGTGCCAATATTACATATATAAGCGCCATGAAAGGTACAAGCTTTTCAGTCACCGATCCTATTCTTTTGATACCGCCGAGTAAAACCAGTCCCACAAGTAGGGTTACAATGATTCCTATGACCAAGTTTATCATCTCATGTCCACCCGGTTTCACTATTCCATATCCTTCAAGTGCTACATTTATAGCTGCCGTAATCGTATTTACCTGAGTGGCATTTCCTGTTCCGAATACTGTAAGAGTGCCGAATGTTGCAAATAAGTAAGCCAAAAACAGCCATCTTTTTGAAAGACCGTTTTGAATATAATACATCGGTCCTCCTACAAGATCTCCATGCTTATTTGTTTTTCTGAAATATACGGCAAGAGTAACCTCCGCGAATTTTGTACACATTCCAAGTATTGCGGATATCCACATCCAGAATACACTTCCCGGGCCGCCTATTGATATGGCACCTGCAACACCTGCGATATTTCCTGTTCCCACTGTGGCCGCAAGTGCCGTAGTAGCAGCTTGGAAAGGTGAAAGTGCACCGTCTGCTACATCTCTTTTCTTAAAAATTCTACCGACAGTGGTCTTCATTATATATCTGAATTTTCTTATCTGTAAAAATCCTGTCCTGATACTTAAGAATATGCCTACACCCATAAGAGCTATCATTGCCGGCACACCCCATATGAACCCGCTTAGAGCCGCGTTCAGCTTCGTAATAGTTTCAATCATATTTCCCTCTCAAAATATTATTTAATTGATGATACTTATTCCGTAACATCCTTTATCAAATCCTTTATTACTTCTCCGGCTATTATAAGTCCCACAACAGAAGGAACAAAAGCAACGGAACCCGGAATCGATCTTCTGTCCGTACATTTTCTCTCAGTTCCCGGAGGACATACACAGTGAGAACTGCAACTTATACTTTCATCCTCAAAAGGTACTATAGGCGCTTCTTTTGAATATACCACCTTAAGCTTTTTTATATTTCTTTTCTTAAGCTCACGCCTCATAACCTTTGCAAGCGGGCAAACACTTGTCTTATATATATCGCTCACAATAAAGCCTGTAGGGTCGAGCTTATTTCCCGCACCCATACTGCTTATTATCTTTACATTACTTTCATTTGCCTGCATTACAAGGTTTATTTTTGCAGTCACGGTATCCACAGCATCTATTACATAGTCATACTGTGCAAAGTCAAAGTCCCCGGCATTCTCAGGCAGGTAAAAACACTGATGTGTAGTTACTTTGCATTTAGGATTTATACTCAGTATCCTCTCTTTTGCAACATCAACTTTGTATTTTCCAATACTCTTTACATCCGCAATTATCTGTCTGTTTATATTTGTCAGGCATACCTTGTCGTCATCTATCAAATCAATAGCTCCTACGCCCGACCTGGCAAGTGCCTCGACACTGTATCCGCCTACACCGCCTACTCCAAATATCGCCACTCTTGAATTTTTTAATTTTTCCATAGCTTTTTTACCAAGTAAAAGCTGAGTTCTTGCAAACTGATCCATATATTATTAGATAAATCTATCCTCTCGTTATTTTTTTACTATCAAGCAAGTTTATATTTTAAAGTAATAAATGTCAATAAATATAATAAAAAAGCCGACATCTCTGTCGGCCTGTATTTTTTGGGAGGAGAGCCGAATGTATCGGCTCGAGTATTATGAAAAAAATCTTTTATTTTTATAGACTCGCTATCTCTCGTCTATGTTTTGTATTATAGAAAACAAAAGTGGCTAAAGTTTGTTTTTTATGTAAAAGGTTTTTGAATTAGATATGAACAATATATGAACGCTGTCCGGAGCCGGTATTCTTATAAAAAAAGCCGCCGTATATTCCGACTTTTGAAATATACGACAGCTCTTTTTTATTTTTTAGAGAAAATTATTTCCATGCAGGTAAATAAGCACCCTTATATACGTCTTCAATGACTTTCTTCACATCATCACTCTGATATGCCTTTACAATCTTTTTGTAATTCTCATTGTCCTTGTCCTCAGTTCTTGCAACAATAACATTTACATACGGATTGTCTGTTCCCTCCTGTACCTTCTCAAGGAAGATAGAATCGTTCTCAGGATTTAAACCGTTGTCTACAGCATGTCCGCCGTTGATTACTGCTGCAGCCACATCAGGTAAAAGACTTGGTGTATTTGCAGCCTCTACTTCTGTAAACTTGATATTCTTTGGATTCTCTGTAATATCGCTGAGTGTAGGTGTATATCCCGCGTCAGGATTTACTTTGATAACTCCTGCGCTCTCAAGTACCTTTAAAGCTCTACCGCCGTTTGTAGCATCACTTGGGATTGCAATTGTGTCGCCGTCCTTTAACTCTGAAAGGTCGGTAATCTTCTTTGAATATACTCCAAGAGGTGCAACGATTGTATCACCGATTGCCTCAATCTTATATCCGTTATCCTTTATATCATTTGCAAGATATGCCTTGTGCTGGAAAGCGTTTAAATCGATCTCTCCGTCATTTAAAGCTCTGTTAGGCAATGAATAGTCTGCAAACTTTACAAGCTCTACAGTGATGCCTTCTTTTGCCATAGCATCTATTACAGGAGTCCACTGCTCGTTGTTCTCACCTACAACACCGATTTTGATTGTTGTATCGCCTTCTGTCTTAGCGCTCTCTCCCGCTTTAGTGCTTTCTTCCGCCTTCTGACTTGCATCCGCCTTTGTACTCTCTGCACTTGTATCCGCCTTCTGACTTGAACCGCATGCAGTAAGTCCCAAAGTTAAAATAGCGCCTACTGCCAATAATTTACTTAATTTTCTCATAATTAACCTCCTTATGATTATATATATTTTATCAGTGCTCCGAATATAGTCAAATCACTGCATAAAATCCTGTTAATGTGTGTTTTTCTTTATTGCTCTGTTTCCAATGCCCTGTATCAAGCTTACCATTACAAGTATAATGATTACCGTTACATAGGTTACATCAGTCTGATTTCTTTGATGTCCGTATCTTATGGCAAAGTCTCCAAGACCTCCACCGCCTATAGCTCCGGCCATCGCTGTAAGTCCCAAAAGTGATATAAATGTAATCTGTACACCTCTGATAATTCCCGTCATACTTTCTCTTAAATATACTCTGAAAATAATCTCTATAGGTGATGAACCCATACTCTGTGCTGCTTCTATCAGACCGTTGTCCACTTCATGCAATGCACTTTCAATCTGTCTTGTAAAGAAAGGTACCGTGCCGAATACCAAAGGAAGTATCGCACCCTTTGTTCCTATTGCAGTTCCTACCACCATTCTTGTAAAAGGTATAAGAGCCGCAAGAAGTATTACAAAAGGTATTGATCTGAATACATTGATAAGCTTATCTAATATATTATAAATAAATGCATTCTTAAGTATACCCTTCGGTGCGGTTACAACTATCATAACTCCGAATATAAGACCGAATAAAAGTGAAATTGCACCTGATAATACCATCATATTCAAAGTTTGTAAAGTAGCTTCGATAAGTTCATTCGGTTTAGCCGATATGTTTGGTAAGAGAATGTGTAAAAATTCTTTCATCCTTTATCACCTCCACTCCTACTTCCTTATCATGCAAATGCTTGATAGCGGCATCTATATCGGCCTTTTCTCCGCTGACTATCGCCACGGTTCCGCCTATAGGTGCTCCTTTTACTATTTCCACATCCGCATATATTATATTAAGATTTATATTAAACTTTCTGGAAACTTCCGAAATCAGAGCCTCCGAAGTATTGGCTTTCTTATAACTGAGTCTAAGTATAACTTCTCCCGGACTCAACTTAACCACATCAGAGCCTGATGCTATAAGCCCCTCTATCTTTTGAAGATTTGAGGTGGTCTTTATAAAGTCCTTGGTAATCTGATGTTTAGGGTTTGCAAATATTGAGAATACATCTCCTTCTTCCACTACATTACCGTTTTCCATTACCGCCACTCTGTCACAGATTTGCTTTACAACAGCCATCTCATGTGTAATGACCACTATTGTGATTCCGAGCTTTTTATTAAGACTTTGTAAAAGTTCCAAAATGGAAGCCGTGGTCTGAGGATCGAGTGCCGATGTCGCCTCATCACATAAAAGAACCTTAGGATCGTTTGCAAGAGCTCTGGCTATCGCCACTCTTTGCTTTTGACCTCCCGAGAGCTGACTCGGATATGAATTCTCTTTATCCGCTATATCTACAAGTGCCAAGAGTTCTCTGACCTTGGCCTTTTTTTGAGCCTTTGTAAGTCCGCTTCCAAAAAGTGAATATTCTACATTATCGGCTACCGTTCTTGACGGCATCAAATTAAAGTGCTGGAAAATCATTCCGATTTTTTTTCTTGCTTTTCTTAAATCTCTAGCTGAAAGGGCTGTCAGATCCTTGTCGTCTACAAATACTTTTCCCGAGTTCGGTCTTTCCAAAAGATTTATACATCTTACAAGTGTGGATTTTCCCGCGCCGGAAAATCCTATAATTCCGAATATCTCTCCCTTTTCTATCACTAAAGATACATCTTTCACCGCATGAACCGTATTACTTCCTGCACTGAAAGTCTTTGTAACATTTTTCAGTTCAATCATTGTATCTTTATTTCCTCTTTCCTATCATATTAGTAGGAATTATAAAGCACCTGCAAAGATTTTGCAAGTGCTTTAAAAATAAATTTATTTATCTTTTCCTATTCTCCATACTCCCGGGCTGAATAAAAGAAGCATCGGATATAACTCAAGTCTTCCCGCCAACATATCAAATGTTAGCACCAGCTTTGAAAAATATGAATATATATTGAAATTTGCCATAGGTCCCACCTTTGCAAGTCCCGGACCTATATTGTTGAATGTAGCCGCCACGGCTGTAAAATTGGTTTCAAAGTCAAAATTATTGAGTGAGAGTAAAAACATTGATATTACATATATCATGATGTATGTGAGCATAAATACTCTTATACTGGTAAGTACCGGCTTTTCAAGTACCTTACCGTCCATTTTTATAGTTTTTACACCTCTTGGGTGAATATAGTAACCTATCTCCTGGAATACCGATTTTAACATAACTATAATTCTTGAAACCTTAATTCCACCACCTGTACTTCCTGCACAGGCACCGCACATCATAAGGAAAATTATTACATTTCTTGAAAGTTGCGGCCACAAATCAAAATCTGTGGTTGAATATCCTGTGGTGGTAATAATCGATCCTACCTGGAATGCCGCATGGTTTAGTGCTGTCAAAATATTTTCAAAATAGCCTCTGATATTTATTGTAATAATAATAATTGCAGCAAAGATTATTCCGAAATACCATCTGACCTCCTCTATCTTGAAGGCATCTTTTTTATGCTTTCCAAGCAGCAAGAAGTAAGCATTAAAGTTAACACCGAAAAGTATCATAAAGACGGTCACCACCACCTGTATCGCATAGGAATAACTTCCAAGGCTGTCCGCCTTTATACCGAAACCTCCGGTACCTGCCGTACCGAAAGTAATACAGAGGGCATCAAATACCGGCATCTTTACAAACAGTAAAATAACAAACTCTATAACCGTCATTGCCAGATATATAAGATAAAGAATCTTTGCGGTATCTCTAAGTCTCGGAACAAGTTTTCCGACTACAGGTCCCGGGCTTTCCGCCTTCATAAGATGCATATTGTAGCCGCCTGCCATAGGAAGTATGGCAAGAAGAAGTACAATAACTCCCATACCGCCTACCCAGTGTGTAAAGCTTCTCCAGATAAGTGATGTATGACTGAGGCTCTCCACATCTTCAAGTATACTTGCTCCTGTTGTGGTAAATCCTGATACCGTTTCAAATAAAGCATCTACCATATTCGGAATCTCACCGGTAAGTACAAATGGAATTGCTCCCACCACACTGAGTACTATCCATGATAGGGCAACCATTACAAAACCTTCTCTTGCAAAAAAAACATTTTCAAATTTTTTCTTACTGGAAATAAGGTATCCTATAATTGCAGACACAGCACCCACAATCAAGTACGCCATGCCCTCGTGTTCACCGTATATAAGTGATGTTACCGCCGGTATCAAAAAGCAGGCAGACTCCAGCATCATCACCTTTCCCACTATATATAATATAATTGAATAGTTCATTACTTTAATATATCCTCTAAATTTTGCATACCTGTAATTCTTGTTATTATAATAACAGAATCATTTCTTTGTAATGTTGACTTACCGTTAGGTATCATCACTTTTCCGTCTCTGATAATACCGGCAACAAGTACACCTTCTCTTATCGGTAATGCCTCCAAGGTGGCACCTGTCATACCCGAATCTTCCTTTATATAAAACTCCAAAGCTTCTACCTTGCCATGTATAATCCTATAAAGTGCCTCGACATTATTGCTTCCTACACTGTTTTGTAATCCTCTTACGTATCTTACAATATATTCCGCCGTGATATGCTTAGGATAGATCATACTTCCAAGATCGAACTTCTCTATAATATCATCAAATGCAATACGATTTATCTTTGTAACTATTTTGGCATTTGAAACACTCTTTGCATAAAGTGAAAGGAATGCATTCTCCTCATCAATTCCGGTAAGCGAAACAAAGGATGAACATTTCTCTATTCCCTCCTCCAATAATACATCTTTGTCGGCCGCATCGCCGTGGATAATGACCGCATTCGGAAGCATTGCGGAAAGTTCCTCACATCTTTCATAGGATTTTTCTATTATCTTTACTTTTATTCCAAGAGGTAAGAGCTGCTTTGCCAGGTAGTAGGCGATTGTTCCTCCACCGACTATCATGGTATCTCTTACACCGCTACTGTTGCATCCGACTTTCTTAAAGAAGTCCTTTGCATTTTCTGTGGAGGCCACAATACTTACAATATCACCGCTTTGTAATACAAAGCTTCCGTTAGGTATAATTACCTCATCTTCTCTTTCCACTGCACATATAAGTACATCCGACTTTATATTTCTTCCGACATCTATAAGGCTCTTTCCGACAAGTATATTGCCCTCGGAAATCTTATATTCCAAAAGCTCTACTCTTCCTCTTCCGAAAGTATCTATTTCTATAGCTGAAGGGAATCTTAAAAGTCTTGCCATTTCTGTAGAAGCCGCATACTCCGGATTGATGGTCATAGCAAGTCCAAGTTCTTTTTTCATAAAACCTATATCCTGACTGTACTCCGGATTTCTTACTCTGGCTATGGTATGCTCCGCTCCGGCCTTTTTTCCTACCATGCAGCATAGAAGGTTTAACTCATCCGATTCGGTAACTGCAATCAAAAGATCGGAATCTTCTATTCCGGCTTCCTCCAACACGCTATGTGTCGCTCCGTTTCCTGTAACACCCATTATATCGAGTCTGGCCGCCAAAGCCTTTACAACCGCTTCATCTGTATCAACTATTGTTATATCATGTCCTTCTGCACTAAGTTGCTCCGCAATAGTCGAACCAACCTTGCCACAGCCTACAATTATTATCTGCATTTCCATCTCCATTATTGAAATACTCATATTATGTCACCCCGTGACATCTGCCTATTGTAGCACAATAAACTTATATTTGCCATATCTAAGAAATTCACTTCTTTACTCTGCATGTCTATTTTGCTATACTGTAGAAAAATATATTTGTATGGAGGTTTATGTGAAAGTACAAAATATCAAAGACGTTGATGCTTTTTTCAAAGTAATCGATGAATGCAAAGGAACAGTTGAGCTTGTTTCCCCTGAAGGTGACAGAATCAACCTTAAGAGTAAGCTTACACAGTATCTTTCAATGGCAAACATCTTTTCAAACGGCTATATCAAGGAACTTGATCTTGTAGCACATGATAAAGAAGACGTTGAAAGAATAATAAAATTCATGTATCAGGGTGAATAAAATATATTTACCTAAAAAAGATCCGGCATTAAACTGCCGGACCTTTTTTTATACCTTATAAGCATTTTCATTCTTATAATTTTCCACTATTCTGTATTTTCGGCTTGGGCTTTCGGTATCATATCGCTTTTGATAAACACCGTCATCATCCACCCAATAATAAGTACCGTTTATAGCCGACTTGATATAGCATTTTACAAACAGATAGGAGTCCTTACCGAAGCAGTAATCCTTTCCTTCAATAGTTTTCCACTCCGCTTTGGCATACTTGTAGTCCTTATCCACATACCACCATCTGTTATTGTCATTGTAATCCTTTATCCAGCCCCTTACAAAGTTTCCGCTTATATAGCCTTCGGATATATGAAACCATGGATTATATCTGCTTGCAATTCTGCCTACAGCCTTTAGCTTTTCCCCTTCACTTAAGTTTTTTACTATGGAAGATGAGGTATTCGGTGCGGTTCTGACTCTTACACCGCTGCCTGTAACTGTAAGTCTTGCGCTTACGGGAATTTCATTAACTCCTGTATCGGTAGAGCTTTGTTTAACTGCCTTTTTTTCATAGCCGGGCCTTGCAAACCCCACTATTGTATAGCCTTTCCCTTCAAAGCTTCTCTGTCTTGTCATTACCATACCGCCGTTTGCGATATTTCCGCTGCCGGTATTGCCCTCTATTGTTTCATATGTACCGTCTCTGTTTGCCGAAACTACAATTCCCGCATGATTTACTCTTCTTGATTTTGATGCCTCTGCAGTCAGAATAAGAATGATATCTCCTCTTTGTCCCTTATCAAAAAGCATATTTTTATTTTTGTAATAACTGTATACGCTTTCCGTGGAGGCTGTCTTCATTCCGTCACAAAAAACATGTTCCGCTCCGGCCATCCTGAAAATATCCCAAAGAAAAGTCACACACCATGGATATGTTGCCACACTGCCGTCATATACTTCCTGCCCGTAATAATCTGTGTTAAATACCACATTATTGCTTTCCGGCGGATCTTCAGTAACACCGACATATTCTTTTGCTTTGTTTATTACATCATCAATTAAAGACATTTGATGTCTCCGTCCGCTATTTCTATCTTGCCTTCTTTTAAAAGATGTCCTACCGCTCTTTTGAAAGCATTCTTACTAAGCTTAAGCTCCGCCTTTATTCTATCGGGAGAAACGCTCTCATCAAAACCTAAGCTTCCGCCTCTACTCTCAATTATATTGTAAAGAATATCCGCATCGGTAAGCAGCTGTCTGTAAGCCTTTTTTCTCGGACTCAAGTCAAGCTTTCCGTCTTCTCTTACTCTTATAACTCTCATATCAAGTCTGTCACCGATTTTGATGTCCTCAAAACTCTCATTTGGCGGTATCATGCCGTTGTACTTGTCGTCTACCGCTACAAATATACCCATCTTTTTGATTTCAAATACCGTTCCGACAACTTCGTCATCCTTTTTATACGGACTGTTCGGTGAAAGATGTGAATAGACCTTTGCACTGGCCGCAAGTCTGTTACTCTTATCCACATAAAGATATACAAGTATCTCATCACCCTCTTTTACCTTATTCACCGTCTCCTTAAAAGGCAAAAGCACATCTCTTTCAAGTCCTATATCAAGAAACGCTCCTATTCCTGTTGTAGATTTTACCAAGAGTCTTCCGACTTCTCCAACTAAAATTTTAGGTCTTCTTGTAGTCGCAATAAGTCTGTCTTTACTGTCACGATATACAAATACTTCTATCTCACTTCCTACTTCACAACCTTCCGGCACTTCCTTCATAGGCAGAAGTACGTCTTCACCGTTCCCGTCTGTAAGATATACACCGAAATCTTTTTTTCTGTCAACTTTCAGGCTCTGTATTTTTCCTAATTCCATAAATCCCCCTTAATATTCAAATCTGACGATAGCATATGTATCTCCTTTTTGATCTGCCAGATTTACAATATATGAATTTTCATTCTTTGTAATTCTAGGTAAAATCACATCATTCAATACGGCTGCCTTCTTGTATTGTACACTTATTTTTTTTACTTTGAAATCTTCTTCAATAATATTTTTTGCTTTACTTACATATACCGCATTATTCATATGATGATTTGTATCCAAATCATTCTTGCTTACCACAATTTCCTTGCCGAGTTCGTACTCTGTCGGTATATCAAATTTTCTGACAATCTCAGTCATATCGAGGCGTTTCTCATTTCCTGCCAAATACTTTTTTAAAGCTTCATCTGTGGGTTTGGTAGGTCTTTTATTGTCCAAATCATAATGAAACCATATGGAATCCGCTTTTACCAAAAACTCACCGTTTTCATCTTTTAAAAAGAAATTTCTATAGCCGTAAAAGCTTTTAAAGTTGTAGGCAAATGTGCCTACTTCCACTTTCTGTGCAAGTCCCGGCAATCTGCTTATATCTATCTGCCAGGAATTCACCCACCAGGCTTCCTTTTTCCCTTGTAAATATTTTATTCCAAGTCCCAGGTCCTCAGATTGAAATGTTGAACAGTCCTGAAATAAATTCAAAAGTCCTACCAAAGACAGCTCTCCACTCTCCCCCAACTCACTGTATCTGATTCTTTCATTAAATGAATACATTTGACTACCTTACCTCACTGTCTCTTATTTTAAAAGAGATTTGAAATACTCAAAAATTTCCTCACCTACTACCGCATCATCTCTTCTTTGTTTATAAGACATTCTCTCAGGATGAAACTGTGTAGCTATAATCGGTAATTCTTCATGTATAACGGCTTCACACACTCCGTCCTCGGAGCGTAAAACCTCCTTCAGTCCTTTCCCGAGTTTTTTTGCGCCTTGGTGATGTGCGGAGTTTATATTGAAAGTTTTACCGTAAAATTTTTCAAATAAATTTCCTTCTTCTACGCTTTTTACACTGTGTATGCTGTCATTATCATTTTTTCTTGTATGAATATCTCTTGTTGCAAGATCCTGATGTAAACTTCCGCCAAAGTATATATTTATAAGCTGCATACCTCTGCAAATGCCTAAGATGGGCTTTTTTGCCTTTACAAATGCATCTAAAATATCTCTTTGTGCTTTATCAAGCTCTCTGTCAGGCTCATCCGAACCGTTCATTTCTTCACCATAGTAAACAGGATCTATATCTCCGCCACCGGGAAGAAGCAGACCGTCACATTTTATGGCTTCATCCACATCAAGAGTTGCGATAACTTCTATATCATTTTCTTTTAATGCATCGATATAATTTGTCAAGTTTTCAGTCCCTGCAAGTGCTACCTTCTTCATAAAAAATCCTCGTCTATATATACTAAAAAACTCCCACAAACATCATTGTTTGAATGGGAGTTGTAAAAGCTGGGCTACTAGGATTCGAACCTAGAAATGCTGGAGTCAGAGTCCAGTGCCTTACCATTTGGCGATAACCCAAAACTGACTTTAATAGGATACTGCACTTATATACATTTGTCAATAGAAAAATAAACTTTTTATTTAAAATAGAAAAATAAACTTTTTATTTAAAATTTTCAAATAAATAGAGCCTATTAAACAGGCCCTATCTTCTAAAAAATTTTATTCCCATCTTTCAAACAAATCTTCAAACTTCAGGGTATCATCTTTTTTTATAACCTTACTTCTGCCGTCTCCGTAATCATAGCAAAAAGTCGTCCATAGGTTTCTCTTTCCAAATCCTATTTTTACAAGTTTATCTAAAACGATACCGCCCTGTGGAAGCTCTTTTTTTAAAAAGTCGCACAGTTCATCAAGAGTTTTTATATCGACAAAATCATTTATACCCTGTTTAAATGTTATAGACTTATAATCATTGTCGTCTTTATCATAGATCCTTATATGCTTCATATTTTGATTGAAGTTATTTATTCTCCCAGCTGTTTCATTGCCCTCTATAAGAGAAAAACCTCCCTGCATATAGGCTTTTTCTATCTTATAATCCTTTAATGTATCATCTTTTTCGGTTTCTCTTTCGATGTTAACATTTTTACCGTCATACTTCACATCATAAATATCGCCTTTAAAATCCATATATTTTAAACGGGAACATGTGGCATTTGCAACCATGCATTTTACACTTGCCTCTTCCTGAAATCCCTTTTTAAGGCTTGGCTTTAAAAACTCTTTTTTACCCTCTTTAGACTTTGAGTATTCAGCCATATCATCATCGGAACTCTTAGGCTTTGATATTTTTATCATTAGAAAAACCGCAACTATCACTACCGCAACTGCCGCTATAATAATTACATTCATACCTTCTTCTTTCTTACATCCGCCTTTTTATCTTCTTCGGCAATAAGTACCATACAACTTCTGCATTCAACCGATATCTTTCTTTGGTCTTTTGTATTTACAGCTTCTTTCTTAAAAGGAGTATTTATATCATCCGTATTTACCAATATCTTCCAAGAGCTTCCCCTCTTTATAGTAGGAAGAGAAAACTCATGTCTGTCCCAATGCATATTTAAGATAATATATATATCCTGTTTTCCTTCTATAAGTATTCCCATCTGTCTGTTATAGTATTCAAAATCCGGTTTCCACACCTGCATACCGTGGACAGACGTTTTAGACTTTTCCCCACCCAAAATATACTCTCTTCTGAATTCAAGCATAGCCCTTACAAAGTCAAGAAAATCCTTATTCTTGTTTACGAGCTTCCAATTGAAATAGCTTATATCATTGTCCTGACAGTATGTATTATTATTTCCGTTCTTTGACTGTAGTACCTCATCGCCGCTGCATATACATGGAGTACCTTTTGATATCATCAAAAGTAAAACCGCATTCAAATACATCCTTTTTCTTAGATTAAGCACCTGAGTTTTTTTGGTGTCACCCTCAAATCCGCAGTTCCAGGAGAAGTTCATATTTGATCCGTCTGCATTGTCCTCTCCATTGTCTTCATTATGCTTATAATCATATCTGTATATATCAGCAAGTGAAAATCCGTTGATATCTGCAATAAAATTCATATAATTACTCTTATCTGCAATCACATTCGCAACGAAAGGAACCATTCCCTCATCACCCTTCAGATATTTTCTCATATTATTCATATAATCATAATCCATAGAGATGATGTTTTTGTCCTTACTTTCATATATCTTATTTGTAAAGATAAATTTGCACTCAAGAAGATAGGGATCTTTTACAATATCCTCACAGTAGTCAACTCCTGTAAGATGAAAACCGTCTATATGATATTCTATTTTCCAATATCTTAATACATCAATTATATAGCTGATATTCTTCTTAGCAAAGAAAAATTCCTGTATAACTCCGATACCTGCTTCATGCAGAGATTTCACCATACTCTTATATTCATTTACAGGATTTCTGTTTTTTCTGGTAGAATAACTTGCCTTAGGTGCAAAGTTTAAACTGTTTGCATATCCCCAATAGTTTATTCTGATTTTTTCCTGTTTTACTTTCTTCTCCTTATCAAAAAGAGAAATCCAGCTTCCACCGACTCTTATAAATTCATCAAATTCTGTAGCAGGCATTATATCAACAAAATCCACGCCAATGTCTTTTAAATAGTCTATCTTACTTATAAGTCCTTTAAATGTACCCTTGTCCACAACCTTTGAGCTGTTTGATTTTGTAAAACCTCTTATATGAAGCCTGTAAATAAATGCTTCATCCAAAGTTTTATTGTCCAAGTTGTTTTCAAAACCATTACCCCAGTCAAATTCACTTATATACACAGGGCTTCTTCTCGGATTATCTATAAGACTCGTTTTACCGAAACTGTCTCTGCCTGAAAAACATTTACCGTATTCATCCGGAAAAAGTCCTTTTTCATCCTCTAACGCATACTCAAAAGTTTTCTTAATTCGTGTATTTACCTGTAAAAACCACACATCTCCTATTCTTGATTCTTTAGGAAACTCTATTCTGTCTACAGGCGCTTCTTCATTTCTTTCATAAAGGTTTAAATAGAGTCGTTCACACTTTCTTATAACCTTTATACAAAAATAAGAGGGCGTCACCGTTATACCAAGCGGATAAGAATAACTTCTTCCTCTCTCCTTCTGAACTACCATAACGCACCTCCTTTAAGTCATATATTTATATTTCAATATCCAGTTCTACCGGACAATGATCTGAACCTAAGATATCACTGTGTATCTTAGCTTCCTTTATTCTATCTTTTAATTTATCAGAAACTATAAAATAGTCAATACGCCAACCAACATTCTTTGCTCTGGCACCGCCCATATAGGACCACCATGAGTAAGCATCCGTTTTATCCGGATACAGTACTCTGAAGCTGTCGCAAAAGCCTGAAGATAGAATAACATCCATCTTGCCTCTTTCCTCATCTGTAAATCCGGCATTTTTCCTATTGGTCTTAGGATTTTTCAAATCTATCTCTTTATGAGCAACATTCAAATCACCGCAGAATATCACCGGCTTTTTTTCTTCAAGCTTTAAGATATAGGAGAGGAAAGCATCTTCCCAAGTCATTCTGTAGTCAAGTCTTGTAAGGCCTCTTTGAGAGTTTGGAGTATAGCAGGTTATCAGATAAAAATCTTCATACTCCGCTGTAATAACTCTTCCCTCATTATCATGTTCCTCTATACCGATACCATAGGTTACATTAAGAGGCTTATCTTTAGTAAAAACAGCTACACCGGAGTAACCTTTTTTTTGCGCATAGTTCCAATAGTCATAATATCCCGGCAAATCAAGCTCTATTTGACCTTCTGAGAGCTTTGACTCCTGTATGCAAAAAATATCGGCATCAATATCTCTAAAGAAGTCTAAGAATCCCTTGGTAACAGCGGCTCTAAGTCCGTTGACATTCCATGAAATCATTTTCTTTGTACTTGCCATATCAATCATCACTCTCTTCATCTGCTGAAACTGTATATGTAAATCTCTTTCTTGCCATCTCATCAGACTCAAGGTATTCATCATAGGTTGTAATCTTGTCTATAAGACTTCCGTTAATGATCTCCATAATTCTGTTTGCAGTAGTCTGTACTACCTGATGGTCTCTTGATGAGAAGATCAGTACGCCTTTAAACTTTTCAAGTCCTGTATTGAGTGCTGTAATAGACTCCATATCAAGGTGGTCGGTAGGCTCATCAAGTATAAGTACATTTGCTCCACTTATCATAAGCTTTGAGAGCATGCAACGAACCTTCTCTCCTCCTGAAAGTACCTTAACTTTCTTTACTCCATCTTCACCTGCAAAAAGCATTCTGCCAAGGAAGCCTCTTACATAGGTAGCATCCTTGATTTCAGAATATCCTGTAAGCCATTCAACTATTGTCTCTTCACCGGAGAAATCCTTGGTATTGTCCTTTGGGAAATAGCTCTGTGTAGTGGTGAGTCCCCATTTATAGCTTCCGCTGTCAGGCTCCATCTCTCCTGCAAGTATCTTAAAAAGAACTGTCTTTGCCTTTTCATTAGGTCCTACAAGTGCTACCTTATCTTCTCTATTCAGTACAAAGCTGATGTTATCAAGTACCTTCTCACCATCAACAGTTTTTGAAAGATTTTCAACTGTAAGAACTTCATTACCAATCTCTCTTGCAGGTCTAAAATCAATATATGGATACTTTCTTGAAGACGGCTTTATATCGTCAAGCTCAATCTTTTCCAAGGCTCTCTTTCTGGATGTAGCCTGTTTTGACTTTGAAGCATTTGCAGAGAATCTTTGAATAAACTCCTGCAACTCCTTGATCTTTTCTTCTTTCTTTCTGTTTGCTTCCTTCATCTGTCGAACCATAAGCTGGCTTGACTCATACCAGAAATCATAGTTTCCGGCATAGAGCTGTATCTTGCCATAGTCAATATCTGCAATCATTGTACAGACTTTATTAAGGAAATATCTGTCATGAGATACAACTATAATTGTGTTTTCAAAGTTTATAAGGAACTCTTCAAGCCAGGCAATAGCATCCAAATCAAGGTGGTTTGTAGGCTCGTCAAGTAAGAGTATATCAGGATTACCGAAGAGTGCCTTTGCAAGAAGTACCTTCACCTTAAGGTTTGACGGCATATCACTCATCAGTGTATAGTGATGTTCCATATCGACTCCAAGTCCGTTCAGAAGTGCCGCCGCATCGGATTCGGCCTCCCAACCGTTCATATTTGCAAACTCACCTTCAAGGTCAGCCGCCTTTATACCGTCTTCTTCGGTAAAGTCAGGCTTTGCATATATTGCATCTTTTTCCTTCATTATCTCATACAGTCTTGCATTTCCCATTATTACTGTATCCAAAACAGTATATGTATCATATTTGAAATGGTCCTGTTCCAAGAATGAAAGTCTCTCTCCCGGTGTTATTACTATATCACCGTTTGTAGGTTCTATCTGTCCTGAGAGTATCTTAAGGAATGTTGACTTTCCCGCACCGTTTGCACCTATAAGTCCATAGCAGTTACCCGGTGTAAATTTTATATTAACATCTTCAAAAAGGGCTTTCTTCCCCAATCTGAGGGTTATTCCATTTGCACTAATCATTATAATTCTCCTAAGAGTTTATCAACTGCCGCCATCTTTGTACATAGACACAGAAGGTTTGCGGCTATCTCCAAATCCGCTACAGGCGGGAATGAAGGAGCGATACGAATATTCTTATCATCCGGATCTTTTCCGCCCGGGAATGTAGCTCCTGCACCTGTCATTACAACACCTGCTTTTTTACATTTTGATACAACTTCTTTTGCGCATCCGTCCATAGTATCAAAAGAGATAAAGTATCCGCCCTTCGGCTTTGTCCAGCTTGCTATACCAAGACCGCCAAGCTCTTTTTCAAGTGTATCTATTACCATCTCAAACTTAGGTCTGAGTGAGTCGGCATGCTTTTTCATATGCTCTACCATACCGTGAATATCTTTAAAATATCTTACATGTCTAAGTTGATTTACCTTATCATGTCCGATTGTCTGCATCTTCAACTGCTTCTTTATATCCTCAAGGTTGTTATGTGATGTTGCAAGTGCCGCAATACCTGATCCAGGGAATGTAACCTTTGATGTGGAAGCAAACTTATATACAAGATCAGGATTTCCCGCTCTCTTACACTCAGCCAAAATCTCTATAAGGTGATCCTGATCAAGATCATAGAGGTGATGAATTGTATATGCATTATCCCAATAAATTCTGAAATCCTTAGCGGCAGGCTTTAATCTTGCAAATCTTCTTACAACTTCGTCAGAGTATGAGTTTCCTGTAGGATTTGAATACTTCGGTACACACCAGATTCCCTTTATTGAGTCATCCTTTTGCACAAGTTCTTCTATCATATCCATATCGGGACCGCTCTCAAGCATCGGTACGCATACATTCTCAAATCCGAAATACTCAGTTATTGCAAAATGTCTGTCATATCCCGGTACTATACAAAGGAACTTTACTTTGTCAAGCTTACACCATGGTGTTGAACCCATTACTCCATGTGTATATGATCTTGATATACAGTCATACATTACATTAAGACTTGAGTTTCCGTAGATAATAAGGTTATCTGCCGGAACCTCCATCATATCACCCATAAGCTCCTTTGCCTCAGGAATACCGTCAAGTACGCCGTAGTTTCTGCAGTCTGAACCGTTCTCACTCATAAGATCTTTATCTGATGAAAGTACATCCATAAGTCCCATAGAGATATCAAGCTGCTCCTGTGAAGGCTTTCCTCTACTCATATCAAGTTTCAAGTCTTTGGCCTGCATTGCCTTATATTCGGCCTTCAAGCTTTTTTTAAGCTCCAAAAGTTCCTCTTTTGTCAATTCTGCGTATGGTTTCATTATCTTCTCCTTATACCTATTTGTTATTTTTGCTCATTTCTTCAAGCTTTGCATTCAACTCATCTAATTTCTTTTGGCATTCAAGTATCTTTGATCTCTGATCAAATACCAGCTCATCATCTTTTAAAAGATCATTGGCCGCCACATACTCTCCTATAACCATTTTGTAGGACTTTATAATATCCTCTTCTATTTTTATGTCTCTTTTGAGCTTTGTAATATCGGCAATTTCTCTGCCCTTATTTAAAGCATTCTGTGCTATTTTCTGTCCTTCTTCTTTAGCAATACTTCCATATATGCTTAACTTCTTGAAAAAATCTTCCATATAGCCTCCTTTATTCAAATATTAACAGTATAATTACTTTATCAACTTTTAGCAAGTCCAAGGTTACAGTTAGACAATAAATTATTTTAATGCCAAAAATGCGGCCATATTTCCTCTGATATCTCCCATTATTCTATGGGAATAAAGCAAATCCGGATTGCAGGCGGTACAAATATTTGATGTAAATATATTCTCAGGCAAGACTCCCGCCTCTTTTAAGACTGTTTCATTCGCTTTCCAAAGTGAAAGTCTGAAATGATCCTCTCCGTCTTCTCTGAAAATACTCTCTATATCTTCACTTTTAAAGTTTTTTGAAAACTCTTCGTATACATCTTCGCTTACCTGATAGCAGTCTTGACAAATCCCGGGGCCTATACAGGCAATTACATCCTTTGCATCCGTGCCGAATTTTTTTGCCATCTCATCTATCATTACCGCACCCATTCTTTTGCAGGTACCTCTCCAACCCGAATGAGCAAGCCCTATTACCTGTTTTTTTCTGTCGTAAAAATACAGCGGAATACAGTCTGCAAAAAAAGCCCCCAAGGTAATGCCTCTCTCATCAGTTATCAGCCCGTCAATATTTCTGTAGTCTCTTTCAACCGATACTCCCTTACCCATATCGCTTTTATTCACTACTCTTACATTGGTGGAATGCTCCTGATATGAGAGCACAAAACTGTCTTCCTTTACTCCCAGAGCTTTTGCCATTCTTTTATAATTCTCAAGTACACCCTCTTTATTATCAGGCTCTCTGCTGAAACTTAAATTCATAGAGGCATAAGGGCCTTCGCTTACCCCTCCTATCCTTGTGGAAAATCCCTGAACAAGCTCCTCATATTTTTCCAATGCTTCAAACGAAAAATATTCCACTCCGTTTTCAGCTTTTTTCAATCTCAAAATATTTTTATCATTCTTTTTTAATATCTTTATACTCAATAAAATGCTCCTTTTATCCAGTCTATCTTCTCACCCATTATTCCTATACAGTCAAATCTTATACTGTGCATGAAATAATGCTTTTCATTAAGATAATACCTTGCCAGTTTTCGTATTTTCTGTTGCTTAAAATATCCTACAGACTCAAGCGGATATCCGAAGCTTTCATCTTTCCTGTATTTTACTTCTATAAATAATAATACATTGCCTTCTATGGCGATAATATCTATCTCGCCGAATCTGTTTCGGTAGTTTCTTTCAAGTATTATGATTCCGTTATTTTCAAGAAAAGAGGCAGCAATTGCCTCCCCCTTGTTTCCGACTTCTCTTTTATTCACTTACAAAATTTCCTATAAATGATTTTCTGTGTATGGCACATGGCCCTATTTCCTTTAAAGCCGCTATATGCGTCGCCGTACCGTAGCCCTTATTTGATGCAAATCCGTACTCAGGGTAGATTTTATCATACTCTGCCATAAGCCTGTCTCTGGTGACCTTTGCAAGTATACTTGCTGCGGCTATGTTTACACTCTTGGCATCTCCTTTTACTATACCCACCTGCTTTATATTTATATCAGGTATATGTACAGCATCCACCAGTAAAACATCAGGTGTTTTTTCCAGTGCATTTACGGCCTCTCTCATTGCCTCATAAGTAGCCTGTAATATATTTATCTCATCTATCAAAGTATTTGAAGCAATACCTATACCGTACGCTATGGCATTTTGCTTTATTTCATCAAATAAAACATCTCTTCTCTTTTCCGTCACCTTTTTGGAGTCATTTAAAAAAGGAAGGAAGATGTCCTTCGGCAAAATTACCGCCGCCGCCACCACAGGACCTGCAAGCGGCCCTCTGCCTGCCTCGTCTATACCGGCAACATATGCCAAATCGCTGTATTTATTTTCAAATTCTCTCATGCCCTCAAGTCTTACTCTCTCAAGGGCAAGTTTTTCTTCACTTATTTTCCTCATCCTGTTTTCCTACGGCATTTGTAATGTAACTCTTCCAAGCTTCCCCGACCTGAACTCATTTACAAAGATACTTGCGGCCTTATCATAGTCAAGCTCATTGCCCTTCTTTGTACAACCTCTTAAGTTTGCTATTTTTATTAAAACGGCATTTTCATCATCACCGTCTTCCATCTCAAATCTTTCTGTAAGTATCTCAGGTCTGTTTTTAATAAACCATTTAATAAGTTCAAGCCCCAGCTCTCTGATATCTATAATCATATCGTTTATAGAGCCGATAAATGCAATCATCTCACCGATGTTTTCGTCTTCAAACTTTGGCCAAAGTATTCCCGGAGTATCTAAAAGTTCTATCTGACCTTTAAGTTTTATCCACTGATTCCCCTTGGTAACTCCCGGTTTATTTCCGGTCTTTGCCATTGCTCTTCCTGAAACCGAGTTTATAAGTGTGGACTTGCCGACATTCGGAATACCTGCCACCATTGCTCTTACAGGTCTGTTTTTAATTCCTCTTTTGGCGTCTCTTTCTCTCTTTTCCTTTGAAACATTCTCTATAGCCTTTATCAGTGCATTCACTCCGTTTTTCTTTCTGGAGTCCATAAACATGCACTCATAACCCTGCTCCTTATAATGGCTTGCCCATCTGTTGTTTGCACTCTCATCGGAGAGATCGGCCTTATTTAATATAATAATTCTGGACTTATTGGAACCCAGTTCCATGATTTCCGGATTTCTTGTAGCCTCAGGTGCTCTGGCATCAGTCATCTCTATAATAATATCCACAAGCTTTATGGCATCTGACATGGCTCTTTTTGCCTTAGTCATATGACCCGGGTACCATTGTATCTTCATAAACTATCCTTTCATCAGGCTCTATTTTATAAAACCTATCCTTTTTACAGGCAATACTCTGATCCATGCATTACCTATAATCATATCTTCCGTTACATTTCCTATTGTTGAGATCCTTGAGTCTTCACTTCCGACTCTGTTATCACCCAATACAAAATATTCATTACTTGCCAACTTAATTTCGTCTGCAGCCAAACCGCCTGATGAAGCCTCAAAAAATTTATCCAATACTTCACCGTCTATATAAACCAAACCTTCTCTTATATTAACACTTTCACCGGGAAGCCCTATGACTCTTCTGATACACACTCTTCCGTCTGTATTTTGAAATGCTATCAAATCATATCTTTTAGGTTTTAAAAAAGTATATGTGGCTTTATTTATAAGTACAGCCTCTCCCTGCTCTATCTGCGGTGACATGGACTGACCGACCATAAAGGTTTTTGCTCCAAATATATACACCACAAACCATGCAAGTGAAAGTATCACTGCCAATTGCATCAATATGTCCAGTATTATTAAAAATCTTGACTCTTGTTTTTTTATTTTCATTTATTGACCTGTTTTTTTATTTTGTTTTTTGTTAAACTGATTATAGCATAAATGATGTTAGGAGAAAACTATGGAATATCGTATAGAGCATGACTCTATGGGCAGTATCAAAGTACCTGTGGACAAATATTACGGCGCTCAAACAGCAAGAAGTCTTTCAAACTTTAAAATCGGTACCGAAAAAATTCCGACTGAGGTGATACGAGCATTTGCATATCTGAAATCAGCCTGTGCCGCTACAAATCTTGAACTTGGAAAATTGACGGAGGAAAAGTCGAACATTATAAATAAGGTTTGCAATGAAATACTTGAAGGTAAGCTGGACGAGCACTTCCCGCTCTCAGTATGGCAGACCGGCAGCGGTACTCAGAGCAATATGAACGTAAATGAGGTAATTACCAATAGAGGCAATGAGATTTTGGGGAAAAAGCTTTTGCATCCGAATGATGATGTAAATATGTCACAAAGCTCAAACGACACCTTCCCCGCTGCAATGCATATAGCTGCGGTTTTGGAAGTACAGGATAAGCTCCTTCCTTCTTTAGATAAGCTGATACATGCATTTAAAAAGCTTGAAGAGGAAAATGAAGGAATTGTAAAATCCGGAAGAACACATTTACAGGATGCCACTCCTATAGCCTTTTCACAGGAGATAAGCGGATGGAGGTCTTCTCTTGAAAATGATTATATGCAAATAGAAAGTGCGCTTCCATTTATAAAAAAACTTGCTCTCGGTGCCACTGCTGTAGGTACGGGACTGAATGCTCCAAAGGGATTTGACACTCTGGTTGCAAAGAATATATCAAAACTTACCGGTAAAGATTTTGTTACAGACAGCAATAAATTCCATGCTTTAACTTCAAAATCCGAACTTACCTTTGTACATGGAGCACTTTCATCTCTTTCAGGCGATTTGATGAAAACAGCAAATGATATAAGATGGCTTTCAAGCGGTCCAAGATGCGGTTTGGGTGAAATATTTATTCCTGAAAACGAACCCGGAAGCTCAATAATGCCCGGAAAAGTAAATCCTACACAGTGTGAGTCAATGACTATGGTATGTGTACAGGTAATGTCAAATAATACGGCTGTAAATATGGCATCAAGCCAAGGGAATTTTGAGCTGAATGTATTTATGCCTGTGCTTATCCATAACTTCCTTCAGTCTGTCAGAATTTTATCTGAAGGTATGGACTCATTCAGAGTTCACTGTGTGTGCGGTATCAAGGCAAACAAACAAAAAATGCATGAAAATCTGCATAATTCACTGATGCTTGTAACCGCCATCAGTCCATATATCGGATATGAGAACGCTGCAAAAGTTGCCAAGCTTGCACATGAGAAAAATATTTCTCTAAAAGAGGCGACTCTTGTCATGAATCTTATGACAGAGGAAAAATTTGATGAGGTTTTTAAACCTGAAGAAATGATATAAAAGAAAGGATATTTATGCAACAAACCAAGAAGCAGGATATGACCAAGGGGAATATTACCTTCGGGCTTTTATTATTCTTCTTCCCCATACTCCTTGGAACTTTCTTCCAACAGCTGTATAACACTGCAGATGCCGTTATCGTGGGTCAAAATGTAGGAAAGCTCGGACTTGCAGCCGTAGGTGGAACCACAAGTACAATAATCAATCTTTTTATAGGCGTTTTTGTAGGATTATCCTCCGGTTTCAGTGTAATCGTCTCACAACACTATGGCGCAAAAAATGATAGGCTTGTAAGTATATGCGTTCATACTTCAATTGCGTTTTCACTTATAGTGGGAATCATAGTCAGTATATTAGGTATAATATTTTCAAAGACAATGCTTGCAAATATGAATATTCCGGATGATATGATGTCTATGGCATTACCCTATCTTCAAATATACTTTCTGGGACTTGCACCTAATCTTATCTACAATATGGGAGCCGGACTCCTTCGTGCTGTAGGTGACTCCAAAACTCCGCTTATATTCCTTGTTATAAGCTGTTTTGTGAATATAGTTTTAGATATTATATTGATACGCTATATGAATATGGGCGTAACAGGTGCAGCAATTGCAACCGTTACATCGCAAATAATCAGTGCCGTATTGGTCATCATAGTGCTCTATAAAAGAAATGATGCATTAAAATTGAGATTAAAGAATTTACAAATAAATTTTTCGGAGCTCAGAAAAATGATAAGTATAGGTACTGCCGCAGGAATGCAGTCTGCCATGTACACCATTGCAAATATACTTATTCAGGCCTCTATAAACAGTCTCGGTACCGACACAATTGCCGCCTTTACCGCCTACGGTAAAATAGACACTCTCTTTTGGATGACTATACAGTCTCTCGGAATCTCCGTTACCACCTTCACCGGACAAAACTTCGGCTACGGTAATAAAGAAAGAGTAAAAAAAGGAATAATTTACGGAATGATTTTATCGGTCGTAGTTACCGGAATAGTAATGATAATGTTAAAACTCTTTGGAAGAAATATTTATACCCTGTTTACCAAGGACGAGAATGTGTTAAAGATAGGTACGGATATGCTGAATTTTATGGTTGTCGCCTTCCCGGCATACATTATTATCGAGATCTTCTCAGGGTCTCTCAGAGGAATCGGTGACAGCTGGATACCTATGATAATGACCGCTGGAGGTGTATGCGTACTTAGAATAGTCTGGATAATTGTAATGGTACCAAAATTCCCGAATTTCTATACAATACTCTGGGCTTATCCGCTTTCATGGATCATCACCAGCACACTGTTTTTGATATACATGTTCGGCTTCAGCAAGATGAAGCTTTGGTTAAAATCCAATATATATACTATTGATTAACAAAAAGGCTGTAACTTAATTTTTCATAAGTTACAGCCCCACTTTTTATCTCGGTTTTCTTACTTCTATACCTCTTGACTCTATGCTTTGTCTTATATTAAGCATTTGTTGGTCCGTATTTGCTATCACATCGGCACATTCCTTAAGCTGTCTTTCAACATCGTCGGAATCAATAAAATCTTTTTTGTATTTCAGCTGATGATCAAGGCTCGCCCAAAAATCCATGGCAATAGTCCTTATCTGTACCTCAACCCTCATAGGCTGCTTTTTCTCCGAGAAAAATACCGGTATCTCGATAATAAGATGGTAAGAGCGATATCCGTTTTCCTTAGGCTTTTTTATATAATCCTTTACGGCAATCAAATTTACATCGTCCTGTCTTGTAAGCATATCGGCCACTTCATAAATATCATCAAGGAATGAGCAGATAACTCTTATACCTGCCACATCATCCAGATTATTGACTATTGAATCAAGTGTAAGCGGAAGTCCACGCCTTTTTAACTTTTCCACAATGCTTTTCGGCTTTTTTACTCTTGATTTTATCACCTCTATAGGGTTTCTTCTGTTTTTAACCGAAAGTTCATCATTTAAAACTTCCAGCTTTGTCTTTACTTCCCTGATTGCACAGGTATACATCATCATGGCCTCTTGAAATTTCTGTGCCATTTCATGTATTTCTTCAGGTATCTGTACCAAATCGGGAACTTGTACAATGGACTGCTCCAATTCGTTATTCGGGTTATTTGATATATACATAAGCTCTCCACTTCTTTTGCATACTCTTTCCGGTATATTCCCCGGTCAAAATAATTATTTTAAAATATAATCTGCCGCTTCATCAAACCAAGGTGCCTTAACATACTCTACAAGACCTGCGTCCACCTGTCTCGCCACTTCAGGATCTATAGGAAGCTTTGCAAGTACCTTCAATCCTTCTTTTTTTGCTATCTCATCAATATGACTCTTTCCGAATATCTCATGCTTGCTTCCACAATCAGGACACTCAAAATAGCTCATATTCTCAACAAGACCGAGTATAGGAACATTCATCTTTTTAGCCATGTTTACGGCCTTTGCAACTATCATTGAAACAAGCTCCTGAGGACTGGTAACTATTATAATTCCGTCAACAGGTATTGACTGGAAAACTGTAAGCGGAACATCTCCTGTACCCGGAGGCATATCAACAAACATATAGTCGATATTATTCCATACGGTATCCTTCCAAAACTGCTTTACAACACCTGCTATTACAGGTCCTCTCCATATAACCGGATCTGTCTCATTCTCTAAGATAAGATTTGTACTTACCACATTAATTCCCGTATTTGTAACAGCCGGAACCATAAGCTGATCATATGTAACCCCAAGCTTTCCGCTAAGCCCGAATGCCTTAGGTATGGAAGGTCCTGTGATATCGGCATCTATAATACCGACTCTAAAGCCCTTTGTCATTGCCTTTACCGCCATCAATGATGTCACAAGGCTTTTACCTACTCCACCCTTTCCTGAAACAATACCTATTACTTTATTTACACTGCTTTGAGGGTCAAGCTCTTCCCTGAATTCATTATTTGCCATATTAAAAACCGTATAGACTTATGTCTATAATTTCCTTTCTTACTTAGTACAATACTCTATTGAGCACAAAGTAATTATACTAAAATAATCAATATTTTTCTATGCGTTTTGTTACATATCTGACTTTTATATATTAAATCTTCTCCACTACCTTTACATTGTCGCTGCCAAGTCTTTCGCCAAGTATTCTGACAGCCTCATCTGCGGGCACTCCCCACTCACCGCCAAGGTCCTTTTTTGCTCTTTCCTTTTTCAGATATATGATAACACTGTCATTTCCGCTCATCATACCTATATCTGTAAGGAGGTTTCCAAGATCCTCTTCATAGCTTTCCTTATCGGCATACTGTATCCAAAGTTCTTTTTTCACTCTTCCAAACTCACTTACAGTATCCACTATGAGTTTGCCTTCCTCTTCTCCCGAGGTATCAACTCTTCCCTTAACAAATACTTTTCCACCCTCTATGAGCTCATTGCCGTAGTTTTCAAATGCCTTCGGGAATACAACAAGCTCTATTCTTCCATACAGATCTTCAAGAGTACATATGGCCATCATATCGCCTTTTTTGGTAAATCTTTTATTTACCTCCACCAGCAATCCGCCAATGGTCAACTTAATTCCCGACTCCAAAGGAATCTCTCCGTTTTCATCCGGATAAAAGTCAATGCTTCTTGCATCGGAGTGCTTTTCCAAAAGTGAAATATATTCTTCCAAAGGATGTCCGCTGACATACATTCCCATAACTTCCATCTCATATTTTAGAAGTTCTTCTTTAGGATACTCCTCTATATGAATAAGTTCAGAAACAAAGCTGTCCTTATCCTCTTCACTTACCACATCAAAAAATGACATCTGACCGGGGATCACCGCCTTACTCTCCTTGGACTTCTTATCTATGAAAAGTTCCGCATTAAGAATCTTTTCATGTCGGTTTCCCTCCATACCGTCAAGGGCTCCCGACTTTATAAAGCCTTCAATGCTTCTCTTATTCAAATCCTTTTGAGGAAGTCTGTTTATAAAGTTTTCAAGCGAAAGAAATTTTCCGTTTAAAGTCCTCTCTCTTACAATCGCATCGGATACCGCTTTTCCGACACCCTTTATGGTGGAAAGACCGAATCTTATACCGTCCTCATCCACACTGAATGCTCCCTCACCGAGATTTACATCCGGAGGCAATATCTTTATACCCATATCGGAAAGGCCACCCATATATTCAATAAGCTTTGTCGGATTATCGCTTACGGAAGTGAGTGAAGCCGCCATAAACTCTTTCGGATAATAATATTTCAGATATGCGGTCTGATATGAAACCACAGCATAACATGCCGCATGTGATTTGTTGAAGGCATAACTTGCAAAGTCAATCATTTCATCAAAGATTCTGTTTGCTATTTCTTCTTTTATACCGTTATTTATACAGCCCTTGATACCCTTTTTTTCATTTCCATATACGAAGTTCTTTCGCTCCATCTCCATAATATGTGCCTTTTTCTTACTCATGGCACGGCGAACCTCATCACTTCCACCCATGGTATATCCTGCCAGATCTCGCACAATCTGCATTACCTGCTCTTGATATACTATACAGCCATAGGTCGGCTCAAGTATGGAAATAAGTTGTGGCGTATCATAGCTTACTTTGTCTTTGTTGTTCTTACCTGCAATATATTTCGGTATAAAATCCATAGGCCCCGGACGATAAAGTGAAATACCGGCAATTATATCCTCAAGATTTTCAGGTTTTAATCGCTTCATAAAGCTTTGCATTCCGCCGCTCTCCAACTGGAATACCGCATCTGTCCTTCCTGTGGATATGAATTCATATACCTTTTTATCATCATAGTCAATATTTTTTAAGTCGATATCTATACTATGATTTTTCTTTATCATTGCCAAAGCATTTTGAAGTACTGTAAGTGTGCGCAGTCCCAAAAAGTCCATCTTTAAAAGACCGAGCTCCTCCAAGGTCGTCATGGTAAACTGCGTTGTAACCGCATTATCCACTCCAAGTGCAAGCGGTACATATTCTTCAACAGCTTTTTTTGAGATTACAACGCCTGCCGCATGAATACTTGCATGTCTTGGCAGCCCCTCAAGTTTCAAGCTGTAATTTATAAGTTCATGAACCACTTCATCACTGTCATACAGCTCTTTAAGTTCCTTATTTCTCTCAAGTGCAAGCCCCAAAGTAATATCCTTATCCATTGGTATCATCTTTGCAATACTGTCACATCTGGCATATGGAATCTCCATAGCTCTTCCGACATCCCTGATAACACCTCTTGCCTGCAATGTACCGAAGGTTATTATCTGACATACTCTTTCACTGCCGTATTTGTTTACCACATATTCAATAACTTCGCCACGTCTTTCATCCGCAAAGTCCACGTCTATATCGGGCATGGAAACTCTCTCGGGATTTAAAAATCTCTCAAAAATAAGATTATATTTTATCGGATCGATATCTGTGATTCCAAGACAGTATGATACTACACTTCCTGCTGCAGAACCTCTTCCCGGTCCTACAGAGATACCCTTGCTTCTTGCATAATTTATATAGTCCCAAACTATCAAAAAATAGTCTATATAACCCATTTTTTCTATTACGCCAAGCTCATAGTACATTCTGCTCTTTATTTCTTCTCTGTTTGGATAATCGTCCGGGTAATTTCTTTCAAAACCGCTTTGACACAGACTTTCCAAATATTCCTTTGCCGACATTTGATTCGGCACAGGATATTCAGGCAATTTGGTCTCACCGAATTTTATTTCCACATCACACATATCCGCTATCTTACCGGTATTTTCAACAGCATCTATTGCATATGGAAATAGTGCCTTCATCTCATCTTCGGACTTTAAGAAAAATTGTCCGCCCTCATATCTCATTCTGTCGGGATCGGACACTGTCTTACCGGTCTGTATACAAAGCAGTATGTCATGTGCTTTTGCATCTTCAGCATTTATATAGTGTATATCATTGGTTGCCACAAGCGGAATATCAAGCTCTTTTCCGATTTTTACCAGAACCTGATTTACATACTTTTGCTCGGGAATTCCATGGTTTTGAAGCTCCAAATAAAAAGAATCCTCACCAAACAGATCCTTATATTTTTGTGCGGCCTTTCTTGCATCATCCTCTCTACCTCTTGATATAAGCTTTGGAATTTCACCTGCCAAACAAGCTGAAAGCGCTATTATACCCTCATGATATTCCTGTAACAGTTCAAAGTCTATTCTCGGTTTATAATAAAAACCTTCGGTAAAACCTTTTGAAACTATCTTTGTCAGGTTCTCATAGCCCTTATTATTTTTTGCCAGTAAAATAAGGTGATAGTATCTGTCTCCCTGCTTTGCCTGCTTTTCAAATCTTGATGAAGGGCTTACATACACTTCACAACCAAGTATCGGTTTGATACCCTGTGCCTTTGCCTCTTTATAAAAATCTATGACTCCATACATCACTCCATGATCGGTAATGGCAAGTGATGTCATATTGAGTTCTTTTGCTCTACTTATTATCTCTTTTATCTTACAGGATCCGTCCAATAATGAATATCCTGTATGTACATGTAGATGTGTAAAAGACATATTTCTCCTCTTTTTCATTCAATACTTATTATATTATATCATATTTTGGGAAATTGGAGAGTATATGTAAAAATCAATATTGATTATATTATGTAAATATATTTTATATAACTTTTCTTGTATTTTTCTTTACAAATGCTATAATAAATTCATCAATATAAGAAAGGAGAAGTTTTATGGCACAGACCGTTAATGTAAACTTTCGTCTGGATGAGGCGGATAAAAAGAGAATGGAAAATGTTTGTAATGAGCTTGGACTTTCTATGAGTGCGGCCTTTACTATATTTGCCAAGAAAGTTGGCAGAGAGCATCGTATACCTTTTGAAGTCTCTATGGATCCGTTTTATTCGGAGAATAATCAAAGGTATTTGAAAGAAAAGCTTGACAAATACAAAGCCGGTCAGCTTAAACTTGCCGAACATGAATTAATAGAGGATTAAAGTTATGGCAAGAACATTACAGTGGGATTTTGATGCATGGGAAGACTACCTTTATTGGCAAAGTCAGGACAATTCTATCCTGTCGTGGACATTATAATTAAAATAATGGGAGATATCACAAAGTATAAGAATTTTGTAATATCTCCCTTTTAAACAATTGATCGCTTATAGATAATCTATTTACAACAGTCATGCTTTCCGTTAAGATTCCTGTACGCATACAAAAGTACATCATTATCTACGCTGTTAAATTCTATAAAGCATATATCTCCTACATTAATTTTTATTTTATCATAAACTTTTGCATTTGATATATCTACACATTCTATAGCTACAGATACAGCATCTAATTCTGAAATAAAACCTGTATACATTTCATCATTCGAATCTATCATAACAGTTGATATTCGTTTACTCAAAATTATATATTCGAGGATATTTCCAATAGATATTTCACCGTCCAAGTCATTCATAGATACCGTTTTTGTCTCTTTACCCTTCCAGTAATCTATATATAATTTCATTTTGGCTAAATATTCCGTACCCTCAAAACATGAGCTTATTATTTTCTTTTTAAAAGCATAAATTCCTGCTTCTCTCCCCTGATCATCATACGCTTTAAATATACAGATATCATCATTTTGATGCAGCAGATATCCTACACTAAAGCTTTCATCATCGGTTGAGTATATCTCATATAGCTTTCCTATTTCCATACTCGCCACTATATTCTCGCTCCAAATCTTCAATCAAATATTCATCACTCATACAATGCATATCGGAAATCCCTTTACTCATCAGTTCATATGTAAATGAGTGATAAAAAAAATCTAAAGATTCCTCAATTGAAATGTTTTTTTTTCGTGCAAAATTTTCTATAATGCGTGCATATTTCTTTTGTAATAACACAGGATTTGCATTCATATTGTCTCACTTCCCTCATATAATAAACTGTAGTCCAACGCTTTTTGTGTCCTGAAACATATCTGTAGATTAGGCTTTTCATATTTTAATCGACTTATAGCCTCTTTCTTGTCAATCAGTCCATCAAAAAATAATTCAATAGTGTTAAAAACTTTATCATTAGCAACACCACCTATTACCACATCATAATCTGATACATCCTTACCTGCTCTACAATTTAGAATAAAGTCCAACCATTCATCTGAATATGTATCAAAGTTTAATACCTTTAATTTATGAAGTACCTTTTCATCAAATCTATAATATGATATTATCCCATTGCCTCCATTTCTTTTAAACTTTCTTGCCCAATTTACGGCCTGTTCATACAATGGAGTTGTGTAAAATCCCAATCCGAAATCAACATTTTTTCTTGAATGTAATAAATCCGGTGATTTAATTTCTGTATATGAACCATGATATAGTCTCATACCGTCAGACCTCTTTTCTTCATCACATCCAAAATATCTTCAATAATATAATCTTTGCCCTGTGTATGTAATACATCATATGACGGTACTATATAACTGTTTAATATATCGCTGTCCTCTGTCAGTATTTGATATACTTCTCTTCCATCTTTTCCCAGCTTTTTTGCAAGACCTTCTATACAAAATAACACATATTCCAGAACAGAAATATCATATATTATTTCTCTCTCCATAAATACCCTAGTACCTGTTCATTCTCCCCTTATTCATCACATATCCAAGCAGGGCACCTACTATACCTCCGAGGATATGAGTAAGATTTGAAATATTGTCCTGTACAAAGAATCCTTGATATATCTGCTCTCCGATATATAAAAGCGCTACAAGAATAAATGTAAAAGGAATTTTTCCTTCTTTAAATCCTGCAAATGATGAAAGCAGTATAAATGCAAACACTACACCGCTTGCTCCAAGCAATCCTGAAGACGGGAATACAAAGAAATGTACCAATCCCGTTACAAGTGCAGTTGCAAGAATTACAAAGAGTATATTCGCCGAACCGTACTTTTCTTCAAGCATCGGTCCGATTACAAGTATCAGCATTATATTACCAAGGAAATGATCAAGATTTGCATGGCCAAGTACATGTCCGAAAAATCTGATATATGTAAGAGGATTTATAAAAGACGATCTGTATACACTGAAGAAAAGTCTTGTGGAAAGTCCTCCCGTAATAACATCCATTACAAATACTATAAAGCTCAAAATAACAAATCCCAATATAACCGGTGAATTGAATGAAATTTTTAATTTATTGTCCATATTTCCTCCTTGACTTAGGTTTAACTAACCTGTTCTAAAAAAGGGTGGATCAACCACCCTTTTTATCTACTCTATCAACAGCTTCAACTATGTGAATGCGCATCTTTGAATTTGATGCCCTATCTCCCTCTATGTAGAGTATATATTCAACATAGACATTTATCTCCTCCTCATTCATATCTATGAGCAGAAGCTTTGTCTCTGTTTCCATATCCAATCTTCCAAAGGGAGTGTCATATATTGTTTTGTACCTACTGTTATTGGCAAATACCATCTTGGAATTTACCACACCCTCTTTGATAATTTCAACCCTGTTCTTCTTTACTATTATTGTATTAAGGATAATTTCATCAAAACCTTGGGCTTCTTCCACGTAAGTTATTTTGTGTATATCACCATCAATATAGTGATTTCCTGAAATATTCACGGCAATAGGATCGTTCTCATCATACCTCAAATGAGAGCCGCTAATCTCAATATCTACAAATTCTTTCATAATCTTCTACCTTAAAACCATAGTAGAAGCCGCAATGCGGTCTCTACCCAACCCTAAGCTACCACTGGTTGTTATGCAAATATCAAGTTTAAAATAAAAGAATGATAGTTTACTAGAAAAATGTATCTCCCCACTATTCTATATAAAATAACCTTAAATAAAAAACTGATAACTATGCTCAACAAAGAATGCCTGTCTGCTTTATGTACACTCTTGTCTAGCCAATCCAATTTGTATGCATTCTGCAAAGCTTTAAATGTTTTTTAATCGTA
This sequence comes from Lachnoanaerobaculum sanguinis, assembly GCF_033242365.1. Classification (NCBI taxonomy): domain Bacteria; kingdom Bacillati; phylum Bacillota; class Clostridia; order Lachnospirales; family Lachnospiraceae; genus Lachnoanaerobaculum; species Lachnoanaerobaculum sanguinis. The sequence continues at coordinate 84,590 of NZ_BTHK01000006.1, forward strand.
ACAATATTTTATTGTCACTAAAATTCCTCTATATTGACTATACCGGCCTTCTTTACTATGCCGGGCATAATAGAAGATGCAAAATCACTAAATCTTTCCGCCATATCACTGACATAAAAGTCATGAAAAACTTCGCCGTCATCCACGGCACAAAGATTCTCACGCTCCAACAAAGATTTCAATTCCTTCGCGGTCTCATATGCAGGATTTACAAGGGAAACTTCCTCTCCCATAATCCTTCCAAAAGTCTTATACAGTAAAGGATAATGGGTACATCCCAATACCAGACTGTCAATATGTCTGCTCTTTAATTCACTAACATACCTTGAAATAATCTCATCTGTAACTCTGTCATTTATAAGGCCCTCTTCTACCAAAGGAACCAAAAGCGGACAGGCCTTTTGTATTACTTCAAGTTCATTATTTATCTGATGAATAGTTTTCTCATATATACCGCTTGATATGGTTCCGCTGGTACCCACAACTCCAATCCTTCCCACCTTTGTGGTTTTGGCGGCAGTTATGGCACCTGCATGAATAACACCCATAATCGGTATATCAATCTCTGTCTTTAATATGTCAAGCGCAAAAGCACTGGCGGTATTGCACGCAATCACAATAGCTTTTACATTTTTTGTCTGTAAAAATTTTACAATCTGTCCGGAGTATTTAATAATAGTATCTCTTGACTTGGAGCCGTATGGAACTCTTGCCGTATCTCCAAAATAAACAGTACTTTCATTTGGCATCTGCGACACTATTTCCCTTGCTACCGTAAGCCCTCCGACACCTGAATCAAATATTCCTATAGGTAAATTCAAGAAAAATCACCTTCTCTCAAAAGCCAAATCAATAAGTTTGTCAATCAGCTCTTTCTTTCCGATACCCGCAGCCTCAAATAACATAGGATACATACTTATTGCGGTAAATCCGGGCATTGTATTTATCTCATTAAATACAATCTCTCCGTCTTCCTTTGCAAAGAAGTCCACTCTTGAAAGTCCGAATCCGTCCAAAGCTGTAAAAATCTTTTTTGCGCACTCGGGAAGTTTTTCTCTTACTCCGTCAGGAAGCTTTGAGTCAAGCAATGTGAGTGAATCCAGCTTATATTTTGCATCATAATCATAGAATGTTGCCGCCGATTTTATCTCACCGACTCCGCTTGCCATTACATCTCCCGGTTTGCCAAGCACTCCACATTCCACCTCATGTCCCACTATAGTTTCTTCCACAAGAACTTTTCTGTCATGATTTAGAGCTTCTTTTATACCTTTTTCCAGTTCCTCTCTGTTTGAGGCTTTTGATACGCCTCTTGAAGAACCGGCGTTTGAAGGCTTTACAAATACCGGATAGTCAAATCTGTTTTCAATCCTCTTTATTACTCCTTCAAAATCCTCCCTCGCTTCATAGTCAAGTACCGGCTCATATGCGGCCTGTCTTATACCGAGCTTGTCAACAACAAGTTTTGTATAGAGCTTGTCCATACCTACGGCACTGGCTAAAACTCCACACCCTACATAGGGAATCTTTGCAAGTTCCAACAGTCCTTGAATAGTACCGTCTTCACCATAGAGTCCATGCAGTACAGGGAATACCACATCCACATGAATTTCCTTATATTCCCCATCTGTCTCTACTATTATACACTTTTTTGTTGCATCAGGCAAAATAAATGCACAATTCTTTGAATTAATCCAACTTCCGTCTTCCATTGAAGATATATTCTCAACCTTGAGCCATTTACCTTCCTTGGTGATACCGATTAAAATGAGCTCATATTTATCAGTATCCACCTGTTTTGATATATTGGTTGCAGATATTACAGATATCTCATGTTCAGAGGACTGTCCTCCGAATATTATCACTAATTTCCTCATTATTTTGTAGGTGTCTCCTTGATCTTCTTGGAAACATTCACCTCCTGATTATTTATATGCTCGGCAATGATTCTCTTAGCCTCCGACTTGTCTCTGCACTTTAGCGCCTTTAATATCATCTCATGCTCTTCCATAAGCTGATTTCTTGTCGCTTCAGCCTTTACATATTCAAGTCTGTAACGATACATCTGCTCACGTAGATTATTTATCATCTGTACCAGCTTATCATTGCCTGTGCTTGTAAATATTATATCATGAAATTTCTCATCTGCACGTGCAATATCAATAATATCTTTATTTTCTATTGAATCAACAAATTCCTCTTCAGCCTGCTCAAGCTCATTTAACTCCTCATCCGTAATCTTTGTACATGAAAGTTCTATTGCAAGCTCCTCCAAGGCTCTTCTCACTTCCAGAGTATCTCTAAGATTCTTTTCGGTAATCCCTGCAACCTCTGCACCCTTTCTCGGAATCATAAGCACAAGGCCTTCAAGTTCAAGCATTCTTATAGCTTCTCTTATAGGTGTTCTTGACACTCCAAGCTTCTTTGAGAGAGCTATCTCCATAAGTCTCTCACCCGGCTGCAACTCTCCTCTTAGAATTGCCTGTCTTAAAGTTTTAAAAACCACATCTCTCAGTGGCATATATTCATCTCCTTCTGCATGCGAAAAAGCTGTCATTGTATCCTCCATATATCTTTCTATAGTGTATTTGTAATCTGTATATAATTTATTCTGTCGTCTTTTTCCAATATTTCTTTGGTCTTTATCATATCCTCATCATTTTCATAGATACCGAATATTGCGGTTCCGCTTCCGCTCATAAGAGCTCCAAGACAATTGTTATCAAGCATCTTTTGCTTGATATCCGCTATTAAAGGCAAAAGTCTTATAGAAGGCACCTCCAAAATATTGTCGAGTCTCCCGGCAATTTTTTCTATCTTTGTCTTATCGGCTTCATCACTCTCTATAACCGAAACCATTTCACCTACATCTTTATGTATAAATCCTGCCTTATTAAGGCCGTCTATATCAAGGCTCTCATATACCTTTTTTGTAGAAAGCCCCGCTTTCGGTTTTACTATTAAAAGTTTCATTTTCGGTAAGGGGCTTAATCGCCTAAGCTTTTCTCCAATTCCGCTTGCCAGTACCGTTCCTCCCATTATACAAAAAGGTATATCCGCACCGAGGCTTGCTCCAAGCTCCAAAAGTCTCTCATCACTTACACCGAGTTTAAAAAGCTCATTTACCGCTTTTAATGTAGCCGCCGCATCTGCACTTCCCCCTGCCATACCTGCTTCCATCGGAATATTCTTTTCCAGCAAAACCTCCACTCCGAATGTCTTTCCGGTTTCCTTTTGCAAAAGCGCTATGGCCTTGTATATAAGATTGGTCTCATCCATTGCCAAATCCGTATTGTATGATTTAAGTAATATCTTTTTTTCTTCAAGTTCTTTAATTTCAAGTACGTCAAATATATCAACATTTGTCATAACCATTTCTACTTCATGGTAACCGTTTTCTTTTCTTCTCAGTACATCCAAGCATAAATTAATTTTTGCAAATGCCTTCACTTTCATTCAATAAACCTCTGTATTTTACTGCCCCTAAAAATATTGTTCCTAAAATTATACATTAAAATTTGTATAAAAACAACAGTTAGGTTTTTCTAACCTGCGTATGCAATTAAACATCACTCTATTAAAATTTCATTTATTATCACACCAAGTTTTTTAGCAAAACTAATCGATGCTATATTTGATTTGTCTATTTGTGCATATACATCAATTATTTTTACAGACTCTCTTAAGTAATCCAGTAAATACCTGCATACTTTAAATGTATATCCGCACCTTCGGTATCTTTCTTCAGTCATATATGAAATATAACATTTTCCGTCTTTATTGTAAAATCCTGCCAGACCCATGAACTCATTATCGTTTTCAAATACATATAATCCATAGCCGTAAAAATCGTAGTGAAAGGAAATATATTCCTGTAAGTCATTTTTTGTTTTAAAAGGAAATTCTCTAAATTTAGATAAAATTTCAAAGTCGTCGGGTCTCATCTCACGAATATTTATACCTTCCACCTTGCCTATATTAAAAGGCATACCCAGAGTTCTGCAGGCAACCTTCTTTATATATTCCTCATCAATGTCTTCAAGACTTTCCACCGCATATTTTGAAACAGATATATCTATATCTTCTTTACCAAGTACAGCAATTGTGGCCTTGTGAGAGTTAAATGCCTCCCACAAAGCCACATTTTCATCAGATATTAATATATCACAATGCTGTCCTGAAACATTAACACTTTTCAGGAGCTTCATAAGTCTCGCCGAATGTATCCACTGTCATAGTTGCAATCTTCTGCTCTGTATTCGGTCTGTCATTATAATCTGTATCTGCAGCTGCAATTCTGTCAACTACATCCATTCCCTCGATTACCATTCCGAATGCGGCATATGCTCCGTCTAAATGAGGTGCATCCTGATGCATTATAAAGAACTGTGAACCTGCAGAGTTCGGACTCATAGCTCTTGCCATTGAAATAACTCCTCTGCTGTGAGCCAAATCATTCTGGAATCCGTTCTGGTTAAACTCTCCCTTGATTTGATAGTCAGGACCGCCCATTCCGTTTCCCTGTGGGCATCCGCCCTGTATCATAAATCCTGAAATTACTCTGTGGAATGTAAGTCCGTCATAGAACTTCTCATTGATCAGGCTGATAAAATTTCTTACAGTGTTTGGAGCCACCTCAGGATAAAGTTCGATTTTGATTACTGAGCCGTCTGTCATTGTTAATGTTACTATTGGGTTTTTCATGTTTTCTCTCCTTTATAATCCCAATAAAGTCACCCGAATGTATACATCCTTGTGACTTTATTTATAGGACCTCTACGGTCATTCATTTATCTGTATTTTACCATATTTCTACTTATTTTTGTATAAAAAAGTATGCTAATTTATTAATTATTTTACTATCTCGACCTGCATTGTATTTGTATATTTTGCAGGTCCTCTCTCAATTTTATCAGGTATGATGCCTGCCGTAATTACTACAAGATCATTTTCCTTAATGTATTTTCCTGATTTTAATATCTCAACTGAAGATGATATAAGCTCATCTGTAGTGTCCGCCCTCTTTGCCCATACAGGAACTACGCCGTAGAAAAGCTGCATCTGACGAACTGTTGAAATACTTGGACTCATTCCGTAAACAGGTATACTTGATCTCCACTTTGAAAGCATTCTTGTGGTAAATCCTGTAATAGAAGGGGCTATTATTGCCTTTGCATCCAATTGGTCTGCAGTATATACTGCTGCATAGCCAACCTGATTTGAAATATTCTTCCTGTCCATCTTGTTTACTTTTCTGCCTCTGTAAAGTGCATGGTCAAGATGTATCTCCGTCTCTTTTGCTATCTTTACCATCATCTTGAGTGCTTCAAGAGGGTACTTACCCATTGCGGACTCACCTGAAAGCATTATTGCATCCGTACCGTCATATATGGCATTTGCAACGTCTGAAACTTCAGCTCTTGTAGGTCTTGGATTTCTTATCATTGAATCAAGCATCTGAGTAGCTGTAATTACAGGCTTTCCTGCCACAGAACATTTTTCAATAATCTTTTTCTGTATAAAAGGCAATTTTGCGGCATCGATCTCAACACCCATATCACCTCTTGCAACCATGATACCATCACTTGCTTCGATGATATCGTCCATGTTGTCGATACCTTCCTGGTTTTCAATCTTTGAAATAATCTGGATAGTTGAACCCTTCTCCTTTAATATTTCTCTAATCTGACGAACCGCATCTCCGTTTCTTATAAAAGAGGCCGCAATAAAGTCAAAACCGTTGTCACAGGCAAATTTTACATCTTCGATATCCTTCTGCGTAAGTGCAGGCAGCTTTATAGAAACTCCCGGTACATTTACACCCTTTTTCTCTCCAAGCTCACCGCCGTTTAGAATTTTCGTATGTATATCGGCTCCTTCAACAGATATTACCTCAAGCTCGATAAGACCGTCATCTATAAGTATCCTGTCTCCCGCCTTTACATCATCATTAAGACCGCTGTAATTGATAAAGCCTTTCTTATCATTTCCCACACATTCGTTTATTGTAAGTGTATATTCATTTCCCGCTACTAAAGTTACCTTCTGACCGCCTTCAAGTAAACCTGTTCTTATTTCAGGACCCTTTGTATCAAGTAGAGCAGCTACATGCTTTCCTGTTTCTTCTCTAACTTCTCTCAGTATATTCAGTCTGCCAAGATGCTCCTCATAATCACCATGTGAAAAATTGAATCTGGCAACATCCATCCCTGCAATCGCCATATCTTTCATAAGCTTTTTATCATTTGTGTTTGGACCCATGGTACAGATAATCTTTGTTCTCTTCATTTCTTTTCCTCTTTATTTTTATAAGCGTAAATACTACCGCTCATTTTTAAATGTATCAAGATATATTTAAAAATAAACGGCAAACCAATAATACTTCAAAATACGGATGTAAGCTCTATTCCACATGAATATGTGTATATAAATGGTCTGAGCAATACTCCAAATTTCCCTTACATTTAGAACAGAATCTAAACTCCAGTGTATCGTCATCTTTTTCGGTTCTTCCACAAACCGCACATTTATGTATCGACTCACCTGCCGGTCTTATCTTGGCCGCCTTTTTAAATTTCGCCCTTCCGGCTATATTCTTCGGTGATATTCTATACCAGTTTCTTGTAAGTAAATAGAATATTATAAAGTTGAACAAGCTAAGCCCTATTGATACCTTTGTAATGACGCCACCCATTATAAAGCTATATGCTTCAATAAGTAAATATACAAATGCCAAATATTTTGCCTTTATCGGTAATACAAAGTATACATAAAAGCTCATCTCAGGATAAGTTACTGCAAAAGCCAAAAATATTGACATATTCAGGCTGTCGGGTGTAAGCGGAAACATGCTTACAGCATCCCCGTATATTGCATACAGCACAAATGCTCCTACAATAAGGAAGAAATATCCCATAAACATATAGAGATTAAATCTGAAACTTCCCCAAACCCTTTCAAGATTGCTTCCGAGATTATAATACAAATACAGCATTATAGCCCCGAAAAATATACTTTGATCCGGTGCATACATAGTCCATGTAATAAGTCTCCACACCTGACCCGAAAGTATTTTAGGTATATCCAATGATAAATAATTATAATATATTTCAATATTTATCAAGGATATAGCAAAACCTATACTATATAATACAGTCAGATACATCATCAAATTTCTGATTGCATATCTGCCGAATTTTCTTTCCAATTTTTCTAAAAAACCCATCGCACTCCTTTCTTACATCTATTTTTTGATGGACTTTGTGTATTAAAGCCTTTTGCCAAAGAACACGCGCCTATTATAACATTTATACTGCTTGTATGTAAATGATTTGAGTTTTTTAGTATACACCTAAAAATATTTTTGTTGACATAATAAAAATTTTATATTAGAATTCAAAAAATAATCAAACCGTTGATATGGAGATAAAGTTAGTCATGACTTCACAGAGAGTCCGGGAAGGTGAGAGCCGGATAAGAAACAGTCTAGCAAATGGACCATGGAGGGTGTAGTCAAATGCTTCGGCAAAGTATACTACAACGTACGCATACGTCAGTTGCAAGGGATATGTAGGTATCTTAAAGTGCACAGGTCATACTGTGAATCAAGGTGGCACCGCGATTTTTTATTGTTGAAATTTCGTCCTTGACAAATATCAGCCTTTTTAGGTTTTTATTTGTCAGGGACTTTTTTATTTACTCAGGAGGACTTATGGTTTTTATATTAAAAGCAGGCATCAGTGAAGAGGCTATACAAAACTTTAGAAAAGAATTTGAAGATATAGGATTTGATACAATATATGCACCGGGAACGGAACATACGGCTGTTTGCTTAATCGGCAACACTTCAAAAATAGATATGGACACTATAGTAGCAACTCATCCGATAGTTGACTACGGAAAAAGAGTTACAGAAACATATAAGGCTGCAGGCAGAACCGTTCACCCTGACGATACTGTCATAAAGGTAAACGACATCAGTATAGGTACCGGTACATTTACCGTTATTGCAGGACCTTGCAGCGTGGAAACAAGAGATCAGATTACAATGGTTGCAAGAAGTATTAAAGACAGCGGAGCTGTAATACTTCGCGGAGGAGCATTTAAACCGAGAACTTCTCCTTACGCTTTCCAGGGACTCGGTAAGGAAGGGATTGACTTTTTGGAGAGTGCCAAGGCCGCAGTCAATATTCCGATTATCTCTGAGGTAATGAATCAAACACAATTACCGCTGTTTGAGAATGTGGACATTATTCAAATAGGTGCCAGAAATATGCAAAACTTTGATTTACTTAAGGAAGTCGGAAAGTTGAAAAAGCCTATACTTTTAAAGCGTGGACTTTGTAACACTATTGAGGAATTCCTTATGAGTGCCGAATATATCATGGCATCAGGCAATGAAAATGTAATACTTTGTGAGCGTGGTATCAGAACCTTTGAGACTGCCACAAGAAATACTTTGGATCTTGGAGCGGTCGCACTTTTAAAAGAGAAAACTCATCTTCCGGTACTGGTGGATCCAAGCCATGCGGTGGGCATCAGATCGCTTGTACCGCCGCTTGCAAAGGCCGCACTTGCTGTAGGTGCTGACGGCATTATGGTTGAGGTACACAATGATCCGGCTAAAGCATTATGTGACGGTGCACAATCACTTGACCTTGATCAGTTCGCTGCCCTTATGGATGAAATCAAAAAAAGAGTTGTACTTGAAGGAAGGACATTATAGTATGTATTACCCTACATTAAATGAAATAGAAAAAATAAAAGAAAATAAAGAATACACTCTCGCACCGGTCAGTATGGAAATATTATCCGACTTTATCACACCTATTGAAGCGATAAGAATTCTAAAAAAGGCTTCAACACATGCCTATATGTTGGAATCGGCAAAGGCTAACGAGAGTTGGGGAAGATATACATTTCTCGGATTTGATCCCACACTTTCTATAAGCTGTAATGACGGCAAAATAAATGTGGACGGTGAAGAATTTGAGTGTAGCGATCCTACCGGCTATCTTAGAGATTTGTTGAAAAAATACAAAAGCCCGAGACTTACCTCTCTACCTCCTTTTACAGGCGGTTTAGTCGGATATTTTTCATTTGACTATATAAACTACAAGGAACCGAGTATCAAAAGAAATGTAGAAGATTCTGAGGGCTTTAAAGATATTGATGTAATGCTTTTTAAAGATGTGATTGTATTTGACCATGTAAAGCAAAAAATTATCCTTATTACAAATATTTCACTTAATGAAGATACTCATATTGCCTATGAGAACGCTGTTAAAAGACTTGAGAAAATAAAAAATCTTTTATTTACGGGTGAGAAATCCTATGAAACAGGAAAACTGCTCTCTGAAGTAAAGCCTTTATTCTCACAAGAAGAATTTTCAGAGATGATTGCAAAGGCAAAGCATCATATCAAGGAGGGCGATATATTCCAGATAGTACTTTCAAACCGCTTGCAGGCGGACTTTAGCGGAAGTCTTTTTGATACCTACAGAGTGCTTAGAACGGTAAACCCTTCACCATATATGTTTTATTTTTCAGGTACCGATGTAGAGATTGCGGGAGCTTCACCTGAAACTCTGGTAAAGCTTGAAGACGGAATACTCCACACCTTCCCTCTTGCTGGTACAAGACCGAGAGGAAAAACAGAGGCTGAGGATCTGCTTTTGGAAGAAGAATTACTTGCTGATAAAAAGGAACTGGCTGAACACAACATGCTTGTAGATCTTGGAAGAAATGACCTTGGCAAGATAAGTAAATTCGGAAGTGTGAAGGTGGAAAAATTCCACTCTATAGAAAGATATTCGCATGTAATGCATATAGGCTCTACTGTAAAGGGTGAAATAAGACCTGAAAACGATGCACTGGATGCACTTGAAGCGGTTCTTCCTGCAGGTACCCTCTCAGGAGCACCTAAGATTCGTGCCTGTCAGCTTATCGGTGAACTTGAAAACAACAAAAGAGGAGTTTATGGAGGAGCTATAGGATATATTGATTTTACCGGAAATATGGACACCTGCATTGCCATCAGACTTGCATATAAGAAAAACGGAAAAGTATTTATCAGAAGCGGTGCCGGTATTGTAGCCGACTCGGAGCCTGATAAGGAATATATGGAAAGCATAAATAAGGCAGGCGCTGTAGTCGATGCGCTAAAAAAGGCACAGGAGATAAACAAATGATTTTATTGATTGATAATTATGACAGTTTTTCCTACAACCTGTTTCAAATGGTAGGTGAAATTAATCCTGATATAAAAGTAATACGAAATGATGAAATGACTGTGGAAGAAATAAAAGCTCTTGCTCCGGAAAAGATTATTATCTCACCGGGTCCCGGAAGACCTGAGGATGCAGGTATAATTATAGATGTAATAAAGGAGCTTGGACAAAGTATTCCGATTCTTGGAGTTTGTCTTGGACATCAGGCAATCTGTATGGCATTCGGGGCAACGATAACCTATGCCAAGGAGCTGATGCACGGAAAAGACTCTCTTACATATTTTGATACCTCCGGTACTATATTTTTAAATTTACCCACGGAGAGTAAGGTTGCCAGATATCACTCACTTGCCGCAAGCGAGGATACAATTCCTGCAGAATTAAAAGTGGTAGCAAGAACAGATGACGGTGAAGTAATGGCGGTAGAACATAAAAGCTACCCGATTTATGGAGTGCAGTTTCATCCGGAATCCATAATGACAGAATACGGAAAAGAGATGTTGAGGAATTTTATACAAAATTGAAATTTTAGCCATACATTATAGGTTTTATTTTGTAATCCCTGTAGCGATTAGTTCTTTCGCAAAAGCGAGATAGGATTAAGCAACCGAGGACTTGTTTGAGTGTAGTTCGCTGTTCTTCAAGCGAACAAACGAGTTCCGCAGGTTGCGTAAAATCCTACGAAGCTTTAAGAAAGAACTGCGATTGGGATTACAAACTTTAAAACCTATAAAATAATGAACTGAAAGGATACTATGATTAAGGAAGCTATTGTAAAGATTGTAAATAAAGAAGATTTAACTTTTGATGAAGCCTATGCGGTAATGAATGAGATTATGAACGGTGAGACTTCGCCTACACAAAATGCCGCATTTCTTGCAGCTCTTTCTACAAAGAGTGCGAAAGCTGAAACCACACAGGAAATCGCAGGTTGTGCTATGGCTATGAGAGAGCATGCCACAGCTGTTGATACGGATTTTGACCTTTTTGAAATAGTGGGCACCGGCGGTGACAATGCCGGAAGTTTTAATATCTCCACCACCTCAGCTTTGGTAGCTGCTGCCGGCGGTATGAAAGTAAGTAAACACGGAAACAGAGCGGCTTCTTCAAAATGCGGTACGGCAGACTGCCTTGAGGCATTGGGCGTAAATATTGAAGAAGATCCCGATAAATGTAAAGAGCTTTTGGAAAAGGTCGGCATGTGCTTTTTCTTTGCTCAAAAATATCACAGTTCTATGAAATATGTAGGAGCTATAAGAAAAGAGCTTGGGTTTAGAACGGTTTTTAATATACTTGGGCCTCTTACAAATCCGGCAAAACCGAAGCGCCAGCTCCTTGGAGTATATGATGAATACCTTATAGAACCTCTTGCAAAAGTGCTTGTGGATCTTGGAGTTAAAAGAGGTATGGTAGTATATGGTATGGATAAGCTTGATGAAATATCACTCTCCGCTCCTACCAAGGTTTGCGAAATAAATAACGGTTCACTCACCACCTATGAGATAAAGCCTGAAGATTTCGGTCTTACACGCTGTGAAAAACAAGATTTGGCAGGTGGTGATCCTAAGGAAAATGCAGCCATTACTCTTGCCATACTAAACGGTGAAAAAGGCCATAAAACAGATGCGGTACTTTTAAATGCCGGAGCGGCTCTTTATATAGGTGATAAGGCAGGCAGTATACAGGAAGGAATAGATCTTGCAATAAATCTTATTGAAAGCAAAAAAGCGCTTAAGGTTTTAGAAGATTTTATAAGAGTAAGCAATGAGTAAAGAAATAACTATTTTAGATACAATAGCCACATATACAAAATGGCGAATCGAAGAGCAAAAGAAAAATATTCCTCTGTCTTTGATAAGATCTGAAGCCGAAAATATTCAAGCACCAAAATTTGTTTTTGAAAATGCCTTAAAAAAACCTGGATTATCTTTTATATGTGAATGCAAGAAAGCTTCACCGTCTAAAGGTATTATTGCAAAGGATTTCCCATATCTTTCAATTGCAAAGGAATATGAGGAGGCAGGTGCAGACTGTATATCGGTGCTCACAGAACCTAAGTGGTTTCTTGGAAGTGATAAGTATTTAAAGGAAATATCAAATACAGTTACTCTCCCACTGCTTAGAAAAGATTTTACCGTAGATGAATATATGATATATGAAGCCAAGGCAATGGGTGCATCCTGTATCCTTTTGATTTGCTCCATATTATCGGTTGAAGAGTTGAAGTATTTCAAAGATATAAGTGATGATCTGGGACTTTCCACCCTTGTGGAATGTCATGACGAGTCTGAAATCGAAAAAGCCTTAAAGATAAATTCCCGTATGATCGGAGTAAATAACAGAAATCTGAAGGACTTTTCCGTAAACACGAATAACAGTAAAAGACTTCGAGACCTTGTGCCTAAGGATATCTTATTTGTTTCAGAAAGCGGTGTAAACAGCCCTGAAGATATAAAAAATATCATTGATATGGGAGCCGATGCCGCTTTGGTAGGTGAAGTACTAATGCGTGCAGAAAATAAAAAATTCACTTTGGATTGGTTAAAGGGTAGATATGACAAAAATTAAGCTTTGCGGCATAAAAAGTGAAGATGATATCAAGGTGATAAATGAAGTATTACCTGATTATATAGGCTTTGTATTTGCCGAAAAAAGTAAAAGATATATATCATTTGATACGGCAAAGGTACTGAAAAGCAGGCTTGATAACAGAGTAAAGGCTGTGGGTGTGTTTGTAAATGAAGATATTGAGAATATAGCCTATCTTGTCAAAAATAAAATCATTGATATTGTTCAGCTTCATGGAAATGAAGATGAGGGCTATATAAATACATTAAAGAAAAAGATAAATGTACCTATAATATATGCCTATCAGATAAAATCAAAGTCTGATATAAAATCAATAAATAAAAACACGGATTTTATCTTATTGGATGCGGGGGCAGGCTGTGGGGAGACCTTTGATGAAGCCTTACTTGACGGCTTTGACAGAGAGTATTTTTTAGCAGGCGGACTCTCATTAGATAATATAAAAGAAAAAATAATTAAGCTAAATCCATTCGGTGTGGATGTAAGTTCGGGAATAGAAACCGAAGGCAAAAAAGATGCCGCTAAGATAAGAAAATTTGTAAATTTAGTAAGAGAGGTAGACAATGACAGATATTAAAGGAAGATTTGGAGTTCACGGAGGACAGTATATCCCTGAAACTCTTATGAATGCAGTGATAGAATTGGAAAAAGCATATAATCATTATAAAAATGATCCTGAGTTTAACAAAGAACTCAATTATCTTCTAAATGATTATGCAGGCAGACCTTCAAAACTTTATTTTGCAAAGAAAATGACTGAAGATCTTGGCGGTGCAAAGATTTATTTAAAGCGTGAGGACCTTACACATACAGGTGCACATAAGATAAACAATGTCCTCGGACAGGCACTGCTTGCAAAAAAGATGGGAAAGACCAGACTTATTGCAGAAACAGGTGCAGGACAGCACGGTGTTGCAACAGCAACCGCGGCGGCATTGATGGGTATGGAATGTGTAGTATTTATGGGTGAAGAAGATACTATTCGCCAGGCACTTAATGTATATAAGATGAGACTGCTTGGTGCTACAGTTATCCCTGTTACAAGCGGAACAAAAACTCTAAAAGATGCCGTTTCAGAGGCTATGAGAGAATGGACAAGCAGAATAGATGATACTCATTACTGCCTAGGCTCAGTAATGGGACCTCATCCTTTCCCTACTATAGTCAGAGATTTCCAGGCCGTAATTTCAAAAGAAATTAAGGAACAAATCCTTGAAAAAGAAGGTAAATTGCCGGATGCCGTACTTGCCTGTGTAGGTGGCGGCTCAAATGCCATAGGAAGCTTTTACAATTTTATTGAAGACAAGGATGTGGCACTTATCGGTTGTGAAGCGGCAGGAAAGGGAATTCATACATTTGAAACAGCTGCTACTATAAATACCGGAAAGCTCGGTATTTTCCACGGTATGAAATCCTATTTCTGTCAGGATGAATACGGTCAGATAGCACCTGTATATTCCATCTCTGCCGGACTTGACTATCCGGGTGTAGGACCTGAGCATTCTTATCTTCATGATATAAAAAGAGCAAGCTATGTACCTGTAACGGATGATGAATCAGTAGAAGCATTTGAATACCTCTCTAAAATGGAGGGTATTATACCTGCCATAGAGTCAGCTCATGCCGTTGCTCATGCCATGAAAATAGCACCTACTATGAAGAAGGACCAAATTATTGTAATCACAATCTCCGGAAGAGGTGATAAGGATTGTGCGGCTATTGCAAGATATAAAGGAGAAGACTTACATGAATAAAATATATGAAGCATTAAAAAATAAAAAAGCATTTATACCTTTTATCACCTGTGGTGACCCTGATGTTGCAACTACCAAAGCTGCAATACTTGAAATGGTAAAAAACGGAGCAGATTTGGTGGAAATAGGTATACCCTTCTCCGACCCTACTGCTGAAGGTGTAGTGATACAGGGCGCAAATATTCGTGCTCTTGAAGGCGGTATTACCACCGATAAGGTATTTGCTATGGTTGCGGATCTCAGAAAGGAAGTTACTGTTCCACTTGTATTTATGACCTATGCCAATGTAGTATTTTCCTACGGTCCTGAAAAGTTCTTTGCCAAATGCAAAGAGATAGGTATTGACGGTATTATACTTCCTGATATCCCGTTTGAAGAGAGAAATGAATTCCTTGATATTTCTGAAAAATATAATATCGATCTCATCTCTCTTATTGCACCTACATCTGATGACCGTATTGCAATGATTGCAAAAGAAGCCAAAGGCTTTTTATACATCGTATCAAGCCTTGGTGTAACAGGAACCAGAAGTGAGATCACCACTGATTTAAACTCCATAGTAAAGATAGTAAGAGAAAACACCGATATTCCATGTGCTATAGGCTTCGGTATTTCAACTCCCGAACAGGCTAAGGAAATGAGTCAGATAGCAGACGGAGTAATCGTAGGTTCAGCCATCATAAAGCTCTTAAAACAATACAAAACCAAAGCTCCTTCATATATAGGAGCCTATGTTAAAGAGATGAAAGACGCCATTTTGTAATCTTTAATACACTTTTAACCTCTTATTCATTGCCTTATTCCTAGCAATATGCTATGATATAAAATCATGTTTTTACATGTGTGGTTTTGTGTGCAATTTTATTTTTCAAAATAAAAGGCATGTTCAAGCTACTGATTTTAACGGATTGTAAGGTATATTCCTGCATCCGGGTTTCACAGGGGCATAGCCCCATATTGTATAATCACAAGCTTATAAAAGAGGTTATAATATGCAAAACACAGAAAAAACCTATGTACTCGGTATAGACATAGGTTCGACTACAGTCAAAATTGCTATCCTTGACGGCAAGCATGAAGTAGTATTTTCAGATTATCGCAGACATTATGCAAATATACAGGGGACTTTGGCGGCACAGCTATCAGATGCCTTTGAAAAAATAGGGGAAGTGAATATCATTCCGATGATCACCGGCTCAGGCGGTCTTACCCTTTCAAAGCATCTAAAGTCCACATTTGTACAGGAAGTTGTCGCAGTTGCAACCGCACTGAAGGCTGTTGCACCTCAAACCGATGTTGCAATAGAGCTTGGTGGAGAAGATGCAAAAATCATCTACTTCACAGGCGGTATAGACCAGAGAATGAACGGTATATGTGCCGGAGGTACAGGAAGTTTTATCGATCAGATGGCTTCTCTCCTCCAAACAGATGCTATAGGACTTAATGAATATGCAAAGAGTTATAAGTCAATTTATCCTATAGCCGCAAGATGCGGAGTTTTCGCAAAAACGGATGTACAGCCGCTTATCAATGAGGGAGCTACAAGAGAGGACCTCTCCGCTTCCATTTTCCAGGCGGTGGTAAATCAGACTATTTCAGGTCTTGCCTGCGGTAAGCCTATAAGAGGTCATGTGGCATTCCTCGGAGGTCCTTTGCACTTCCTTTCAGAACTTAAGCAGGCATTTATCAGAACACTTAATCTTACAGATGAATATATCGTAGATCCTGACAATTCACATCTTTTTGCAGCCATAGGTGCGGCACTTAACTGTGAGAGCAAGGATGCTATGATCGGTATTTCAGATCTTATTGCCAAGCTTAAAGAAGGTATTGAGATGGCGCATGAGATTGCCAGACTTGATCCGCTCTTTGAGACTGAGGCTGATTATGAGGAATTCAGCGGAAGACATTTCGGCCACAGTGTAAAAACTGCCGAGCTTGAAGACTACAAGGGCAATATATTCCTTGGAATAGATGCCGGTTCCACCACCACAAAGATTGCTTTGGTAGGTGAAGACGGTAGCCTTCTTTGGAATTTTTATTCAAATAACAACGGTTCCCCACTGGCTACAGCTATCTCGGCTATAAAGTCGGTAAAGGAAAAAATCAATCCTGAAGCAAAGATTGTATATTCATGTTCTACAGGATATGGTGAGGCACTTCTAAAAGCCGCCTTTATGCTTGATGAAGGTGAAGTTGAAACAATTGCACACTACTACGCAGCTGCTTTCTTTGAGCCTGAGGTCGACTGTATACTTGATATCGGAGGTCAAGATATGAAATGTATCCGTATCAAGGACGGTACAGTAGACTCCGTGCAGTTAAATGAGGCCTGTTCTGCAGGTTGCGGTTCATTTATTGAGACCTTTGCAGGTTCTTTGAACTTCTCGGTTCAAAACTTTGCAAAGGAAGCATTGTTTGCAAAGAATCCTGTAGACCTTGGTACCAGATGTACCGTTTTCATGAACTCAAATGTTAAGCAGGCACAAAAAGAAGGTGCTACCGTAGCCGATATTTCGGCCGGCCTTGCATACTCGGTTATAAAAAATGCTTTATTTAAGGTTATAAAAATCTCAAATGCGGCAGATCTTGGAAAACATATAGTTGTACAGGGCGGTACATTCTACAATGATGCAGTACTCCGTGCACTTGAAAAGATTTCAGGCGGTTTTGTTACAAGACCTGATATTGCCGGAATAATGGGTGCATTCGGTGCGGCACTTATAGCCAGAGAAAGATATGAAGGAAAACAGACCACCATGCTCTCTCTTGATGATATCATATCACTGCAGTATGACACATCCATGACCAGATGCCGTGGCTGTAACAATAACTGTGTAATGACGGTCAACAAATTTGAAGGCGGAAGAAACTTCATATCAGGAAACAGATGTGAAAGAGGTCTTGGTAAGGACAGAGTTAAAAAGGATGTTCCAAACCTCTATGAATATAAATATAATCGTATGTTCGGCTATGAGCCGCTTACAGCCGACAAGGCATTCAGAGGTACTATCGGTATACCGAGAGTTTTAAATATGTATGAGAACTTCCCGTTCTGGGCTGTATTCTTTAGAAACCTCGGATTCAGAACGGTGCTCTCTCCTATGTCAACAAAGAAGATATACGAGCTTGGTATTGAGTCCATCCCAAGTGAGTCTGAATGTTACCCTGCAAAGATTACACATGGACATATTTCATGGCTTATAAAGAACGGCGTTCGTACTATATGGTATCCATGTATACCTTATGAAAGAAATGAGCAGCCGGATGCCGGAAACCATTTCAACTGCCCTATTGTTACTTCATATGCTGAGAATATCAAGAATAATGTGGAGGAGATCAGAGAGACAAATACCAGATTCTTGAATCCTTTCATGGCATTTACAAATGAAGAGGTACTTACAAATCAGCTTATCAAGGTAATGAAGCAGGAATTTGACATAAATGAAAGAGAAGTAAAGTTCGCTGCACATGCTGCATGGACAGAGCTTATTCAGTCAAAGAAAGATATCGAAAGAGAAGGTGAAAAGACTATAGAGTGGCTTCATAAGAACAACCGCCACGGTATAGTTCTTGCCGGAAGACCTTATCATGTTGACCCTGAAATACATCATGGTATTCCTGATATGATCACTTCATTCGGAATTGCCGTACTTACAGAGGATGCGGTTTCTCATCTTGCCAAGATAGAAAGACCTGTTATCGTAAGCGATCAGTGGATGTATCATTCCAGACTCTATGCTGCTGCAAGTCTTGTAAAGCAGGATGACTGCCTTGATCTTGTACAGCTTAATTCCTTCGGTTGCGGACTTGATGCCGTTACCACGGATCAGGTAAGTGATATACTTACAGGTTCAGGAAAGATCTATACGGTACTTAAGATCGATGAGGTAAACAATCTCGGTGCCGCAAGAATTCGTATACGTTCGCTTATCGCTGCACTGCGTGTAAGAGATAAAAAGAACTTTGAGAGAAAAATACACTCTTCCGCTTATCACAGAAAAGTGTTTACCAAGGAGATGAAGGATGAGTATACAATTCTTTGTCCACAGATGTCTCCTATACATTTTGATCTTTTGGAGCCTGCACTCAATGCCTTCGGCTACCATGTAGAGGTACTCCAAAATGATTCACGTTCCGCTATAGACTGCGGATTAAAGTATGTAAACAATGATGCCTGCTATCCTTCATTGATAGTTGTAGGACAGATAATGGAAGCATTGCTTTCAGGAAAATACGATCCGAATAAGACTGCCATTTTTATGAGTCAGACCGGTGGCGGATGTAGAGCCAGCAATTATATCGGCTTTATCAGAAGAGCTCTTGAAAAAGTGGATATGGAACAGATCCCGGTAATCTCAGTAAATGCCAACGGCATGGAGACAAATGAGGGCTTTAAGATGACTCCTGCAATGATCATCAAAGCAATGCAAGCTGTTGTATACGGCGATCTATTTATGAGAGTCTTGTATGCTACAAGGCCTTATGAGAAGGAAAAAGGCGCCGCCAACAGACTTCATAAAAAGTGGAGAAATCGTGTTATTGATTCACTTTCTGTAAGAAAGCCGAACTTCGGTGAGTTTAAAAGAAATATAAGAGCTATTGTAAAGGATTTTGATAATCTTCCAAGACTCAATATCAAAAAGCCTAGAGTAGGTATTGTAGGAGAGATTCTTGTTAAATTCTCTCCTCTTGCAAACAACCATATAGTTGATTTGCTTGAAAAAGAGGGTGCTGAGGCTGTAATGCCTGACCTTTTGGACTTTTTACTTTACAGTTTCTATAACAGTAACTTTAAAGCCGAGAACCTCGGTATGTCAAAAAAATCTGCATTTATGGCAAATGTAGGTATCAAGGTACTTGAGGCACTAAGAAGTGATGCAAGAAAGGCACTTGAAAAGAGTAAGCATTTCATCGCTCCTTCAAGAATAGATCATCTTGCAAATATGGCAAAGGACTATGTATCTGTCGGAAATCAGACAGGTGAGGGTTGGTTCCTTACCGGAGAGATGCTTGAACTTATAGAGACCGGTACTCCAAATATTGTTTGTACACAGCCTTTCGGTTGTCTGCCAAACCATGTCGTGGGTAAAGGTGTTATAAAAGAGCTTCGCCGTTCACATCCTGAAGCAAATATCATAGCGGTAGACTATGATCCGGGTGCTTCGGAAGTAAACCAGCTCAACAGAATTAAGCTGATGCTTGCAACAGCACAGAAGAATTTGAAAGAACAGAATAAGAAGGTTATATCATAAAATAAAGAAGAAGCTTCCGGATATATATCTGTGGAGCTTCTTTTTTAAGAATAATTTTCGTAGTATTATAAACTTTTTATTTCCTTATTAAATCAAATAAATTTTGAATTGCTCACATTTTTATAAACCACACTTGAAATAACAAGTAAAAAAATCGATGTCGCTTGCAAGATATATGTTATCATAAGCTTTAAAACTAAATAAAGAAAAATTGGAATAATGAGTGCAACAATCCCTATAAGCCCGGATAGAATAACAGGCATACTCTGCTTTACTACTATCATCTCACTTTCCCACTCATAGTTGGGATATTTTTTATTTAAGGCAACTCCCGTCACTGTTATAAAAAGCGAATAACATATAGGAACAATGATCAGGTTAAATATTTGAATAAAGTTCATATCAAGCTTTAATATGAATACAAATACTGAAATTATATATCCGATCATATGGAGTGTAAGATTCAGTGCTATCTTTGAATTCAATATAGTCTTTACCCTGGCAGGAGAACTTTGTAAAATCCAAATGTTTTTTCCTTCTAAAGATATGGCTGAAGCTGCCGGACAACTGATAACCAACATAGCCGCAATAAAAAGCGGAGACAGATTTGAAAAATATTCATTTACATTTTCAATTCCCAAATACCCTCCAATTTGTTCCACAGAATTAAACAACAAAAATATACTGAAAACACATAAAAGTATCACTCCAAACCCTGCATTCAACATCTCCATATAAGAGTTTAAAAATCGACCCAGTTCTTTTTTATATAGGGCAACAAATAACGATTTTCTATTATATGTTTCTTTGTTGTCGACATATCCGGGTGTTCTTTTCGCAAGAGTATTAAGCAGTCTATACTTCACCGAAACAATTTTTATAAATATATAAAAAACTGCCGTTGAAAGAAAAATAAAACCTCCTTCTCCAATGTACATAGGGAAATTATAATATTGCATAAACAGCTTAGATATCGGATACAGTCCTGTGATTTGCTTGGCAAGTATAATGCCGATGCTGTTTTCATTACCCATGGCTGTTACTGCAATATATCCTATTGCACCTATCATTGCAAATGAAAAAATCAGAGCAACAATATTTTTTCTTTTAAAAAAGGATGAGGCAACAACGATAATTATTCCCATACATAACGCTATGCACATAGGTATCAACGGCACAAACAATATAGAAAGAAAAAACAGAATAATATCAACTGCCCCTAAGCTTTCACTCCCTACCCAAACAATTCCTCCGGGAAGCATAAACATCAAACCTATAAAAAAGTTCAATAAATACATAAACATGAATTTACTGCTTATGATATCTGAGTTTTTCACCGGCAAAGATAAGAGTGCTTCCATATCACGGCTGCCAAATAAAATCCCGTTAGAATAAAATATTGTCAAAAATAATATAGCAAAACTTGATACCGCCAAAATATATGCAGGTATCAATTCCTGTTGCCCTACCTGCACCAGCGTTTTGGCTATCATGATATTATATATACAGGAAAATACAAAAAGCACAGTTATTCCAAAGCTTGTAATACTACCGGAGCTTTTATTATTTTTCGAATATCTGATTTCGTTTATTGGAAAGAAATTATATATTTGCACTCTAATAAGTATCCACAATTCTTTCATTATCCTCTACCTCCATAAAAAAAGCTTCCAAGGATTTATCTCCTTTTACATCTCCTATATTACCGCTTGCTATTAACTTCCCGTTTTTTATAATTGCAATCTTATTACATAATTTTTCTGCAACTTCCAATACATGTGTTGAAAAGAAAACAGCCCCACCGTTTGACACACATTCATGCATTATCCTCTTCAAACAAAAAGTCGCCTTCGGATCGAGTCCAACAAAAGGTTCGTCCAAGATAAACAGCTTCGGATCATGTACCAGTGCTGAAATAATTGCAGTTCGCTGTTTCATACCATGTGAATACGAAGATATTAATCCTGAAAGATGCTTTGTCATCTCAAATAATTCACTGTACTTTTGAATTCTTTCTTTACGTATTCCAGTAGTAACTTCAAACAAGTCAGCAATAAAATTTATATACTGAAACCCTGTCAAATGTTCATAAAGATCAGGATTATCCGGAATATATGCCATCATTTTTTTGCAGATCACAGGTTGTGATTTAATTGAATGCCCGCCAACGGTTATACTTCCATCTTCAAAGTCATGAATACCGACTACAGCTTTTATTGTTGTAGTTTTTCCGGCTCCGTTTGCTCCGATAAAACCATAAATATCCCCTGACTGTACTGAAATTGACAGGTTATCAACTACCTTTTTGTTTCCATAAAATTTACTGAAATTCTTTATTTCCAACATAATTCTCCTTTATTGACAAATTGTCAGTTATTCTTTTAAATAATACCGATAGCTTGTTTGGTATCAGCTATCGGTTATTTTTAATCTTCAAAGAGCTTTTTTGCATTTAAGCTTTGTTCAAGCATTGTCTTAAATGCATTTAAGTAATTATTGACAGGTTCTTTTTTTGAATATTTTATGCTCATGTTATTTGATACAAAAACATATGCCGTCATAAGAAACTCTGCCGTTTCTGTCGGATATTTTACAGAAAAATTCTTTTCTTCTATCCCTTGATTTATAATTTTTTCAAAATATACTGTAAGCTTTTCAACAAGCTTATGGGATAAATTGTCTATCATGTATTGATTTTCTTTAAGTTCAACTGTTTTTTGCAGTACCGTATCCTCTACAGTAATATTTTGTGAAGATATAATTGTGATATCTATAAAAGACCTGATTTTTTCTATAGCGGATTTATCTTCATCATAGACGATACTGTAAATATCTTTCAACAATCTCTCTGAATATCTTTCTACAAGACAATATAAAATATCCTCCTTATTTTTGAAATGATAATATAATAATCCTCTTGATATATTTACTTTATCGACTATATCCTGAGTTGTTGTATTGGTATACCCCTTCTCCATAAAAAGTATCATTGCAGCATCCATAATCTCGGTGCGCCGTATTTCAGGTTCTTTCACATCTCTCATTTTATACCTCCGCTCAGTCATATGATATACTTTAACTGACAAGTTGTCAATCAGTTTTTGTGTATCTCAATGCAAAATACCTGCAAAGTAGATATAATCTACAATGCAGGTAAGGGTATTTTGTCATCCATATTATCAGCCCTTTTCGCAGTAAATCGTTTGAAAACTGCCATATATCGTGAGTAGTAAAGATAAGTTGAGCATTCATGGTATTTATCTCTTCAGATAAAAAAGTAAGTATTATATTACGCACAAGTAACGGATGCAATCTTGCATTAAGTTCGTCTACAAAAAGTGTTCCACCATTATCTAAAACTTCTTTTATAGACGGGTATAGTGCAAACATCTTCAAAGTACCGCACTATATCTTTAAATTTGTAGTTCTGACCGATATATGCTATCAGCCAGATATGCTTAAAATAGAACTTGCACTTGGTAAAAAATATACTATCAGTTAATAAAAAATACTATTTTTTAGTTTCAAAACGAAATGCAAATACCCTCCAAAGCCGCTAAAACACAGGGTTTGAAGGGTATTTTATATTTCAAAACTGTCAAAGACAGGACCATATAAAAAATATCTCATTTTCAGGAACAATCTACAATATCGTTATTTTTTACTCAACCATTGTTCTTAATGTTCTCGTGCTTTCTATTACATCATACCATTCTAATGCACCTACGTAATAGTTGGTTTTTCGATAGTTCTTCCATTGCTGCTTCATCACTTCATCATCAGCAATCTTATTGATAACATCATCTATCGTCACAATCCGCTCAGTAGACTTTCGTCTCTTACATGTAGCATAAAATGCAGATTTCATTGTATCTCTGTCAATAGTCACTACATCTTGCTCAAGTAAAACATGTATATCATAGAAATCTCTCATCCTTGTATTAGCTTCAGCTCTTACCATGATGGTTTCAAGTTTTTCTGCAAGAAGTGTCTCCAAATTATACGCCCAAAGATTAATTGATCTGTCCTCAATAATAAGCGGTAACTTATATGCTACCGCCCTCGGCGTAATCTCATCACCTGTTGAGATATCGACCTTAATGGTCTGTTTTAACTTATCCATCGTACATTCTATCATAAAACGAATACCCTCATACTCGTGGCCTTCCATAATATCCTGTACCTTGGTTATATGAAAAATAACTCCGTCATCTACTTCAATTGCTATTATTTCTTCCAAAATCTTCTGTGCTGACCTCTTATTTAAAGGAAGTGATTTTACTGTAGTATCTACATCCATAGTTGAACGCATATCCACACCTACCAGAGAAGATACTAAAAGACCACCTTTCAACACAAAATTGTCTCTGTATTGTGACAAAGAAACTCTTTCCAGAAATCGCTCCATCAAATATATTCTTAGCATTATCTGCGATTTGTCACTATCACCACCTGTTTTATTTTTTATCTTTGCCTTTACAGCTGTAGCATTTTTAATCATAACAATACCTCTGTATATTGTCTCACCTTATCTAAGACCCCCATAATACCTGCATATTCCATGAGATTATGAATATTTTTTTCACTATCTGAAAAATATGATGTCAAAGCCTTTTGAAATACTTGAATATCCATTCTTTTTTTATTTTTGATAATATCACATATACAACGCTCTTTGTCGTAGATTCTCACAGTATTACCGGTAAAAGTCTGCGCCTTTGTCAATCCCAGCTCTAACCATTCCTGTCTTACCGTATGTACTACAACACCGATATCTTTTAGATGTTTCGCATTATAACCTCGTCCAACAGTAATTACAGGTGAAAAAGGCTCTCTGTCGGAAAGATTATGAATATACAGGGCCGTTTCATGGGAAAAAACAACTTTTCTATTCCTTAGCTGAATCGAATACAGTCTGTCTTCCCATGCATCTGGTGAAATGTATATACCGGGTGCAATCTTTTCCATTTCATTCTTACGGACATAATCCAAAACAGAATACTTTGACAATCCTTCATTTTGAGCTTCAACCAGTCTGATATAACCGTTCTGTTCTTCAAGTAACCTATCAATAATATTTCTTTCATCCATATTCTCAAACCCTTTCGCTACAATTTTAATTTTTTGTAGCGAAAAAGTCAATATAAATATAAAAAAGCAGAAACCCCAATCTATGAAGTTTCTGCCCAAATTTAATATTATACTGTTATCTTACTCAGCTATATCCGCATATTCAAAGTGCCAGAAGCCGTCAGGTGAATGCCAGCTGCCTGTTATCTTATCGCTCTGAAGATAGAAATCATTGTAATAAAGAAGCGGAACCATAGCTGTATCCTTCATTATAAAGTCTTCAGCCTGATGTAAGTATCCGAATCTTGTCTGTGGATCTTTCTCTGTAGCCGCCTTGCTCATAAGAGCATCAAACTCCGGATTGCTGTACTTGGCATTGTTGTTTCCGTTTCCGGTTAATGCAAGCTCCAAGATATTTGAAGGGTCATTATAATCCATTACCCAACCGTCTCTTGCTATCTGATAGTTACCCGATCTTCTCTGTGGTGTAAATGACTTCCACTCAACGATATTTACCTGTACCTTAAGACCAAGCTCACCCCATGCCTGCTGTAAATACTCGGCAATCTTCTTGTGATAACTTGCATCATTGGTTGAGTAAACCATCTCAGGTAAACCGACACCGTTCTCATATCCTGCTTCTTTTAAAAGCTCTTTAGCCTTTGCAAGATTACCTGCATGATCATCAATATTTATATAAGCTGATTTATCTGTTATATTATCCTGCCATGCTGTGCCGTTCCAGTCTGTTACACCTTCACTTACAAAGCCGCTTGCAGGAGTATATGTACCTGCTGTAATTGTCTCTGAAATATATTTTCTGTCTAAAGCAAGTGAAAGCGCCTCTCTTACTTTAGGATCCTTGAACTCATCTAAGGTAGTATTTAAATCAAGATAGTATGTTCCAAGTATAGGATCTATATGGAAATCCGATCTATCCTTTAATGTTGTAATCTCCTGTGTAGGAACATCCTTAATCATTAAAGCATCACCTGATTCATATGCACTGAATGTCGCATTCTGATCCTGCATAAGAAGACATTTGATACCGTCAAGCTTTATGGAATCCGCATCCCAATAGTTCTCGTTTTTCTCAAACATAAGGTAACTTCCGGGTTCCCATCCTGTAAGCTTGAAAGGACCTGTTGAGATATATGTCTTAGGATCGATACTCCAACCGTCAGGATTTGCCTCTACTACATCCTTCTTTACAGGTGAAAGAGAAACAAATGCGGCAAGCTTATCAAAGTATGGTGTAGGCTTTGCCATATGTACAATCAAAGTCTTATCATCCGGTGCCTCTACTTTTAACTTTGTAGGATCCGGATCTACTGTGGTATTGCCGTCACCGTCAGGTCTTCCGATAGCATCGTCATAGCCTTCTACCATTCCGAGTACGGTCTGTGCATAAGGTGCGGCAACACTCGGATCAACCAATCTCTGCCAACTGTATACAAAATCATCAGCTGTAAGAGCTGAACCGTCAGACCACTTTAAGCCGTCTCTTAAGTGGAATGTCCATGTAAGCTGATCATCACTTACTTCATACTTCTCGGCAAGTCCCGGTACAACTTTTCCGTCTTTGTCCATCTTTAAAAGATTGTCAAAAGCAAACAATATATAGTTTGCTCCGTCTACGGCAGAGTTGAGCGCAGGGTCAATTGACTCTACATCAGGTCCGAGCTGAATTGTAAGTATCTTCTTACCTGCAGCTGTTTGTGTAGTATCACCACTTTTTGTACCTTCACCGCCTGATTTTGAACCGCCACAACCTGACAGGGCCATTGCACCGGCTATTGCCAATGCGGCAACAATAAATCTTTTTTTCATTAATTCCTCCTTCATTTTTAACTTTATTCAATTATGTGAATAAATATACCATAATTGAATATCTTTGTCTACCCTTTAAATTAAATAAATAATATCTTGACAAGTTAAAACATTAGAAACTCAAATTTATGCATCAAAGATTATCAATATTTATACAAAAAGAGTCGGAAAGCAAGTTCCGACTCTAAAATATAATATATTATTCTGCTATATCGGCATACTCAAAGTGCCAAATACCGTCTGATGTATAGAAACTGTCTGTTATCTTATCGCTCTGAAGATATGTCTCATTTTGATAAAGTATCGGAATAACTCCGGCATCCTTTAAGAGAAGTTCCTCAGCCTGATGGAAATATCCGAATCTTGTCTTTGCATCAGACTCTTGTGCTGCCTTATCAAGGAGAGCATCAAACTCCGGACTTTTGTATCTTGAGCTGTTGTTTCCGTTTGAACTGTATGCACACTCAAGAAGATTTGAAGGATCGTTGTAATCCATTACCCATCCGTCTCTTGCTATCTGATAGTTTCCGGATCTTCTCTGTGGTATAAATGACTTCCACTCAACGATATTTACTTCAACATTTATTCCAAGCTCTTTCCAAGCCTGCTGTAAGTACTCTGCAACCTTCTTGTTAAGGCCTGCATCATTTGTTGTATATGACATAGTAGGAAGACCTGCTCCGTTCTCATGTCCGGCTTCCTTCAAAAGTTCCTTAGCCTTTGCAAGGTTTGCATCAAAATTGTCATTATCAAAGTATACAGACTTATCTGTGATATTATCAGCCCATGCGCTTCCGTCCCAATCCACTACACCGTCAGGTATAAAACCTGTTGCAGGTGCAAGTATACCTGCTGAAATAGTTTCCGCCATATACTTTCTGTCAAGTGCAAGTGAAAGTGCCTCTCTCACCTTAGGATCCTTAAACTCATCCAAATCATTGTTGATATCGATATATGATATTCCAAGCTTAGGACTGGACTTATAATCCGGTCTCTTCTGTATTGTTGTTATCTCCTGTACAGGATAATCCTTAATCATTAATGCATCTCCCGACTCATATGCGCTGAAAGCCGCATTCTGATCCTGCATAAGAAGACATTTAATACCGTCAAGCTTTATGGCATCCTTGTTCCAGTAATTTTCATTCTTTGTAACCAACAAATAACTTCCCTGCTTCCACTCTGTAAGCTTGAAAGGACCTGTAGAGATATATGTCTTAGGATCAAGACTCCATCCGTCAGGATTTGCCTCTACTACATCTTTCTTTACAGGTGAAAGTGCTGCAAATGCCGCAAGTCTGTCAAAGTATGGTGCAGGATGTGACATATGAACAACCAAAGTCTTGTCATCCGGTGCCTCTACCTTAAGCTTTGTGACATCAGGATCTATTGTAGGATTACCGTCGGCATCAGGCTTACCGATAGCCTCATCATATCCTTCTACCATTCCAAGTACAGTCTCTGCATATGGTGCGGCAACCTCAGGGTCAACCATTCTCTGCCAGCTGTATACAAAGTCGTTAGCGCTAAACGCTGAACCGTCAGACCACTTAAGTCCGTCTCTCAGATGGAAAGTCCATGTAAGTCCGTCATCACTTACTTCATATTTCTCAGCCAAACTTGGCGCTATCTTGCCGTCCTTATCAAGTCTAAGCAAGTTGTCTGATATCATTGTTAAATAGTTTGCACCGTCAGCTGACTGATTGAGTGCAGGGTCAATTGTTTCAACATCAGGTCCTTCCTCAATAGTAAGGATCTTTCCGCTCTTACTTGTGGATTTTGAACCTCCACATGCTGAAAGTGCTACTGCTGCAGCAATTGTCAGTGTAGCCAAAAACAATCTTTTTCTCATAAATTCTCCTAAAATTCTAATATTTTTTATTCTGCAATATCGGCATACTCAAAGTGATAGATACCGTCAGCTGTATGATAGCTGTCTTTTACCTTATCGCTCTGAAGATACATCTCATTGTAGTAAAGAAGCGGTGTTACACCCATATCTCTCATAAGCATCTCCTCAGCCTGATGGAAATATCCGAATCTTGTCTGCGGATCCACCTCTTTAGCGGCTTTCTCTAAAAGTGCATCATACTCAGGATTTGAATACTTTGAGCTGTTGTTTCCGTTTCCTGTCTGTGTAAGCTGAAGTATATTTGAAGGATCGTTGTAATCCATTACCCAACCGTCTCTTGCAATCTGATAGTTTCCGGATCTTCTCTGCGGTGTAAATGACTTCCACTCAACTATATTAACTTCCACATTAACTCCAAGCTCTTTCCATGCCTGCTGTAAATACTCGGCAATCTTCTTATGATAAGCTGAATCATTTGTTGAGTATGTAAGTGTAGGAAGTCCTTCACCGTTCGGATGTCCCGCCTCGGCCAAAAGCTCTTTAGCCTTTGCAAGGTTACCTGCGAAATCGTCAACATTTATATATACTGAAGGATCTGTAATCTTATCTGCCCAAAGTGATCCGTCCCAGTCTGATGTACCGGCACTTACAAATCCGCTTGCAGGAGTATATGTACCTGCTGTAATAGTCTCTGAGATATACTTTCTGTCAAGTGCAAGTGAAAGCGCCTGACGAACTCTTGCATCCTTGAACTCATCCAATGTGTTGTTCAAGTCGATGAAATATGTTCCAAGCTGTGGATCAAGGTGATAGTCAGATCTCTTTTGCAATGTTGTAATTTCCTGTGTAGGAATATCCTTAATCATTAAAGCATCTCCCGACTCATATGCACTGAATGCGGCATTTTGATCCTGCATAAGAAGACATTTGATACCGTCAAGCTTTACGGCATCCTTGTTCCAGTAATTCTCATTTTTCTCAAGCATTAAATAGCTTCCCGATTTCCACTCTGTAAGCTTGAACGGGCCTGAAGATATATATGTCTTAGGGTCAAGTGTCCATCCGTCAGGATTTGCATCTACTACATCCTTCTTTACAGGTGAAAGTGCGGCAAATGTTGCAAGCTTGTCAAAATAAGGTGTAGGTGATGACATATGAACAACCAAAGTCTTGTCATCGGTTGCCTCAACACCGAGTTTTGTAACATCAGGATCTATCGTAGGATTACCGTCCGCATCAGGTTTACCTATAGCCTCCTCATAACCTTCCAACATTCCGAGAGTTATCTCCGCATATGGTGCGGCAACCTCAGGGTCGATCATTCTCTGCCAGCTGTATACGAAGTCATTTGCTGTAAGATCCGAACCGTCCGACCACTTTAAGCCGTCTCTTAAATGGAATGTCCATGTAAGTCCGTCATCACTTACTTCATATTTTTCAGCCAAACTTGGAGCTACCTTACCTTCCTTGTCAATTCTTAACAAGTTGTCAAAAAGATATGTGAGATAGTTTGCTCCGTCATTTGTTGTATTGAGTGCAGGGTCAATTGATTCCACTTCCGGTCCCAATTCGATAGTAAGAATCTTGCCTCCCGCCTTTGTAGCCGACTTTGATCCGCCACCGCCGCAACCTGCAAGTACAAGTGCACCGGTAAGAATCAATGTAGCTAAAACCAATTGTTTCTTCATAAATCCTCCTAAATATTTTTATCAAAACCAACAGGTTCTAATTTCTAGTTTATCCTCTCAATATTGTGGCAGGCTACAAAATGTCCTTTTTCCACTTCTCTCCACTTCGGAACTTCCATTGCACACTGCTCTGTAGCATATTTACATCTGGTTCTGAAATGGCATCCGCTTGGCGGATTAAGAGGTGAAGGCACTTCACCTTCAAGCACAATTCTCGATCTTTCTCTTGATACCTTAGGATCTGCTACAGGTATTGCGGAGATAAGACTCTTTGTATATGGATGAAGCGGTCTGAATATAATCTCTCCTGAATCTGCAAGCTCGACCATTCTTCCAAGATACATAACACCGATTCTGTTACTTATATGATTTACAATAGAAAGGTCATGAGCGATGAACAGATAGGTAAGCCCTCTTTCCTTTTGTAAATCCTCAAACATATTTACAACCTGAGCCTGAATGGAAACGTCAAGTGCTGATACAGGCTCATCTGCAACGATAAAGTCCGGATCTACTACAAGCGCTCTTGCAATACCTACTCTTTGTCTTTGTCCTCCTGAGAACTCGTGAGGATATCTGTTGGCATGCTCGGAGTTAAGACCTACAGTCTTTAAAACTTCAATAATTTTGTCCTGTCTGTCTTTTTTTGAAGCCGCAATCTTATTGATATCGATAGCTTCACCGATAATATCTCCGACTGTCATTCTCGGATCAAGTGATGCATAAGGATCCTGGAAAACTATCTGAAGTTTTTTTCTGTAAGGATACATATTTACCGCAGTCTTTTTTCCAAGCTTAGGTACACCGTTTTCGATAATATCATTACCGTTCTCATCTACAAGAGGTACCTTTCCGCTGTCAAAAAGCACTTGGTCTTTGTACATTATTCTTCCGTCTGTAGGCTCATAAAGTCTAAGTAAAGATCTACCTGTTGTGGTTTTACCGCAACCCGACTCTCCTACAAGTCCCAGAGTTTCTCCCTTTTCAATATAGAAAGAAACGTCATCCACAGCTCTTACATATTTTTTATTTTTACCAAAACCTCCAACAGGGAAGAATTGTTGTAAATGTTCAACTCTAATTATTTTTTCAGACATACTGATTCTCCCTCTGTATTATTATCTTCTTCCAACTCATTTAACCAACACTGTGAATAATGAGTTTCACTGAAATTCTTAACAGGCGGCATTTCTCTTAAGCATATCTTCATACAAGAATCACACCTGGAAGCAAAAGGACAACCCTTCGGCGGATTAAGCATATCCACCGGTGTACCTTCGATAGGTACAAGTCTTTCATAATCAGCCTCATACATCTTAGGAATACTCTTTAAAAGTCCCTTTGTATATTCATGCTTAGGATTGTAAAAAATATCGTCTGTAAGACCGCTCTCTATAATTTTTCCCGCATACATAACCGCTATTCTGTCACAGATATTTGCAACTACACCAAGGTCATGTGTAATCATAATAATCGCCATGCCAAGCTTATTCTTAAGCTCAATCATAAGCTCTATAATCTGTGCCTGAATAGTAACGTCAAGCGCTGTTGTAGGCTCATCCGCTATAAGAAGTTTAGGCTCGCAGGCAAGCGCCATCGCAATCATAACTCTCTGTCTCATACCTCCGGAGAGCTCATGAGGATATTGCTTAAGTCTCTTATCAGGCTCGTTTATTCCTACCAAAGTAAGAAGCTCTTTTGCTCTTTCCTTAGCCTCTTTTTTATTCTTATTTGTATGCAGAAGTATAACTTCCATTATCTGGTTTCCGATAGTATATACCGGATTCAAGCTGGTCATAGGATCCTGGAAAATTATTGAAACTTCATTTCCACGGATTTTTCTCATTTCTTTTTCACTCATTTCATTGATATGATATCCGTTGAAGTATAAATCTCCACCTATGATCTTTCCCGGATTTGCTATAAGCCCCATAAGCGAATAGCTTGTAACACTCTTTCCGGAGCCTGACTCTCCTACTACTCCCAGCACTTCTCCTTCGTTTACATAGAAGGAAACATCATCTAAGGCTTTCACCTCTCCTGCCGGAGTAAAGAAGGAAAGTCTCTCATGTTCTATATCTACAAGATGTTTACTCATAATTACCTTCCTTTAATTCTTTAGCTTAGGGTCAAATGCATCACGGAGTCCGTCTCCCAAAAGGTTAAGACTAAGTATTATCAAACTGATAAGTATTGCCGGTGCGAACAAAAGATGTGGATATGACTGTAATCCTGTTATTGCATCGGAAGCAAGTGAACCGAGAGACGGCATAGGAACAGCCACACCAAGTCCCAAAAATGACAAATAGCTTTCTGTAAATATGGCAGAAGGTATTTGCAATGTAGTTGTAACAATCAATGTACCGATAGTATTTGTAAGCAAGTGCTTTCTGATAATCTGGCCGCTCTTTGCACCAAGTGCTCTTGCAGCTGTTACATACTCCTGCTCCTTTAATACAAGTATCTGTCCACGGACAATTCTTGCCATACCTACCCAGTAAAGAAGGGCAAAAACTATAAATATACTTATAAGGTTTATACCGAGAACATTGATCCAACCAAATCCAGGTGCAGACGCCAAAAGCTTCATAGGCTTCTTAAGCGCAAATGTAAGAAGTATTATAAGTAATATATC
The DNA here is from genome assembly GCF_033242365.1 of Lachnoanaerobaculum sanguinis. NCBI lineage: Bacteria > Bacillati > Bacillota > Clostridia > Lachnospirales > Lachnospiraceae > Lachnoanaerobaculum > Lachnoanaerobaculum sanguinis. Next base: position 117,492 of record NZ_BTHK01000006.1, read on the forward strand.
AGGAACTGTATATATTATATCTACAATTCTCATCATTATAAGGTCAACCCATCCGCCGGTAAATGCCGCAACGGAACCGTAAATTGAACCGATTATAAGCACGATAAATGATGCCAAAAGTCCTACTATAAGTGAAATTCTGGCTCCCATCATTACTCTTATGGCATAGTCTCTTCCAAGACTGTCAGTTCCGAGTATATGCGGAAATACCTTCTCTCCTGCAGCGATTCTTGCAAGTTCTCCTGCAGAATACTGCATAGGCATAAGTCTCTCACTACCCTTTAACTGTATTGCATAGTTATATGGGTAAAATATCGGCACTATAAATGCAAGTATCAATATAACAAAAAATACTGCCAAAGATGCAAGTGCCACTTTATTCTTTAAAAGTCTTCGAAATCCGTCCTGCCAGAAGCTGACACTTTGACGCATCACTACCAGACTTTCTTTTTCTTCTTTGCTGGCAGGCAAAAAATCTTCAGGCGATAAATTTAAATGCCCTGAAATAATATGTTTGCTCATTATATATAGGGATGCCACAAAGTACTTGTGACAACCTTCTCCTTTCTTATAGGCTTTACTTAAGTTTTATTCTAGGATCTACGATCGTATATGCAATATCTACCACTACGTTCATAAAAATAATAAGAGTTGCCAGGAATATGGTGGTTCCCATGATAACTGTATAGTCCTGATTTATAACAGAACTTACAAATTCACCCCCAAGTCCCGGAATGGTAAATATCTTCTCTACAACAAAGCTTCCTACAAGTGTATACGCTACAAGCGGACCCATATATGTAATGATCGGCAAAATAGCATTTCTGAGTGCATGCTTAAACAGTATAACATTCTCTGAGAGACCCTTTGCTCTTGCTGTTCTCATATAGTCCTGTCCAAGTACGTCAAGCATTGAAGATCTCATCTGTCTTGCAATATAAGCTGTAGGATAAAATGAAAGCGCAAGTACCGGCATAATGTAGTTTAACGGTGATGTAAGTCCATATGTAGGCAAAAGTTCAAGCTTTACGCCTAAGAAGTACATTAGAATAGTACAAACAACGAAACTCGGTACCGCTATTCCCAAAGTTGCAAACATTATAATAAGTCTGTCAAGTACCTTTCCTCTGTTAAGTGCGGCAATGGAACCCAAAGGCACTCCGAATATTAATGCAAGGACTATAGATATTCCACCCACTCTGGCAGAAACAGGAAATTTTGTGGATATTATCTGAGCTACGTCTCTTCCTCTTTGCTTTATACTTATTCCAAAATCACCTTTCAATGCATTCTTAAAATAATTTATATACTGCACTGTGATAGGCTTATCAAGGCCATATTTTACCTCCAATGCTTTTTGAGCCGCTTTTGAAATTGACTTATCCGCAGCGAAAGGTCCACCCGGAACTTGTTGCATCAGGAAAAAAGTCAAGGTTGATACGATGAATATTGTTGCTATTCCGAATATCAACCTTTTGATAATATACTTTAACACGATTTCCTCTCCTTTACTTTTTATTTTTCTATAAGTTATTAAAGTATTTTGCCAATATTTTATGCTTTTAGATATTTTCACATAGAAATAAAAGCTTGTACAAAAAATAGTAGGCAAGCACCGTTGCTGAATATTGCCTACTTCCTACACAATTATACACTATTCTATTATCTTTTTCAAGACTCTGTTCGTATAGCGTGCACTTATGTTTGTCGATAAAATACATGTTTTTTTTTGCAATTTCAGTTTTATATTTCTTTATATTTTCTTTATCTTCTTTATGCAATATATCCCTTTACTTTTTTTAAAAAAGGTATATGATATTTTTGACAAATGTGTTTCTTCCTATTAAATGTACCACATAAGTAGCCTGAAATATATTTGAGTGGTTTGCCTTACATGGTATATCACATAATACTATTTACTAAGGAGGTTTTATGGATGATATAATAAGCAGGCTTTCTGAAATAGAAGACTCATCTCAAAGTTACGTTGATGATGCCGTTCAAAAGAAAAAGGAAATCGCTGCTGAGATTAACGCCAGGAAAGAGCTTTGGAAGCAAGATCTTGATGCTAAGACAAAGGCAAGAATTGCCGAGTTGCAGGAATCTATGAATTTGTCTAAAGAAAAAAAGATTTCCGAACTCAAGCAACAGTCTGAGAAGGCCTTTATGAATCTGCAAGACATGTATGACACTCACCATGATAAATATGTGGATATGCTATTCTCAAATATGATTAAGGAGTAGCCATGGGAAATTTATTTAAATACTCTTCCCTTACCACCAAAATTCGTTCGATATCAAGTGATTTGATAAGTATTGACGGTTTCAAATCACTATGTGAATGCGAAACCATCACTGATGCAATGAATGAGCTTATGCATTATAAATACTACCGTGATGCATTTAAAAAAGTCGACATCAATACATTACATCGTGAGGATATCGAGCAAATATTATTGTTAAGTAATCTGGAAGAGTTTTCAAGACTCTACAAGTTTAACTCGGGTACTCCAAGAAAATATCTGAATTTAGTGTCTATGTACAATACAATCTATGTCTTAAAGCGTATACTGCGAGACATTCTCAATCATAGACCGACATCTTTGGATTTAAAATCATATTCCAAGTATATGGGTACAAAAACAAATCTGAACATCGATGAACTTATGTCTGCACAGGACGTATCACAATTCGTTGATTCTCTGAAAAATACAGAATATTATGATTGTACAAATCATGTATTGTCTACCGGAAGTACCAATATATTTGACTATGCGCTTGCTCTTGACTCTTATTATTTTGAGATTTGTTTCAAATTTGCGCAAAAAGAGCTTAAAGGTGATGAAAGCAAAGAAGTACTCTCAATCCTTGGAACAAGATGTGATTTCCTTAATATGCAATGGATATACAGAACCAAGAAGTATTATAAAGTAAGTAATACAAAGGTATATGCCACCCTAATCCCGCATTATTACAAGATAAGCGCAGATGAAATAAAGCAAATGGTTGAGGCCGAAAATCTTGATGAGTTTTTTGTAATATTTGATAATTCATACTATGGAAAGTTGTCTGCAAAGCTTTTTAAGTACAAACCCGGCATAGAAGAATTTTCTATGAGGACATTGGAATATCTGTATAGCAAACATAAGAAGGATAATCCGTATTCTTTGGCAAGCCTCAGCTACTATCTGTATTCCAGGGAACTTGAGATAAGCAGAGTTATAGAGATAATAGAATCCATAAGATATTCGCTTCCTCCGGAAGATATTGTCTCTAATATTTTAAAACTTGAAACAAGGAGGTCTTTCGCATGATTGAGAGAATGGAATTCTTGAATATCACAGGCCCGAAAGACGATATTGACAGAATCATAGAAACCTATATCAGTAAGTATGATTTTCAGTTGGAAAATGCTCTTTCAGAACTGAAAAATGTCAAAGAATTGCATGCCTTCAATGAAAGCAATCCTTATAAAGACATCTTGGCAAGATCTCAGGAACTGAAAGAATACTTTAAAGATACCGGTTTACACACGAATCGTCACATGAGTATCGAGGAGGCCGACAAAATAACCCGGAATATTTCAGACAAGGTCTATTCTTTATCACAAAAAAAGAATGAACTCGAATCGGAACTTGCGGGATACGAGGAAAAACTTAAAAATGTCCACTATTTTATAGGACTGGATTATGACACTGAAAAGATTCTGCACTTTAAGTATGTAAACTTCAGATTCGGTTCCATGCCGACGGAATATTATGAAAAGTTTATGACCTTTGTGTATGAAGGTATTGACACTATTTTTTACAAGGCAAGAGAAATAGATGATAAGGTATGGGGTGTATATTTTGTACCGGATGCCATTTCGGAGCAAATAGACGCTATATATTCTTCAATGCATTTTGAAAGATTTTTCCTGCCTGATGAGTACCATGGTACACCTGAATATTCAAGTGCCAAGCTTCAGGAAAAAATTAAGGAGTTACAGGACAATATACTTAATATCGACAATAAGATACTAAGTGTACTTGAAAACAGCCGTGAAGATTTTCTTTTGGCAAATCAGGTACTTTATAGATTCAACAAGGTCTTTGAAGTCAGGAAATATGCGGCAGCCACCAGAGATAACAGAAAAGATAAAAAAGTCTTCTATATCATATGCGGATGGCTTACAAAAGATGATGCCGAAAAACTGGCAAAAGAACTTGAAAATGAGCCGAGTACTTTCTGTCTTGCAGAAAGAAATTTATCAAAAATAAGCAGCACTCCGCCTATAAAGTTAAAGAACAATGCCCTTTTCAAACCTTATGAAATGTTTGTTGAAATGTACGGATTGCCGAATTATAAGGAATTTGATCCTACAATACTTATAGCTCTGACATATTCCGTTTTGTTCGGTTTTATGTTCGGAGATGTCGGACAGGGTCTTGTGCTTTTAATACTCGGAAGTATTGTAGCCTATAAGAAGAAATCAAGGCTTGCGGCAATTATTGCCAGATGCGGATTCTTCTCTACAATATTCGGATTTTTATTCGGTTCTATATTCGGATTTGAAGATATAATACAGCCACTTTGGGTAAGGCCTGCAAAAGCAATGACTGCACTTCCCGTTATCGGAAATTTAAATACGGTATTTGTGGTAACTATAACTCTTGGTATGTTCATAATAATACTTATGATGATTTTAAGTATTTTGACAAAACTTAGGTTTAATGAGCCGGGTGAAGCATTGTTTGATGCAAACGGTGTGGCAGGACTTGTATTTTATGCATCGGCACTTATTACCATAATGCTGTTTATGACAGGTAATCATATGCCGGCGGCAATTATTCTGTTTATAATGTTTGTACTTCCTCTGATTTTAATTTTCTTAAAAGAGCCTTTATCGGCTGTATTGGAAAAGAAAAAGATACATCTCGAGGGAGGTGTAGGCATGTTTATTCTGCAGGGATTCTTTGAGCTTTTTGAAGTGCTTTTAAGCTACTTTTCAAACTCTCTTTCCTTTGTCAGGGTGGGTGCGTTTGCAGTCAGCCATGCGGCTATGATGGAAGTAGTGCTTATGCTTTCAGGTGCTGAAAGCGGCAATATCAACTGGATAGTTGTTGTCCTCGGAAATATTTTTGTAATGGGTATGGAAGGTTTAATTGTAGGTATACAGGTATTACGTCTTGAGTATTATGAGTTGTTCTCAAGATTTTATACAGGTGACGGTAGAGAATTTAAACCTTATTCATAGTAAATAATTTTTATGTTTTAGTTAGGAGAAAAAAATGAATACATTAGTAAAAGTAACACTTGCAGCAGCCCTTATTTTAAGTATCGCAGTTCCTTATATCGCATTTATGATAGGCGAAAAGACAAAGGGTCGTTATAAAAAAGCCCTTGCAGGAAATGTTGTTATGTTCTTCGGTGTTATGGCGATTACATGCGTATTTTTCTTATCAGGAAATGCTTACGCAGCTTCTGAAACAGCAGCTTCATCAGCTACAGGCTTAGGATACCTCTCAGCAGCTCTTTCAGTAGGTCTTGCATGTATCGGTGGCGGTATCGCCGTATCTGCGGCAGCTTCAGCAGCACTTGGAGCTATCAGTGAGGACGGTTCAATCCTTGGTAAGTCACTTATCTTCGTAGGTCTTGCAGAAGGTGTTTGCCTTTACGGACTTGTAGTTGCATTCATGATTCTTGGTCGTTTATAAAGGCGATTTTATGAAAATGTATCTTATAAGTGATAATGTGGATACTCTTACAGGTATGAGACTTGCAGGGGTGGAAGGAGTGGTGGTTCATGAAAAGCATGAACTTGCAAATGCCCTTGATTTTGTTATAAAGAGCAAAGATATCGGCATTGTGCTTCTCACGGAAAAGTTTTCAAAGGATTATCCCGAGCTTGTAAATAAATATAAGATGGAATCACATATACCACTCTTTATTGATATACCGGATCGACATGGTACCGGAAGATCCGAAAACTTCATTACAGACTATATAAATGAGGCTATCGGCTTGAAACTGTAACAGTTTGCATGATTATAATCTTGCAAAATGAACTTTAGATTAAGATTAAAAAGGTAGGTATTATCTTGACAATAGAAGAAAAACTACAGCATTTTAAAGAGGCTTGCACTGCTGATGCCATTGCCGCCGCTGAAAAAATACTTTCAGATTATAAAAATGCTTTAGAGAAGGACTTTTTAGACTACCAAAACAGTGAGACGAGACTTGCTGATATGGAAGTCAAAACTGAAACCACAAGGATTGACAAAGAGATGAACAAAGAGCTCGCTCTTGAACAGATAAAACTACGAATGGAGCTTGGAAAAAAGGCTGCCGAGCTCAAGGAAAAGATTTTTGCACAGCTTGAGGAAAGACTCGCAGAGTATCAGGAAACTCCCGAATATGTAGCTTTGATAGATTCACAGATTGAAAGAGCGTTGAAATTTGCGGGAAATGATGAGGTAAAAATATATATAGACCCTAATGATGAATCTCTTGCACATGATCTTTCCGTAAGACATGATATTGATATAGCCATCAGTAAATATCCTTTTCATGGCGGTATGAGAGCCGTTATACCGGCAAAAAATATTCTGATTGACAATTCTTTTGAAAAAAAGATTTCAGAAGCAAAAGAAAAATTTGATGTAGATATGGAGGTACTATAATGGCAACTACAGGTATTATATTTGCAATAAACGGACCTATAGTAAAGACATCAAATGATTCCGGTTTTGAAATGCATGAGATGGTATATGTAGGAGAAGAAAATCTTGTAGGTGAGGTAATCGGACTTACTTCCGATGCAACCGTCATAGAAGTTTATGAGGAAACCGGAGGCATTAAGCCGGGTGAAATTGTAACAGGCACAGGTGCTCCCGTTTCCGTAACTCTTGCGCCGGGTATCCTTAACAATATATTTGACGGTATAGAAAGACCTTTAAGTGAGATAGCAAAGGTTGACGGAACCTATATTTCCAGAGGTGTAAGTGTGGATTCACTTGATACAAAGAAACTTTGGAAAACACATATAACCGTAAAACCGGGACAGGCTATAGACGGAGGAACCATAATTGCCGAGGTGCCTGAAACACCGGCAATATTACATAGAGTAATGCTCTCTCCAAACCTTAAGGGTTATGTTTTGGATGTGGTTGAAGACGGTGAGTATACAATAAATGACAAGATTCTCACATTGCAGCTTGAAGACGGAAGTGAGATTCCAATCACCATGACACAGCACTGGCCTATTCGTGTTCCGAGACCTATCAAGAAGAGATTCCCGGCAAGCGTTCCGCTTATTACCGGTCAGAGAATTCTTGATACTCTCTTCCCTCTTGCAAAGGGAGGTACTGCAGCTGTTCCGGGAGGATTCGGTACAGGTAAGACTATGACACAGCACCAGATTGCAAAATGGTCCGATGCAAATATTATTATTTATATCGGTTGCGGTGAGCGTGGAAATGAGATGACTCAGGTTCTTGAGGAGTTCTCAGAGCTTATAGATCCTAAGACCGGAAATCCTTTGATGGATAGAACAACTCTTATCGCAAACACTTCAAATATGCCGGTTGCCGCCAGAGAGGCATCTCTTTATTCAGGGCTGACACTTGCAGAATATTACCGTGATATGGGTTATGATGTTGCAATCATGGCGGACTCAACGTCAAGATGGGCGGAGGCTCTTCGTGAGATCTCAGGTCGACTTGAGGAAATGCCGGCCGAGGAAGGTTTCCCGGCATATCTGGCATCAAGACTTTCAGCATTCTATGAGAGAGCCGGCATGATGCAAAACTTAAACGGAAGTGAAGGATCGGTATCAATTATCGGTGCGGTATCTCCACAGGGTGGTGATTTCTCCGAGCCTGTAACACAAAATACCAAGAGATTTGTACGCTGTTTCTGGGGACTTGATAAGAGACTTGCATATGCAAGACATTTCCCTGCTATACAGTGGCTTGACAGCTATTCGGAGTACCTGACAGATCTTGCGCCTTGGTATGCGGAGCATGTAGATAAGAACTTTGTAGAATATAGAAACAGGCTTGTATATATACTCAATCAGGAAGCATCTCTGATGGAAATAGTAAAACTTATCGGTGCTGATGTTTTGCCTGACGATCAGAAACTTGTACTTGATATAGCGAAGGTTATAAGAGTAGGTTTCCTTCAGCAAAACGCCTTCCACAAGGATGATACTTGTGTTCCGCTGATAAAACAGTACAAAATGATGGATGTCATACTCTATCTCTATCAGAAATCAAAAGCTCTTGTTCATCAGGGCATGCCTATGAGTGTTTTGCATCAAGACAGTATCTGGGACAGAGTTTCTTCCATAAAGTATGATGTTCCTAACGATAAGCTCGAGATGTTGGATCAATACAAAAAAGATATTGACACATTCTACGAAAAAGTACTTGAAAAGAATGCATAGGAGGTAAAACATGTCAATAGAATACCTTGGACTTAGTTCCATAAACGGACCACTGGTAGTTCTTGAGGGTGTCAAGGGTGCTGCCTATGATGAGATTGTAGAAATGACCGTAAACGGTAAAGAAAGACGTCTTGGCAAAATCATTGAAATAAACGGTGACAAAGCGGTAATACAGGTTTTTGAAGGAACTGACGGTATGGCACTTAGAAATACACATACCAAGCTTACAGGAAAGCCTATGGAAATAGGCGTTTCCGAGGCAATGTTCGGAAGAACTTTCAACGGTATCGGAGAACCTATCGACGGACTTGGAAGTGTGGAGGCGGAAAAGACCCTCGATGTAAACGGAAAACCTTTAAATCCTGTCACAAGGGAATATCCGAGAAACTATATCAGAACCGGTATTTCCGCTATCGACGGACTTATGACACTTATCAGAGGTCAGAAGTTACCTATATTCTCAGGAAACGGACTTCCACATGATGAACTTGCGGCACAGCTTGTTCGTCAATCTTCTTTGGGTGACAGCAACAATGATGATGAGAAGTTTGCGGTTGTATTTGCAGCCATGGGTGTAAAGCATGATGTGGCTGATTTCTTCCAGAGAACATTTGCAGAGAGCGGTGTCAGTGACCATGTTATCACATTCATCAATCTCGCAAACGATCCTGTTGTAGAAAGACTTATTACTCCGAAGGTGGCTCTTACCGTTGCCGAGTATCTTGCTTTTGAAAAGGGCATGCATATACTTGTAATACTTACGGATATGACTTCTTTTGCGGAGGCAATGCGTGAGGTTTCATCTTCAAAGGGTGAGATTCCTTCAAGAAAAGGTTTCCCGGGATATCTTTATTCAGAGCTTGCCACCATATATGAGAGAGCGGGTATTGTGAACGGTGTGAACGGTTCCGTTACACAGATTCCGATACTTACCATGCCGAATGATGATATCACTCACCCGATCCCCGACCTTACAGGATATATAACCGAAGGCCAGATAGTTCTTGACAGAGACTTAAACGGTCAGTCAATCTATCCTCCTATCTCAGTACTTCCTTCTCTTTCAAGACTTATGAAGGACGGTATCGGCGAAGGCTTTACAAGAGCGGACCATCAGGATGTGGCAAATCAGCTCTTCTCTTCCTACTCTAAGGTTGGTGATGCCAGAGCACTTGCATCAGTTATCGGTGAGGATGAATTGTCCGATACGGATAAACAATACCTTATATTCGGTAGAGCCTTTGAGCAGATGTTTATCGGTCAGTCTGTTAATGATAACAGAACAATATTTGATACCTTGGAAATCGGCTGGAAACTTCTCGGCCTTATGCCTAGAGGTGAGCTTGACAGAATAGATACAAAGGTACTTGATCAGTATTATAAGCCGACAGTACTTGATGCAAACGGTGATATAGTTCCTGCTGCAGTAGAGGATTAATTATGAATATTAATACATTCCCGACAAAGGGTAATTTGATAGCTTCAAAAAACTCTCTGGCACTGGCAAGACAGGGCTATGGCTTGATGGATAAGAAGAGAAATATTCTTATCCGCGAGCTCATGGGATTGATTGATGAGGCTAAGGAAATCCAAAAACAAATAGATACAACCTTTGGTGCCGCTTACAAGGCGCTGATGTATGCAAATATAGAATTGGGTATCGACTTCGTATCGGATGTCGCAGGTTCGGTACCTGTTGAAGACAGTATACAGATAAAGACCAGGTCGGTAATGGGTACTGAAATCCCTCTTGTAAGATTTGATGATTCTCCCATGGAGCCTACATATGCTTATTACGCTACAAGAGAGTCACTTGATAAAGCCAGAGAATGCTTCAATGAAGTAAAAAGACTTACTGTAAGACTTTCCATGATAGAAAATTCCGCTTATCGTCTGGCAAGAAATATTAAAAAGACTCAAAAAAGAGCCAATGCCTTAAAGAATATCACTATTCCAACCTATGAAAATCTCACAAAGAATATCACGAATGCTTTGGAAGAAAAGGATCGTGAGGAATTCACCAGGTTGAAGGTTATAAAGTCTTGGAAGGATGCATAATGAAAATACTTAGATTCTTTTTAGGAATTATTTTAAGCTTTTCACTGATGTTTATCGTGCTGGTTACATCCATCGAAATTGCGGCATATTCAGATTTTTCATTTTATGAAAAAGAATATGAGAAATATGCCGTAACAAACTACGTGGATATTTCAATGTCCGATCTTATGAATGTTACAAAGGATATGATGAGCTATCTAAAAGGTGACAGAGAAAAACTCTCCGATATAAAGGCAAATATCGCAGGAATCCCCGACACGGCCTTCTTTAATGAAAGAGAAGTTGCGCATATGGAGGATGTACGAGGTCTTTTTGTGGGAGCTGTTTATCTTAGATATATACTTATAGCAATCAGTATTCTTTGCATTATAGCGGTAAAATTATTAAAGGGTAAAATATTTTGCTTTCTGTCAAATGTACTTACATTCGGCACTTTAATTACTCTGGCCATAACTGCCGTTTTGGTATTTCTTATTGCCGGAGATTTTGAAAAATATTTTATAATCTTCCACCATATCTTTTTTAACAATGATTTGTGGATGCTTGACCCGGCTACCGACAATTTGATAAATATTGTGCCACAAGGCTTCTTTATGGATATATCTAAAAGAATTATGATAGTATTTTCCGCTTTTATCCTGTCTATGATAGGTAGCGGTGTGGTTTTAAAGAAAATTTTTAAATAATTTTTTTTGAAAATAAGGTGTATGTAGCCACCTTATTTTTATATTTGCATATAATTTGATATTATGATAAACTATGACTTTAGAAAAATGTTTTCTTAGGAGGTTATTTATGAAGAAAAAATGGTGGCATGGTAAAGTTGCTTATCAAATATATCCAAAAAGTTTTAATGATACCACAGGAAGCGGTATAGGTGACCTGAGAGGTATTATAGAAAAACTTGACTATTTAAAAGATCTCGGAGTTGACATAATATGGTTATCTCCTTGTTACTGCTCTCCTTTTGCGGATCAGGGCTATGATATTTCAGACTATTACAATATAGATCCCGTATTCGGAAATATGGACGATATGGATGAGCTTTTGGCGGAAGCCAAAAAAAGGGATATGTACATCCTTATGGACCTTGTAGTAAATCACTGCTCGGATGAGCATGAGTGGTTTAAAAAAGCTATGGAAGATCCTGACGGAGAATATGGAAAGTATTTCTATATCGAAGAAGGTAATGACGGCAAGGAGCCTAACAACTGGCGTTCTTACTTTGGCGGAAGTGCATGGGAAAAGATCCCCGGTACAAACAAGTACTATCTTCACCTCTACCATAAAAAGCAGCCCGACCTCAACTGGGAAAACAAAAAAGTTCGCGAAGAAATATATACAATGATCAACTGGTGGCTTGAGAGAGGACTTGCAGGTTTTAGAATTGATGCCATTATAAATATAAAGAAGGCTCTCCCTATAATTGACTATTGCTACTCACCGGATAGAGAAGACGGCTTTGTGGAGCCACATAGAATGCTTGAGGATGCTATAGGTGTAGGTGACTTCCTTACAGAACTTAAAAATGAGACATTTGCCAAGCATGATGCTTTCACAGTCGGCGAAGTATTTGACGAGCGTGAAGAGGATATCCCGCTTTTCATCGGCGATGACGGCTATTTTTCAAGTATGTTTGACTTCAATGAGACAATATTCGGAAAGAGTAGAAACGGTTGGTATGACTGCAAGCCTATCACTCCCGACGACTATAAGAGATGCTGCTTTGAGACTCAGGAAAAAATCGGTGATATCGGAATGATTTCCACTATTATCGAAAACCATGATGAGCCAAGAGGTGTGAGCCACTATATCCCTGAAGACGAGCTTAGCGAAACCGCAAAAAAATTCCTCGGTACAATGCAGTTTATGCTTCGTGGACTTCCGTTTATATATCAAGGCCAGGAAATAGGTATGGAGAATGTAAACTTCACCTCTATGGACCAGATAGATGATATATCAACCCGTGACCAGTATAAAGTAGCAATAGAAGCCGGACTGTCTCCCGAAGATGCATTTGCAGCCGTAAAGCATTACAGCCGTGACAACAGCCGTACTCCTTTCCAGTGGGATGACAGCAAAAATGCAGGATTTACCACAGGAAACCCATGGCTTATGGTAAGCCCTGACTATAAGAGAATCAATGCGGCATCTCAAATAAATAATCCTGACTCACTGCTCTCTTACTATAAAAAACTTACCGCTCTCAGAAAAAATCCGGAATATTCCGAGACTGTGGTATATGGTAAGACCGTACCGTATCTCCCTGAGGTAGAGAAACTTATGGCATTTAAGAGAGTTTCAGATAATCAGACTTTACTTGTACTCGGCAACTTTCAGACAAAGCCACAGACTGTAAAACTTCCTTCAAAATGTAAAAAGGTTGTTTTAAACAATGTGGAAAATGTTGACTTTGTATCAGATACAGAGATAAAGCTTGAAGGATACCAGGCTTTGGTTATAGAGATTTAAAAACATTAAAAGAACCTGTCGGAACAAACACCTCCGACAGGTTCTTTTTTAATACTAAAAAATATCTTTTTTCAAAAAGAGTCTTATTTTATTTTCATAGTTTTCTAAAGTATGAAAAATTCCTAATATATAGACATTTTTATCAACGATCTTATATATGATTACATAATCCATTCCCGTAACCTTGGCTTCATGATACTCGAACGATTTCATAAAATAATATTATAAATCATACTTATTCCTCACTGTATTAAGAGCCTCTCTTGCATCACGTACTTTTCCCTCTTTGATTTGCTGTTCTGAGTTTATAAGACTTTGATACATATTCATCTTATTGGATATTCCTTCAAAGGTATCAATACTCATAATTACCATATCACCATATCCGTTTTTTGTTATAAAAACAGGTTCTGATGTACTATGGCATAAATCTGAAATCTCTGAAGTGTTTTTCAAATCTTTAATAGGAATAATTTGTGGCATAATCTTCACCTCCTTTTTAAATATTATGAGGTATATTATACCATAATTATGCGATAATTAGTAGTATTAAATTGGAATTATTAAACCAACCTCTTACCCTCTGCCATACAACTCTGTCAGATACTTGATATTCTCCCAGGTATTCTCATCTATCTCATTCTCTGTAAGTCTGAACATCCAGTTCTTACCTATTGTGGAAGGTGTGTTCATTCTGTACCTGTGGTCATAGTGAAGATAGTCCTGTATAGGTATAATACAGGTATCCGAGACACTTCCCATTGCCGCTCTGATAAGTGCGTCACAGACTTCGGTCTTCTTGTCGGACTTCTTTAAATTAAAGTATGCAAGCACCATATCATACTCTTTTTCCGTAATATCATCAAGCCATCCCATCACAGTCTCATTGTCATGAGTTCCGGTATATACCACGCTGTTTCTTGTATAATTGTGAGGTAAGTAGTCATTTGCGCTTCCCGTATCTCTGGAATCGAAAGCAAATTCAAGGACTTTCATTCCGGGATAGCCGCTGTCGTTTACAAGTCTTCTTACACTGTCCGTCACATATCCAAGATCCTCCGCTATAAGCTTACAGTCACCAAGTCTTTCCCTTATCTTATTGAAAAGTTCAATACCCGGACCCTTCTCCCAGTGACCGCCTGCCGCAGTCTCATTCTCTGCAGGGATGGAATAGTATTCATCAAATCCTCTGAAATGATCTATTCTGATAACATCATATTTTTCAAAATTCTTTCCAAGTCTTTTTATCCACCATTTATATCCTGTATCTCTGTGATATCCCCAATTATAAAGCGGATTTCCCCAAAGCTGTCCGTCAGGAGCAAAACCGTCAGGCGGACAACCTGCCACCGCTACAGCCTTACCCTCTTCATCCATCTGGAACAGCTCTCTGTGCGCCCAGGTGTCCGCACTGTCCATAGCCACATAAATCGGAATATCGCCGATAATCTCTATACCGTTTTCATTAGCATATGCTTTTAATTTCTTCCACTGTTCATCAAACTTATATTGCAGGAACTGATAAAATTCTATATCAAAGTAAAGCTTCTCCCTATAATAATTGATGGCATAATCATATCTTTCTCTTATATCCTTCGGCCAGGTATTAAAAGGCTCTCCGTTAAAATAGTCTTTAATCGCCATAAAGAGTGCATAATCCCAGAGCCATTTGGAATTCTCATAAACAAAATCTGCAAATTTATCATCTTCATAAACTTTAGCTCTCTCATATGCCTTATGTAAAAGATCAAATCTACCGTCATAGAGCTTTTTATAGTCAACTCTCTTTAAATCTGTGCCGAAATCTACACTGTCACATTCCTTTTTGGTCAAAAGACCTTCTTCTATAAGCTGTTCAAGATCTATAAAGTACGGATTTCCTGCAAATGTAGAAAATGACTGGTATGGTGAATCTCCGTATCCTGTGGCTCCAAGAGGCAGTATCTGCCAGAATGATTGCTTTGCCTCTTTTAACTTGTCAACAAAGTGATATGCAGCTTTTCCGAAACTTCCTATTCCATATTTACCGGGAAGGCTGCTTATATGAAGTAATATTCCACTTTTTCTCATTTTCTCCTCCTTATTTTTTAAGCCATGCAAAATCGGATTCGCATGGCTTATATTTAGGGTTTACCCCTTTAACATCTTATTTAATAGCTCCGTCTACCATTCCCTGAATAATCTGCTTTTGAGCAATCAGGAATAATAATACTATAGGAATCATAGCAAGGAATGCGGCGCTAAGAATCAAATCCCACTGCTTTACATAAGAGCCTACAAAGCTGCTTACCGCGATAGGCAGTGTTTTGATCTTACCGTTAAGTCCAAGCATAATGGACGGAAGCAAATAGTCATTCCATATCCACAAACCGTTCAGTATAAGAACCGTCATCTGTACCGGACGAAGAAGAGGCATTATTATTCTGAAGAATGTGCCTTCAGGAGAGCAACCGTCAATCCATGCAGCCTCCTCAAGCTCCTTTGGAATGCCCTTTATAAATCCGTGCAATACAAATATTGACATGGAACCTCCAAAGCCGAGGTAAGCAAATACTACACCCTTATAGCTTGAAAGCATCTGTATTCCTGTAAAGTTTCCTATATTCTTGAAAACTGTAAGTATAGGAAGCATAACTACCTGGAAAGGAATAACCATAGCCGCTACAAACATCATAAAGATGAAGTTTGACCAACCCTCTTTATGATGACGGCTGAGTACCCATGCAGCCATTGATGAGAACAATGTCAAAAGCACAAGTGAAACCACTGTAATTATCAAAGAGCTTCTGAAAGAGCTCCAATAACTGAAGTTGTCATTGTTTATAACACCCTTAAAGTTTGCAAGCATCTGTCCCCAGTTCTTAGGTAAAGATATAGGACTTATTACTATATCCGCACTGGTTTTTGCAGAGTTTATAATTACCAGGAAGAAAGGGCATAGTATAAAGAATGCGATAATAAAGCCTATAATACTGCCGATTAAATTTCTTGTTTTCTGTGCCTTCATTATAGCTCTACCTCCCTCTTCTTACTGATTGCAACCTGTGTCAAAGATACTGCTGCAAGTATTATAAAGAATACAACCGCCTTGGTCTGACCAAGAGCATAATTGTTCTTTCTGATAGCTGTATTATAAATATTAAGAGCCAAAAGCTCTGTAGCCTGAATAATCTTCGGTCCCATAATACGGCTCGGTGCACCGTTTGTTATCGCAAGGTTTAAGTCAAACTGCTTAAATGAGTTTACCAATGTAAGGAATATACATACTGTAAATGTATTTGCAATCATCGGTATCTTTATTTTAAACAGTGTTGTAAGTGCTGAAGCTCCGTCAACTCCCGATGCCTCAAGTACATCCTTCGGTACAGTCTGAAGACCTGTAAGATAAATAAGCATTATATATCCGGCATACTGCCATGTATTTACTATCAAAATAGCAAGCAGTGCAAGGTTGGCATCTGTAAGCATTGACAATGAACCTGCAAATATGGTTGTAAATACCTTATTGAAGATAAATTGCCATACATAACCGAGTACAAGACCACCGATCAGGTTCGGTAAAAAGTAAGCTGAACGGAAAAACGATGTACCCTTTATCTTTGATGAGCATACAAGTGCCAGCACAAATCCGACAACATTAACCAAAACCATATTTATAACTGTATATATAAGTGTAATTACAAATGAATATACATAGTCCGACTGTTTAAACATTGTAATGTAATTTTCAAATCCGACAAATCTTGTAACCTGTATTCCGTTCCAATCTGTAAATGAATATATAATACCCAAAATAAAAGGAATTATAACCGTCACTGCAAAAGTAAATACCATCGGAAATAAAAATACCATATTTACTATCTTTGTGTGCTTCTTATGCGGCATTTTAAATACGCCCAATATGAGTAAAATAACACCCAAAATAAGTATATATCCTCTAAGCTCTCCTGTAGCCCCGGTCAAGTCTAAAATCAATGCATAAATTGTAAGTATTGCTCCAAGAGCCAGCATTGCCAAAGGAATTATTTTCTTATCTGTATTCAATTTTCACTCCTTTCAATAAACTTAGTTTAAAAAATCTTTCTATAAAAAAATGGCGACTTTAAAAAGTCGCCATCAAAACTTCAAAGACTCGCTGTTCTATAATTTGCGAAGCATTTTAAAAATATTATTTCTTATTGTTTGCTATGTAGTCAGCCATTGTTGACTTCATCAAAGTTACAAAATCATCTCTTGTAATGCTTCCCTTTGCAAATGAATCAAATACAAGTCCAAGTGCGTTCTGTGCAAGTCCTTCAGGCATATTTGACCATGCCCATGAAGATGTCTCACCTGCATCTACATACTTCTTAAGGCTAACCGCAAGTGGAGTCTCAGGCTCTATTGTACTTGTCTTATATGGTGAAATCATACCTGCTTCTTTTACAAGAATCTCCTGTGCATCAGGATCTGTAGCAAGGAAGTCAAGGAAAGCCTTAGCACCTTCTACATTCTTACCGTCCTTATATACACACCACCATGACGGGCAGTCTGCAAGGATTCTTGTCATATCTGACTTTGTGAAAGCAAGCGGTAAAAGACCTGCCTTAAATGACACATTGTATGTTGGGAGTGAAGGATCAATCCAGTTACCCTGTGTAATAAATGCTGTCTTACCCTGTGCCCAAAGTGCCAACTGGTCATCATATGTTCCTGAAACAAGTACCTGTGGATCTGCATACTTGAAAAGAAGCTCTGTCATATCGGCAAACTCACCAAGTCTCTCATCATCAAGCTCACCCTTCATTGCCATATCAAAATACTTGTTGTCGCCTCTCTCAAGACCACCTGTATAGTAATAACCGAATAAGTGGTTACCTGTTGACCAATACATCTGTCCTGCCTCTGCGGCAACTGATGCTACAGCCTGAATACCAAGCTCATCCTTCATGCCGTCAAGCTTCTCAAAAGCGGCCTTGAAAGCATCATAGTTTTTAAGTGTTGCAGGATCGATACCTGCCTTCTCCAAGATATCGGCATTGTATGTGATTCCATATCCCTCTACCGCATATGGGAAACCTACAACCTTACCTGTTGTCTTATCCTTGTAAGCAAAGTCCGTATTCTTTGCAAACTCTGTATCGCTAAGATCCGCAACCATATCTGTCCAGTTGGCGTAATCTCCGTCACCACCGATAACGAACAAATCAGGCATATTGTCGGCAGCCTTGTAGCTCTTTATCTGGCCTTGGATATCAACACCGCCACCAAGTGACTCGATAACAACTTCCTGTCCGGTCTTCTCTTTGAACTTCTCAGCAGCTTTCTTTAACTGTGCATCAATCTCAATCTTACCGTTGATAAGTCTGAGGGCATCTTTGCTTGCAGCACTGTCGGCCTTGCTCTCGCCTGCCTTAGTCTCTGCAGCACTGCTCTGATTATCCGCACCACCGTCACTCTTTGCAGCACCTGAACCGCAGCCTGCCAAAATAGCAGATACAGCTAACACACCTGCTGCAACACTCAAGAATCTTTTTTTCATTTTATTCTCCTCCATTAAGTATCTTTATTATATTTGTCAACATTTTATCACGTTTTTCATGCATTTTCAAGTAATAAAACAGTCGCTTCATATGGCTTTAATATGCCGTCTTCTCTGGCATCTCTGTTATAATTTGATATAAGCACTTTAGCATTTTCATAGCCTGAGAAGTCAAACTTTTGCTCGCTCTTGCTGAAGTTACATACCACTAAAAGCTTTTGATTGTCCAAAGTTCTTGTATATGCAAAAATATTTTCATCTTCCGGAAGTAAAAGTTCATAATTTCCGTATACTATTATCTCATTTTCTTTTCTGAGTCTGATAAGCTTTTGATAGTAATGGAATACGGAATCTTCTCTCTTTAACTGATCCGCCACATTGATCTTTTTATAGTTAGGATTAACGGCTATCCAAGGTGTTCCTTTAGTAAAGCCTGCATTCTCACTTGCATCCCACTGCATAGGAGTTCTTGCATTGTCCCTACTCTTGTGTGCAATCTTAGGGAACATATCTTCATCAGTATAAAGTCCGCTCTCAACAAGTTCTCTGTAAGCATTGATAGACTCAAGGTCTCTGAAATCGTCCACAGAATTAAATACCGTATTGGTCATCCCAAGCTCTTCACCCTGATATACATAAGGTGTACCCTGCATCATATGTAAACAGGTTGCAATACATTTTGCTGAAAGCTCTCTGTAAGCATCGCTCTCATCACCAAGTCTTGATACGATTCTCGGCTGGTCATGATTGCAAAAATACAAACTGTTCCATGCCACACCGTCAAGCCCTTTCTGCCATTTGCTCAAATTCTCCTTTAAAGGAACAAGCGGCATCGGCTTTGTAGACCATTTAAACTTCTCACCGCCGTCAAGATCCATATGCTCAAACTGGAATACCATATTAAGCTCGCTACCGTCGGTATTTGCATATTTTTTTGCCTCTTCAAGAGTAACTCCCGCAGTCTCACCTACAGTCATAATATCAAACTTTGAAAGTACCTTCTCATTCATCTCTTTAAGGTAATCATGCACCTTAGGTCCGTTGGCACATATTCCCATATCTCCGTAAAGTCCTACCACCTTTGCATCAGGATATCCTTCAGGCTTTGATATAAGGCTTATAACATCCATTCTGAAACCGTCGATGCCCTTTTCACACCATCTTGTCATCATATCAAAGACTTCTTTTCTGACCTTAGGATTTTCCCAGTTTAAATCAGGCTGTTTTACAGAGAAGAGATGAAGATAATACATATCAGTTTTCTCATCGTACTTCCATGCCGGGCCTGAGAATGCGGAACCCCAGTTGGTAGGCTCCTTACCGTCCTTACCTTCCTTCCAGATATAATAATCTCTCTTTTCATTATCCTTTGAACTGCGACTCTCAACAAACCAGGGATGCTCGTCCGATGTATGATTTACCACAAGGTCCATTACTATCCTGATTCCTCTCTCATGCGCAGCTGCAAGCATCTTATCAAAGTCATCCATAGTACCGAACTCTGTCATGATATCTTCATAATCACTGATATCATATCCGTTGTCATCATTTGGTGACTTATAAACAGGTGAGAGCCATATCACATCTATTCCAAGCTCTTTTAAATAGTCCAGTTTACTTGTAATACCGTTTAAATCACCTATTCCGTCTCCATTGCTGTCGCAAAAGCTTCTGGGATATATTTGATATACTACCGCTTCCTTCCACCATGCCTTCTTCATTTTCTTACCTCGCTATATTATTTACATCTATCGTATACTTCCTTTATCATATTAAGTTTTTTACGGTCGATATATTTTTCTTAGCATAGCACAATGCCTATTTTATGTAAATCATATCCGGCACTTTCTCACTTCGTTATTTTGACGAAAGAAGGTATGTATTTTTGGTCATGCATGCGATTGAAAGCCTACACTTTATTTTATATACTTGAAACATAAAATTCGTATAAATTTTAGGAGGCAATATGGCTAGTTTATCATTAAAGAATATTGAAAAAGTTTATCCTAACGGTTTTAAGGCTGTTCAGGATTTCAACCTTGAAATCGCAGACAAAGAGTTCATCATCTTTGTAGGACCTTCAGGTTGCGGTAAGTCTACAACACTTCGTATGATTGCAGGACTTGAGGATATCTCAGGCGGTACACTTGAAATTGACGGCAAGGTCGTTAACGATGTTGAGCCTAAGGACAGAGATATCGCCATGGTTTTCCAGAACTATGCTCTTTATCCACATATGTCTGTATATGACAATATGGCATTCGGTCTTAAACTTCGTAAGAGACCTAAAGATGAAATAGACAGACTTGTTCGTGAAGCTGCAAGAATACTTGACCTTGAGAAGCTCCTTGACAGAAAGCCTAAGGCTCTTTCAGGAGGTCAGAGACAGAGAGTTGCGATGGGACGTGCTATCGTTCGTAATCCTAAGGTATTCCTTATGGATGAGCCTCTTTCAAACCTTGATGCAAAACTTAGAGTACAGATGCGTATCGAGATTTCAAAGCTTCATCAGAGACTCGGTGCTACTATCATCTACGTTACTCATGACCAGACAGAGGCTATGACACTCGGTACAAGAATCGTAGTTATGAAGGACGGTATTGTTCAGCAGGTTGATTCTCCTGCAAATCTTTACAATGCTCCTTGCAATCTCTTTGTTGCAGGATTCATCGGTTCACCACAGATGAACTTCATGGATGCTGTAGTTGAGAACAAGGGTGAGGATGTATTCTTAAAGGTTGGAGCAAATACACTTAAGCTTCCTATCTCAAAGATTGCCAAGTTCAAAGACGGTTCTTACAACGGTAAGACTGTAGTGCTTGGTATTCGTCCTGAGGATATGCATGATTCAGAGCTCTTTATCAACAGCTCACCTGACAGCGTTATCGAGTCAGATATCAAAGTTTATGAGCTCTTAGGTGCAGAAGTATTCTTATACTTTGATGTAGAAGGATTCCAGATGACAGCAAGAGTAAATCCAAGAACAAATCTTAGAACAGGCGATCACGCTAAGTTCGCTCTTGATATGGAAAAGGTTCATATCTTTGATAAGGAAACAGAGCTTACAATTACAAACTAATTTGTTTTTATGATAAGGGGGTAATTTTACCCCTTTATTTTATTATGGTAAAATACTTTTGACCAAGGCATTATTTAAAGCTATAATATAGTCATGAATAATGACTTTAAAAACGAATTAAATAAAATATATAAATTGACAGGAATAAAGCTTCGTATTGAAAATGAAGATGAAATAGATCTTATAGATTTAAAGAAACTTTCCACTGCATACAAGGAAAAATATTCAAGCGCAAATCTTCTTTTGAATATACTTAGCGGATTTTATCCTTACAAGGAACAGGTAAATGCAATCAAGGCGCTTGGTATAAAGCCTGAGACCAAAATGCGACTTTATCTTATATATGTGCCGACAAAAGTAGATGATAATATTACAAAGATAATCACCTCACTCTATCCGGGAAAGAGCTCGGAATATCTTTGTATAACGGATTCCACTCATATATGCTTTTTATATCTTGGAGAAGACAATATTGCACCCCCTCTTATAGATGTTATAGAGACGGAAGGAATGACCGGCGCATATATTGCATACAGCGATATATTTACCGATTTATCTCTTTTGACAAAGGAATATTCAGAACTCAGTCAGGCCCTGACTATAAGCCGGATCTTTTATTCCGATAAAAAAATAATAGGTCCGGGGGATCTTGGATCCGGTGAGCTGATTTATAATATTCCGAAATCCGTATGTGAAAAGTTTTTAAAAAATCATATCGGTGAAGCAATAGATGATGATACCATGCAGCTTGTGAATACTTTTATACGTCACAATCTGAGTATTGCCGAAACCGCGAGATATATGCATATGCATAGAAATACTCTTGTTTACAGAATAGAGCAAATAGAAAAAAAATACGGTATTGATATAAAGACTTTTCAGGGTGCAAATATATTTAATACCGCCATACTTATTACAAATTTTTTGAAGGTGAAAAACAATGAATGATACATTTTATGAATTACTTATAAAAAAGAATAAACCTGATACGAATGCCGTTATACTGTCTGCAATCAATATTGTTGCAATAGTATTCTTACTTATACTCTCACTCTACATACAGTTTGCCATAATTCTTGCCGTAGGACTCGGTTTTGTATTTTATTATATGGTTTATCCGAGAATCTCTGTCGAATATGAATATTCTTTATTGAATGCAGATCTTACCATTGATGCCATATACAATAAGACAAAGAGAAAGAATGTACTTAATGTTGATTTAAAGACATTGGAAACCGCTTTCCCTACTTCATCACCTAAGATGAACGGCCAAAGAAACGGTAAGAAAACAGACTGCTCCACAGGGGATATGGCATCTTCTTATTGTCTTATCTTTCCGAATAACGGTGAGAACATTTTGCTGTTTGTCACTCCGGATGATCATATGCTGGATATGATAAAGCGTGTAGCTCCAAGAGCATTTATGTAAAAAGAGGTTGTCGAAAAATAATTTCGACAGCCTCTTTTATTATAATATTATTTAACAGCGCTCAACACTTTATCACCCACAGACACATCTCCAAGAGGTGCGCAAGTTACATCACTGTATTCAAAGCTGTTTGTTACAAGTACAGGTGTGGTCATAAGATATCCGGCCTCTGAAATTGCCTTGGCGTCAAACTTCATAATAGCCTGACCTTTCTTTATCTTATCTCCGTTGGCAACCAATGCTTCAAAATGCTTTCCGCCAAGTTCCACCGTATTTACACCCACATGCACTATAAGCTCCACTCCGTTGTCAAGCTTAATACCTACGGCATGTCCCATAAGCGCGATTACAGTACCGTCATCCGGAGCATATACGGTATCACCGTCAGGTATAATACATATACCCTTTCCAAGTATTCCCGCTATAAAAGTCTCATCCTTGGTCTCTTCCATAGAAACTATCTTTCCGCTAAGAGGTGAACCCACATCTACATGTGCATTTTCATCCTTCTTAATCTCTACCCTTACTCCTTTATCAACCTCTGCAGAATTTACATTTCCGAGAGCTTTGGCATTCTTATTTTCTTCCACAGGTTCAGTAGCAAGATTTGCATCTATCAGGCTTGACGGAGTAAGTACCCAGCTTGCCGCAAATGCAACCGCCATTGATATAACAAACATCAGTATATATCCCACCGGATTTGAAAGTGTAAGTAAAATTCCGAATATACCTGTAACACCTGTTCCTGTTGCTCCAAGCTTAATAATGGAAACAAACATGGCACCCACAGCACCTCCGAGACATCCTGCAAGGAAAGGTCTGAAGAATCTGAGGTTAACACCGAATATTGCCGGCTCCGTTATACCCATAAATGCTGAAAGTGATGAAGGGAAACAAAGGCTCTTTATCTTTGGATCCTTTGACTTAACAGCTATTGCAAGGCAAGCACCGCCCTGTGCTATATTGGCTGCAGATGCAAGAGGTAACCAGTAAGTTACACCATATTTTGCAATCTGTCCGAGGTCTATAATGGTATACATATGATGAATACCCATAACAACTGTAGGAGCATACAAAGCACCCATTATAAATGAACCTATACCAAGAGGTATTGCTATAAGGAGCTGCACCGCATTTAAGAATCCGTTCTCAACAAACACAAATACCGGTCCGATAGCTGCAAGTGCAAGATAACCTGTTGCAAATACCGAAACAAGAGGTGTAACAAATAAATCAAACATTGCAGGTACCACTTTGTGAAGTCTCTTCTCTATCTGACACATTACCCATACCGATATCATAATCGGAATAACATGTCCTTGGTATCCTACCATCTTGATTTTCCAAAGACCGAAAAATACACTTTGAGTTGCTATATCTGTAGCTGTTACCACATTCCATGCGTTTGTAAGATTCGGATGAATCATTATCATACCGATAACCGCACCAAGGTATTGATTTCCACCAAATACTCCCGCTGCCGAATATCCTATAAGTATAGGCAGGAATATGTAGGCAATATTAGAAAACAGATTTGCAAACACATATATTGATGACGATGTATCAATATTTAAAAATCCGTTAGCCACCATGAAGTCCAATGCATTCATGATTCCCATCAAAAATCCTGAAGCAACAATTGCCGGTATTATCGGAACAAAAATATCTCCAAGAGTCTTTATAAATCTCTGAAATATATTTGTATTGGCTGCAGCAGCCGCCTTAGCCTCTTCTTTTGTAGCTCCGGATATTCCGGCCACATGTATAAACTCATCATAAACCTTATCTACAGTACCTGTACCGTAGATGATTTGTAACTGTCCGGAAGCCTCAAACACGCCTTTTACACCATCAATGTTTTCAATGGTCTTTTTGTCAACCTTACCGTTATCAACAATTACAAGACGTAATCTTGTAGCACAGTGTGCAGCGGAAGCAATATTTGAACTTCCTCCTATCGCCGCCAGTACTTCTGTGGCGGATTTGCGATAATCCATAGATATCCTCCATATTCTAAACTATCATTTTTCTTAAATTTCTTTGTATATTATAAATTAAATAAATCCGTAACGCAATCTTACACAATGGCCACATATACAACTTGCTGTTTTGTATATTATTTTCATGTTTTTATTAATTTATTTTGTCGCTTTGCATTTGAATTTTATTTTCACTATATCTGTAACAGAAAAAAAGAATCATAAGTAAACTGTTATTTATGATAAATTTACATCTTGACTATTGACAGGTATTATCAGCTTACACCCCCTATTTCAATCCTTTTTTCAACTTGTTTTCCAAGATACAGCTCTTCTCCCACATCAAGTATTTTCTTAGCCATGCTGTTATATACTATCCAATGAAAGTCTCCGTCACTTATCTTATTTATACTCATCTCATTATCTATGCCGTAAAATTCCATATCAAAATTTCTGAATTTTACAGCCGCCAGATATGCACCGTATAATGTCTGGGAACTCAGTCCTGCTACCGCTTTTATACCTGTATTTGAAATAAGAAAATATTTCATGGCTCTTTCCGCCTCGTCTCTGTTTTTTCCGGCTTCAAGTATTGTCAAGCTTTCTCTCTGTTCCTTAGTAAGGCTGTCTAAAAATGCGGTCTCTCTTTGTCTGCTTACAGGATCATACTCAGGACCTCTAAGCAGTAAAATCCCCTCCGAATGTTCATTCAAAATCATATGACTTAGAGCTCTTCCTCCCCAAAGGCTGTCATACTCCATATAGACACTACCTACATCAAAAAATTTCGGATTTTCCAAGATAATCACCGGCATATTAAGTTCCTTTATAGCCTCTCTTACCGATTCCGAATCTATCGGTGAAATGACCATCACATCCACACCATAGGCGGCCAACTGCTTGATATCCTTACATTGTTGCAGGAAATCTCCTCCTGCTTCTTTCATTATCACATTTATGTCGCGGTTTTTCATTTCAGAATGTAATTCTTCCATCAGTGCTCCATGTGAAGGATTCTCTACCTCAGGCAAGCTAAGTCCTATCAGGCAGGAGTATGACTCCACTTTTTCATAAGTTTCGCCATATAATTTTTCCGATAAAAACAATCCTAAAATGCAAACAAGTATAAAAGCTAAAAGGATCATTTCTTTTGGACGTGTGAGGATCTTTCTCATACTCCTCCTCCATATTGCTTCGGTGATTTCCCCATATATTGTTTAAATACCGTTGAGAAATAATGCTGATTTGCAAATCCCACCATATCGGCTACAGCATTTACAGAATACTCTCCGGTTTCTAAAAGTTCAGCCGCTCTTTGAATCCTAAGCTTTACCAGCCACTGTGTAAAAGGCAGTCCGGTTTCTTCCTTCAATTTATGCGAAAGATAATCGGGACTTACAAAAAGCTTTTCTGCCGCATATTTCAGGTCCATATCCCTGTTTGTATATTGCTCTTTTAAAAGTTCCAAACAGTCCGCCACAAAGCCTTTCTTCTGTTTTTTTATTTCTTTGAAAGGTACTTGCAATCTTTCAAGTACGGATTTTAACTCCTCTTCTTTAATAGGCTTTAAAAGATACTCCCTTACACCTAGAGAAATAGCCTGTCTGGCATACTCAAATTCATGAAATCCCGAAATAATAATAATGTCTGTTTTTGTTTCTTCTGCTTCACGTAGTTTACTTACAAAATCCAGCCCTGACAGTCTCGGCATACAAATATCCGCCAGTATAATATCAGGTCCCAAAGTTTTGGCCATACTAAGTGCTTCCACTCCGTTCTTTGCTTTGCCTACAATATTTAATCCAAGATCAAAGGACATCAGCATTTCTGCCAATCCTTCTCTGATCATAGGCTCATCATCCGCAATCAATACTTTTTTCATTCTCACCTCCGGGCTTTTTTACTCTTCTTCTTTTAAGATAAGTAAAGTTGCCACTGTATATCCGTTTTCATCTTTTGAGTAATGCAATCCGCTACCCTTTGCAAAGCTGTGCCACAGCCTTCTTCCTACATTTTTTACACCGAATCCGCCCTTCCAGTTTTCCCAGTCATTTGCCTTTAAACAAGAATTTAACTGCTCCATGACCACCTCCTCCATCTCACAACCGTTATCTCTTATCTGTATACAAATCCCACCTCTAACCGATTCTGCAGATATCATTATTTTTGCATGTGGATTGTCTGATTCTTTAATACCGTGATACAAGCAATTCTCAACCAATGGCTGAAGACACATTCTGAGTACAAGCTCATCTCTGATATCCGGTGAACAAAATATTTCATAAGAAAAAAGATCCTTATATCTCATGCTTTGAATCTCCAAATATGCCTGTATCATTTTAAGCTCCTCTTTTAAAGGAATCATCTCCTTACCCTTGCTAAGACTTATACGGAAAAACTCGGACATGGTTTCAATCAGATGTACTATATCTCCGGCTCCATGTTTCCTTGCCATCCAGGCGATCATATCTAAAGTATTATATAAAAAATGAGGTTTTATCTGCTCTTGCATTACCAAAAGTTCCGCTTCACGCTTTTGCTTTTGTTCAAGCTTCATCATTTCCATCAAAGTTTTAAGCTTCTCCACCATCTTATTGAAAGCATTTCCCAGGATTCTTATATCCTCTTTTGATTCTCTCGTAAATCTGACATCGAGATTTCCCTCGGAAGCCGACTGCATCAAATCCGAAAGCTCTGTTAAAGGCTTGGTTATTTCCAAAAGATAACACACCGACCATATCATAGCCGCCACAAAGCAGACACCTGCCATAAATATTGAAATCCTGGTCATACGAAGAGGAATTTTACTTTCCTCTTCCACATCATATGCCCCTACTATCAAAAGCTTTTTATCACGAAAACGATTAAAAACAAATTTATAGTTTTTATCACCGATTGAAGAAACCACAACGCCTTCATTACCTTTAAACCACTTCGGATCAACTCTGTATACTATCCTGTTTACAGGACTTAAAATGATTTCTCCGCTGTCATCCATTAAAAAGAAAAAGTTTTCAGTATCGGCTTCCAGATTCTGATAGGCCTCTTTGAATTCTCCCACAGAAACATCCACCATCAGCACTCCAAGAGTCCTGTCACCCTCCTGTACCGATCTTGCAATTGAAATATAACTGTCACTGTCATAATGCTTCCAGCTTTGGAGATTTCTAAGTCCGCTGTCAAAGCGGTAGGCGCTTCCCTCCTGTATCGCCTGTAAAAACCAATCCTCTCCATAGAAACTTTCATGCACCGGTCTGTACATATCATTTGAGATATAATCTTCTCCGTCCCCATATACAAGGATCATATTTAAATAATCACCATGAATTTTCTCATAAGCATCAAAAATATCACGTACAGCCTGCTCACGATAGATTTTGGTTTCTTTATCTTTTGTGTAAAGACAATTTTTAATCTCTGATGTTTCCGACAGAATCTGTAATGTATCATCCACAGATTGTATCTTCACCTCAAAAGAATGCGCAAGTTGCCTTTGTAATTCTGTAATATAGCCCATCCTTGAACGGAGCATCTCTTTTTTGTAAATATAGTTTCCTGCCAAAGTCAGCATTACCGCCACAAATAAAATCATGGCACCCTGAAATATCAGAAGATCTCTTTTCATACTACCACCTCTTATTAATTGTATCATATAAACCGTAAATTTATATCAGTTTTTAAGCACTGAATATGACAACAAAACCGAGGATACAAAAAAGAGGAGCATATCACAATCTGCTCCCCTTTTTGGATTCATTATTTACTTTTAAGATGTTACACTTTTCTTATTTTCCGCCGTATTTTGTCAAAAGTTCTTCAGCATTTTCAGGAACTACAACCTCCGACTTTAAAGTGATGTTTTTCTCAAGTTCCTTACCTTCAACGAGTAACTCATATGCACTCTGAATAGCCTCTGCACCACCTGTAGGATATACCTGTGTCATGCTGATTCTCTTATCGATAACACTCTTTATTCCACCGTCAGGAGTCGGCAAACCGTCAAATCCTACAAACATGATATCCTTCTCTCTTCCTGCCTGCTTTGCCGCAATATATGCACCCTCAGCCATAGGATCGTTTAATGCTATGAAAAGATCGATTTCCTTATTTGTCTGTAACATTTCTTCGGCCACTGTTATAGCTTTTTCTCTTAACCAGTCTGCATTGTTTACCGCAACAATCTCAACCTTAGGATTTGATGCAATACCTTCTCTAAATCCCTTATCTCTGTCGATTCCGCCTGAAGTACCCTCAAGTCCCTTGATCTCACAAACTTTTCCGCCGTCTTTTAAGAGAGTATTGGCTACATATTCTCCTGCAACTCTACCCATATCCACATTGTCGGCACCTATAAACTGAGTATATGTATCTCCGTCAATCTTACGATCCAAAAGTATTACAGGAATTCCGGCTTCATAAGCTTCCTTAACTACATTTGTAAGCGGTGTTGCCTCATTTGGTGAAGTAATGATAAGATCCACTTTCTGCTGTATAAAGTTTTGAATATCAGCTATCTGCTTTGAGTTGTCCTGAGCCGCATCGGCATAGATAACCTTGAATTCAGGATGCTTTTCAGCCGCCATCTTAATCTGGTCATTCATTGCCACACGCCATGGCTCACCAAGATTACACTGTGACATACCTATCACAAATTCCTTCTTATCCGTTGCCTTCGCTTCGCTCTTACTCTCTCCGGCCTCACTCTTTGCCTCCTCGCTTTGAGCCGCCGTTGTAGAAGCACTCTGACCTCCACCGGAACATGCAGTCAATCCGAATGCACAAACTGCCGCCAAGCCGAGTCCTAACATTCTCTTAAACCCTTTTTTCATCATACGATTCTCCTTCCTATTATGTCTGTCCTTTGCAGACTGTATTTTTTAATACCGATTCCCGGTATAAAGAGTTCTAATCAGATTTTCTTTCAGATTGCATAAATACTGCAACAATTATAATAAGTCCCTTTACCATCAACTGTAAATTTGAATTGACTCCCTTAAGTCCAAGCACATTGTCAAGTAATCCGAGTATTATCGCACCTACCAAGGTGCCTATCATTGTTCCTTTTCCGCCGGCAAGTGAAGTTCCTCCTATAGCACAGGCCGCCACAGCATTGAGCTCATATCCTATACCTTCATTAGGTCCGCCCTGACTTATCTGTGCCGCATGTATCATAGCCGCTACCGCAGATAACATACTGCAAAGCATAAATGCTATTATCTTTATTCTGTCTACAGGTATACCTGCAAGATAGGACGCATTTTTGTTTCCACCGATTGCATAAACCTTTCTTCCGAAAGATGTCTTTGAAAGCACACATTGAAAGATCAAAAGTAAGCTTATAAATATAATTACAGGTGCAGGTATCACTCCGAAGGCCTTTTCCTGCAATAATCCGAAGGCAGGAGGTGCAAATCCCTCTCCTTCACCATATGCCAAAGGAATTCCGACTCCGTTTGACCAAAATCTTGCCAAACCTCTTGCAATATTCATACTTGCAAGCGTAACTATAAAAGCCTGAAGTTTAAGCTTTGTAACACATAATCCGTTAAATAAACCGTATAGAGCGCCTATAAGTAAACTTAAAAGCACTGCCGGAAACATTCCAAGTCCGTTTCTTACCATAAGTGAGGCACAGCCTGTGGATACCAGTCCCACAATCGAACCTACAGACAGATCGATGTCTCCTAAGATAAGTATCATTGTCATACCTATGGCAATAATACCGGTTTCTGAAACTGCACGAAGTACATTCATAAGGTTTGGAACACTTAAAAATACATTTTCTCCGTCCTTGATATTTATAAGTGTAGCCACCACTACTATAATTATCAGCGCAATATAGCTTTGAAATTGTTTTAAAAAACTTTCTATTTTTTGAATCTTTAATTTATCAGCATCCATGATTAAGCCTCCACTACTTCCTTTCTATTGGTGGCTGCCGCCAGTAATATTTCCTGAGTAGCCTCTTCTTTTGAAATCTCTCCTGTAAGTCTGCCTTCACAAAGAGTAATGATACGGTCACAAATTCCTATTACTTCAGGAAGTTCTGAAGATATTACCACTACCGCAAGTCCCGATGCCGCCAGCTCATTGATCAAAAGATAAATCTCCTCTTTTGCTCCTACATCTATACCTCTGGTAGGCTCATCCAGTAAAAGCACCTTAGGTTTTGTCAAAAGCCATCTTGCAAGAATTACTTTTTGCTGATTTCCTCCGGAGAGTGAACCCACAGGTACTGCCGGAGATTTGGCCTTAACACGAAGTTTTTTCATATATTCCAGCCAGTCTTTTTTCTGTTTACCGTCTCTCATAAATCCGAAGCTTGCATAACGATCATACAAAGGCAGAGAAATATTATCTCCTATGCTTCTGCCAAGAATAAGTCCTGTTCCTTTTCTGTCCTCTGTTGCGAAAGAAATTCCTGCAGCAATAGCGTCTTTAGGTGAACGTATCTGCATTGTCTTTCCATCCATCAAAATCTCTCCGGTGATACAAGTAGCATGCTTTCCTACGATACTCTCAAAAACTTCTGAACGCCCTGCTCCTGCAAGTCCTGCAATTCCAAGCACCTCACCTGATCTTACATTAAATGAAATATCCTTTAGAGAACGCTTAAAGCTTCCCTTAGGAGGAGTGAAGCTTAAATTTTTTACTTCAAGAACCACATCTCCTATTTTCACATTTCTTTTCGGATACTGATCCTCCACCGAGCGACCTACCATCATGGCAATAATTTCATCATTGTTTGTTTCCCCGGCTTCCTTGGTACCTATGTACTCTCCATCTCTCATTACACTTAATCTGTCTGAAATTTTAAATACTTCTTCCATACGATGTGTAATGTAAATAATACCGCATCCTTTTTTCTTTAATTTTTCAATCACATGGAAGAGCTTGTCTGCCTCAGGTTCACTCAGTGCCGATGTCGGCTCATCCATTACTATTATCTTTGCCTCACAGGAAATAGCCTTGGCAATCTCTACAAGTTGTTGCTCTCCGATACGCAAATCCTTAAGCTTTGTACGTGTATCTATCTCCCACTCAAGCATCTTTAAGCATTCTTTAGCCATATCGTGCATCTTTTTCTTTTGCACAAATCCTATGCCTGTTGTCTTCCATCTTCCCAGAAAAATATTTTCAGCAATATCAAGCTCGGGTACGATCTGCAATTCCTGATGAATCTTTACTATTCCAAGACTTCTTGCCTGAATAGGATTTTTTATCTCTCTTTTTACACCTTCAAGTAAAATCTCACCCTCATCCGGGTGTAAAGAACCGCTAAGTACATTCATCAAAGTAGACTTTCCGGCTCCGTTTTCTCCCATTAAAGCCAGCACTTCTCCGCTCCTTAAGTTCAAGGAAGCCTTCTTTAGTGCCTTCACGGCACCGAATGACTTGCTGATATCTTTCATTTCCAATAAGTAAGATTCCATTTTACCTCCTACTATCAGTTCTTATAAATAGTATATATCTTTATATTTACTACTATTTGTTATTTACGAATTCCTTCAGATATCCTTTACTATATCCGAATTTTATCGGAAAGTATTTGCAAAAATCCAAGATATTTGTATAATTTTCCTTGCTTTAAATCGTATTTACAGACACAAAAAAGCCACCGGCAAATCCGATGGCAAAATATAAAAAACCTATAAACTTATACTATAAATTTGCAATTTTCTTATCGTATATCTTCTTCATCAAATATATATCAAAAAATGCACACCCCAGTTCCGCAAGCGGAATGGAATACCACACGGCCTCAAGTCCGAACATCTTTGAAAGCACATAGGCAAGAGGCAGTATTAAAACCAATTGTCTTAGGAATGAGGCATACAGTGCATACATACCGTTTCCCAGAGACTGGAAACTTGCAATAGCTATTACGTCAAATGCCGCCAAAATAAAACAAAGACTGCATATTCTAAGTGCCGGTATTCCAAGCTTCATCATCTCTTCATTCGGACTGAAAAGTATCATAAGCTCTTTTGGGAATATCCAAAAGATTGCGGTTCCTATCACCATTATTACAACAGATGATAAAAACGAATATTTTAGCGCCTTCATTATTCTGTCCTTATTTCTTGCTCCGTAATTGTATGCAACAATAGGTGTCATTCCGTTGTTTAATCCGAATATCGGCATAAATACAAAGCTTTGAAGCTTATAGTATATTCCAAGTACATTTACCGCCATATCCGAATATCTTACAAGTATTTTATTTAACCCGAGCATCATAAGAGTTGACATGGACTGCATTGCTATTGAAGGTATTCCGACCTTATAAATATCCTTTATTATGATAAAATCAGGCTTAAATATATGCTTTCCTAAACTTATATCAACATCTTCATTATATTTCATATTGAAGATAAATGATAAAATCATCGCAATTATCTGTCCTGCCACAGTGGCTATTGCCGCGCCTGCCACTCCCATTTTCGGTGCTCCAAAAAGTCCGAAAATAAGTATCGGATCCAGAATTATATTTATAATTGCTCCTATACCCTGAGTAATCATATTGTAAATAGTCTTTCCCGTAGACTGCAAAATTCTCTCATATGTAACTTCCAAAATAAGGCCGAATGAAAATATAGTTACAATCGAAAGATATGAATATCCCAAAGTTCTTATCGTTTCACTGTTTGTCTGTGCATCAAAAAATGCCTTTGTACCGATTGCACCGAATATCGCAAATGCTATAGATGATATTATTGCAAGTAATACCGCATTATCGGCAGTCACTTTCGCCCTGTCTTTTTTTCCCTCTCCAAGCAATCTTGAAAGTAATGCATTTACTCCCACTCCCGTACCTACAGATACCGCTATCATAAGTATCTGTATCGGATATGCCAATGATACCGCCGCCAGTGCATCGGGGCTGTATCTTGCTACAAATATACTGTCTACTATATTGTAAAGTGATTGCACCAGGAATGAGATTACCATTGGTGTACTCATAGAAAAAAGAAGTTTACCTACCGGCATGACTCCCATACGATTTTCTTTTTCCTCTATCATATCGTCTCCTAAAAATGTTTATCTTATCATTGTACAACGTATCCTCTTAATTTTCTATGCAAATTTATTTTCTACCTATTTTATAGCTTCTATTTTTTACTTTTATTTTACATTACGCCGTCTATATGTGAACATAATATGAATATTTCACCTAAAAGTTGCTAAAGTATCCGCTAAGTGCTAAAATAACTTGATTGATAGGCGCTTTTACAGTAATCTCTATTTGATGTATCTTCTTATATGATGTATTATTGTAGTGTAGTCTAATTTATTTTTGGAGAAACCATAATGAATTTTATTGAAAAGATATTTGGTACACATAGTGAAAGAGAGCTTAAGATAATTGATCCTATTATTGATAAGATAGAAAGCTTACGTCCCACTATGCAGGCCATGAGTGATGAGGAATTAAAAGAACTTACACCAAAGTTCAAACAAAGACTGGCAGACGGAGAAACACTTGATGATATCTTGCCTGAAGCATTTGCAGCTGTAAGAGAGGCTTCAGTAAGAGTTACAGGTATGGAGCACTTTAGAGTACAGCTTATAGGTGGTATGGTGCTTCACCAAGGTCGTATTGCCGAGATGAGAACCGGTGAGGGTAAAACTCTTGTTTCTACCTGTCCGGCTTATTTGAATGCCCTTGCAGGCAAAGGTGTACTTATAGTAACTGTTAACGACTATCTTGCACAGCGTGATGCCGATGAGATGGGACAGATTCACAGATTCTTGGGACTTAGCGTAGGCTGTGTCTTAAACTCTATGAACTCGGAGCAAAGACAAGAGCAGTATGCCTGTGATATCACATATGTAACCAACAATGAGCTCGGTTTTGACTATCTTCGTGATAACATGGCTATTTATAAGAAGGATCAGGTTTTGCGTTCACTTGATTACGCTATCATCGATGAGGTTGACTCAATTCTTATAGATGAGGCAAGAACACCGCTTATTATTTCAGGACAGTCAGGCAAATCCACAAAGCTCTATGAGGTTTGTGATATGCTTGCAAAGCAGCTTGAAAGAGGTGAGGCAAGTGCCGAATTTACAAAGATGGGCGCTCTTATGGGTGATGAGATTGAAGAAACCGGTGATTTCATCGTAAATGAGAAAGATAAAGTAGTAAACCTTACAGAGGAAGGTATCAAAAAGGTCGAGAAATACTTTAATATCGACAACCTTGCAGATCCTGAGAACCTTGAAATACAGCATTGTATTATTCTTGCTCTTAGAGCTAACAATCTTATGTTCAGAGATAAGGATTATGTTGTAAAAGAGGACGAAGTTCTTATCGTAGATGAGTTCACAGGTCGTATAATGCCCGGTAGAAGATATTCTGACGGTTTACATCAGGCTATAGAGGCTAAGGAGCATGTAAATGTTCAAAGAGAGTCAAGAACTCTTGCTACCATCACATTCCAGAACTTCTTCAACAAGTTCAAAAAGAAAGCAGGTATGACCGGTACCGCTCTTACTGAGGAGAAGGAGTTTAGAAATACTTACGGTATGGACGTTATCGCTATACCTACCAATAAGCCTATAGCAAGAATTGACCACGAGGATGCGGTTTATAAATCTAAAAAAGAAAAGTTCAATGCCGTTGTTGAAGATATTAAAGAAACTCATGCTAAGGGACAGCCTGTACTTGTAGGTACCATTACAATTGAGACTTCCGAGATGCTCTCAAAGATGCTTAAAAAAGAGGGAATACCTCATGAAGTACTTAATGCAAAGTTCCATGAAAAAGAGGCTGAAATTGTTGCAAAAGCAGGTATACATGGTGCCGTTACCATCGCTACCAACATGGCAGGTCGTGGTACCGATATCAAGCTTGATCCTGAGTCTGTTAAAGCAGGCGGTCTTAAGATTATAGGTACTGAAAGACATGAAAGTAGACGTATCGACAACCAGCTTAGAGGTCGTTCAGGTCGTCAGGGTGATCCGGGTGAATCAAAGTTCTATATTTCACTTGAAGATGACCTTATGAGACTCTTCGCTTCAGAAAGACTTATAAAGATTTTTAATGCCATCGGTGTTCCTGAAAATGAAGAAATTCAGCACAGTATGCTTACAAGAGCTATTGAAAAAGCTCAGATGAAGATTGAGAGCAACAACTACGGTATAAGAGAAAACCTCTTAAAGTATGATGAAGTAAATAACGAACAAAGAGAAGTTATCTACGAAGAAAGAAACAAGGTACTTGAAGGCGACAATATGCGCGATACCATTCTTCGTATGATAAATGATGTAATAGAACGTTCTGTAAATATGGCTATCTCAGATGAAGTACCTTCTTCCGAGTGGAATATTACAGAGTTACATGAAATTTTATTGCCAATCATTCCTCTGACTCCGGCTGACTACAGTACTGTAGACAATATGAAAAAGGATGAACTTATTCATAAGCTGAAAGAAGAGGCTGTTAAGCTTTATGAAGCCAAGGAAGCTGAATTCCCTGATGCCGAAAAGATTCGTGAACTTGAGCGTGTAGTTTTATTAAAGGCTATCGATAACAAGTGGATGAATCATATCGACGATATGGAACAACTTCGTCAGGGTATCGGATTACAGGCCCTTGGCCAAAGAGACCCTCTCGTAGAATACAAGATGGCTGCCTATGATATGTTTGATGAGATGACTGTCGGTATCGCTGAAGATACAGTGCGTATTCTCTACCATGTCAAGGTTGAGCAGAAGGTAGAAAGAGAGCCTGTTGCTAAAGTAACCGGTACAAATAAAGATGACAGTACCGTAAAGAAGCCTATTCGTATTGAAGCAAAGGTTTATCCTAACGATCCATGTCCATGTGGAAGCGGAAAGAAGTATAAACAATGCCACGGTAGAAAAGGAATGACATTATAAAATTTTTGGGGAGTTATTATGAATATTAAGAATAATAAAGCATCTTTTATAGGATCAATATTTATAGGTGTATTATTGATTGTGGCAGGTCTGATATATGGCTATATGCATTCAAAATTATTCCTTACATTTAATTCTGCTGAAAAAATGTATAAGGATGAATATTACTACATTTCAGACAATAAAGAGGTATATGCTTTAAGTATATATGATATATCAAGTACCGGTATTACCTCTGATGATGGAAAGCTTGAACTTTACAATGTATTTGGAGGCAATGGTAGTCTTTATTATATGACTGCAAATCCAAACAATTCAAAGATCAAATCTTTGGTTGACCTCTATGATAAATATGCAAGTGAAGAACATGGTGAGGGCGATCTTTCACCTGTAAACTATTTGATGGTGGAATTGGTTTCTGATGACAGCTATAATTTAGATATTATTAAAGATCTAGCTGATTCGATCGACCCGGACCATACCTATAGAAATGATGGTTCTCTTCATGATGACTTCTATTTAAAAAATACATCTCTTGCCAGCTCTATTGCCTTTCATATAGCTATTACTTTAGTTATTATGGCGATTGGTATAGGCATTATTATCGTTGCACTTGCCAGAAAGTCTAAGAATCAGGATACATATGAGAAACTTTGTGAACTTGATGAAAGACTTAGAGATAATATAAATGAACTTGAAAATATCGCAGACTATGTTGATAAATCTCTTGGAGCTTATGTATATAAGAACCATTTGATACTCAATACAAAGTTCGGCTTTGATATGTTCAATTTAAATAATCTCGTTTGGCTATATCACAATATAACAAGACATAAGATGTATGCCGTTATAACTATAGGTATCGACTATGCTCTTCAGATTAATACTTTTGAAGACGGAAGATGTCGTGAGCAAAGAGTTATGTTGACAAATAATAAAAAAGCTGAGGATGCTGTTGTATCTCTTATAACCTATATAGGTATGAATTATCCGAATGCACTTATCGGATTCACACCTGAAACAAGACAGGCTTATCAAGAGTTTAAACGATCACACAGATAATTTAACCGGTCTTAAAATCATAAGTAAATCTTGTGATTTTAAGGCTGTTTTTTTGTCATAAATAATATTTTTTGATATAATGATTCTGAGATTATAAAAGACTTTTAAAACCTTTATCACTTACAGTGAAAATTTAAGGACAAATTATGAATAAAAAAACTTTAAAAATACTTGAATATGAAAAAATAATAAATATGCTTGTAGATATGGCAAGCAGCGAACCTGCAAAAAGGATTTGTATTAAATTACAGCCGTCTACAGATATATCGGAAATACAAAAAAATCAGGCTTATACTACTGCTGCAGTGGACAGAATAAGACTTAAAGGAAACCTTACTTTATCTGAAGTAAAGGATATATCGGACTCCTTAAAAAGACTTGAAATAGGCTCCTCGCTTTCACAGCCTGAGCTTATGAAAGTTCTATCAATCCTTAATGCGGCTTCAAAGGCCATTACCTATGGCCTGCACTCTGAAGAAGAGGACTATGATGTGCTTGAAGAATATTTCAGATCCCTTGATGAAATTAAGGATCTGAAAAAGGAACTTTCAAGATGTATAATTTCTGAAGAAATAATGGCAGACAATGCCTCTCCCGAGCTTAGCCATATAAGAAGAAAAATAAAGCAGATAAACTCAAAGATGCATACCGAACTTAATAATATACTGAATGCGCACAGAGAATATCTTATGGATGCGGTGATCACCCAAAGAGACGGTGCTTACTGTCTGCCTATAAAAAGTGAATATAAAAACAAGGTTTCAGGTGTTGTACATGACCAGTCTGCTACAGGCTCCACAGTATTTATTGAGCCGATAGCTGTAATCAGAATGAACAATGAGCTGAAATCTTTAGCGATGGATGAGAAAAAAGAGATAGAGAAAATACTTGAAAACTTGAGTCTGTTGGCCGCACAATATATTGAAGAGCTCAGACAAAATGCAAAGACTCTTATCTTACTTGACTTTGTATATGCCAAGGCAAATCTTTCAAAGAAGATGAATGCAAGTGAGCCTAAGTTTAA
Source organism: Lachnoanaerobaculum sanguinis (assembly GCF_033242365.1). NCBI lineage: Bacteria > Bacillati > Bacillota > Clostridia > Lachnospirales > Lachnospiraceae > Lachnoanaerobaculum > Lachnoanaerobaculum sanguinis. The sequence goes on from NZ_BTHK01000006.1 coordinate 156,427, forward strand.
CTCAAAGCATTATATAAATATAAAAGAAGGCAGACACCCTTTACTTGATGCCAAAAAAGTGGTACCTATCAATATCTCATTAGGTGATACTTATGATTTACTGATTATCACCGGACCTAATACCGGCGGTAAAACGGTATCTCTAAAAACAGTGGGACTGTTCACACTTATGGGACAGTCGGGACTTCATATACCTGCCTTTGAAGGAAGCGAACTTTCAGTATTTACAGATGTATTTGCTGATATAGGTGATGAGCAAAGTATAGAACAATCCCTCTCCACCTTCTCAGGCCATATGAAAAATATCGTATATATTTTAAATCATGCGGATGCCAATTCACTCTGTCTTTTTGATGAGCTTTGTGCAGGTACCGATCCGACAGAGGGTGCGGCACTTGCCATATCAATACTCTCATTCCTTCACAGAATGCAAAGCAGATGTATTGCCACTACTCACTACAGTGAGCTGAAAGTGTTTGCACTGAATGAACCCGGTGTTGAAAATGCCTCATGTGAATTTGATGTGGCCACACTATCTCCTACTTACAGAATTCTTATAGGAGTACCGGGTAAATCAAATGCCTTTGCCATAGCCGGAAAGCTTGGACTTCCTGATTATATAATTTCAGAGGCGGATACTCATCTTGAAAAGGATGCGAAGGACTTTGAGGATCTGCTTACAAGGCTTGAAAATGACAGGCAGATAATAGAGAAGGATAAATTATCCATTCAAAAATATAAAAGAGAAATTGAAGGCCTGAAAAGGCATTATGATAAGCAGGAAGAAAACCTTGCCGCAAGAAAAGAAAAGATTTTGGAAGAAGCCAAAGAAGCGGCCAGAAAGATCTTGGAGGAAGCAAAGGAAACCGCTGACGACACTATTAAAAATATCAACAAAATAGCATCGGGCGCAGGTCTTGGCTCGGCGCTTGAAGAGCAAAGAACCAGGCTTCGAGAATCAATAAATAAAAATACAAAGACTGCCGGAATCAAACAAAATACTGTAAAGGCCAAAAAGCCTAAAGAGCTTAAGCTTGGTGACAGTGTACATGTTATAAGTCTCAATCTTGACGGCATAGTATCTTCTCTGCCAAATCAAAGCGGTAATTTCTTTGTGCAGATGGGTATACTCAGATCTCAGGTAAATATATCCGATGTGGCTTTGATTGAAGAGCCGGGCAATAAACCTGAGAATAAGACAAGAACTAGAAGTTCTTCAATGGTAAAGTCCGCCACAATATCCACAGAGATCAATGTTATCGGTAAAAATGTGGATGAGGCATGTTCCGAACTGGATAAGTATCTGGATGATGCTCTGCTTGCTCATCTTCCGGGCGTAAGAATTATTCACGGAAGAGGTACAGGTGCATTGCAAAAGGGTATACATGCCTATCTGAAAAGGCAGACCTTTATCAAGAGCTATTCTCTTGCCGACTTTAATGAAGGCGGTAATGCTGTAACTATCGTGCGTTTTAAATAATATATAGGTGAAAAATGGCAGAAAAACAAAGAATTTTAATTGTAGATGATGATGAGAATATAGCGGAACTTATTTCATTATATTTGATGAAGGAGTGTTACGAAACAAAAATAGTGGGTGACGGCGAATCGGCCCTTTCGGATTTTGATGAGTTCAAACCACATTTGGTTCTTCTTGACCTTATGCTTCCGGGTATTGACGGCTATCAGGTTTGCAGGGAGATAAGAGCAAAGTCCGGTACTCCTATAATAATGCTCTCAGCCAAAGGTGAAGTATTTGATAAAGTTCTCGGTCTGGAACTCGGTGCCGATGACTATATGATAAAACCTTTTGACTCAAAAGAACTTATCGCCAGGGTAAAGGCTGTAATAAGGCGATACAACAACAGTACAATCTCATTGCCTGAGGTACATACAGGTGGAGAATATGTGGAATATCCCGACTTAAACGTGAATATGACAAACTATGCGGTAACATACCTTGGAAAGAATGTTGAAATGCCGCCAAAGGAGCTGGAACTTTTATACTTCCTCTCCTCTCATCCCAATCAGGTATTTACAAGAGAACAGCTGCTTGATAATATCTGGGGATATGAGTATATAGGTGATACCAGAACCGTAGATGTGCATATCAAGAGATTGCGTGAGAAAATACATGACAATAAGTTCTGGTCAATATCCACCGTATGGGGTATCGGATATAAATTTGAGGTTAAAAAATGAAACTCTCTCTATATCTGAAATTTATTTTAGCTTATATAGTTTTCGGTATAGCAGGTTTTGTGGCAATAGCAACTATTTCCAGCCATTTGACCTATTCATATCTGGTCGATTCCAGAAGTCAGACGCTTTATGATGAGGCTAATCTTATCGCCTCTACCTACTCTACCGTATATGAGGGGCAAAATATCTCTCTGGCGGAAAGCTATCCTCAGCTGAAAGCCGTAGCGACTTTCCTGAATGCAAAGATATGGGTAATGGACAGAAACGGCAAGATAATAGTGGATGCCGAAAATAAAAGAGTTTCGGATAGTATATCGGATTTTGACCCTACCGCTACCGGTAACAAGTCCTATATGGTCGGAAATTACTTTAACTCATTTGATGAGGATTATCTTAGTGTTTCCGCACCCATTACAGGTAATTTTCGTACCTACGGCTATGTAGTCATCCACCTCCCTATGGTAAATGTTACAAAGAGCCAGTACCATATTTTAAATATAGTTTATATGACATCTTTGATAGTATTTTTACTTTCACTGATTATTTTAATAGTATTTCAGCGTATTGTTTACTCTCCGCTTAGGAAAATAACAAATGGAGCCAAAGCCTATGCCGAAGGGGATTTAAAGTATGAAATAAAAGTACATTCAAATGACGAGATGGGTTATCTTGCGGCGACATTAAACTATATGTCCGATAAACTTGATGATACCGAAAATTATCAAAAAAAGTTTATTTCAAATGTATCTCATGATTTTCGCTCACCTTTAACATCTATAAAGGGCTATCTTGAGGCTATTTTGGACGGTACCATTCCTCCCGAGATGCAGGAAAAATACCTCACAAGAGTTATTGATGAGACAAACAGACTTACAAAGCTTACGGAAAGTATTCTTTCACTGGATTCGATTGAAAGTGTTAAGCTGAATAAAACAAGCTTTGATATAAACAAGATGATCAGAGATACCGCAGGCAGCTTTGAAGTACAGTGTAACAGTAAGAATATTACAATAGAGCTGATATTTTCCAATGTCTCCCAATATGTTATAGGTGACTATACAAAGATACAGCAGGTACTTTATAATCTTATTGATAATGCCATAAAATTTTCCTCTCAAAACTCTTCCATCATTGTACAGACCAGTTTAAAAAAGGAGAAAATTTTTATTTCAGTTAAGGACACCGGAATAGGTATTGCTAAGAATGAGCAGTCCAAGGTATTTGACAGATTCTATAAATCAGACCTCTCCAGAGGTAAGGATAAGAAGGGTACAGGTCTTGGACTTGCAATAGTAAAAGAAATATTGCAGACTCATGGCGAGAATATAGATGTTATAAGTACCGTAGGTGTAGGTACCGAGTTTATCTTCTCTTTACCTGCCGGCAAAGAAAATTAATATTGGAATATATAAAAACGGACTTTTGCGAATAAACAAAAGCCCGTTTCTTGTATTACTGTTCTTTTTTCAATTCTACTTTTTGATTTAACTCTGCAAAACTTGTAGCTAATGATGCAAGTCCGCTAAGCTCTGTAGGTATGATGATCTTTGTTGATTTTCCGTCAGCTACCTTCTGGAATGCCTCAAGTCCCTTAAGTGTAAGTACCTTCTGGCTTGGATCCGCCTCTGAAAGCACTCTTAAAGACTCTGCCTGAGCCTTCTGGATTGCAAGTATAGCCTGTGCCTGTCCTTCCGCTTTCTTTATAGCTGTTTCCTTTTCAGCCTCCGCATTAAGTATTGCAGCCTGCTTATTACCCTCTGCTACAAGAATCGCACTTTCCTTCTTAGCCTGAGCCTCAAGAATATTTGCTCTCTTCTCACGCTCGGCCTTCATCTCCTTCTCCATTGCAACTCTGATATCTTCAGGTGGCAAAATACTCTTTAACTCCACACGATTCACCTTGATACCCCATGGATCTGTAGCCTCATCAAGCTCGGATCTCATAGCTGTATTTATAGTATCTCTTGATGTAAGAGTCTGGTCTACAGTCATATCACCTATGATATTTCTAAGAGTAGTCGCTGTAAGATTCTCTATAGCTGATATAGGTCTCTCAACACCGTAAGTATAAAGCTTAGGATCGGTTATCTGGAAATATACTATCGTATCTATCTGCATAGTAGCATTATCCTTTGTAATAACCGGCTGTGGAGGAAAATCCACCACCTGCTCTTTTAATGAAATAACCTTTGATATTTTATCAAAGAAAGGGTTGATAAAATGTAATCCTGAACGAAGTCCTTGTGAATACTTTCCAAGTCTCTCAACTACATATACTTTTGACTCAGGTACTATCTTTATTGCCTTTACCGTAATCACGAATATAATAGCCAATAAAACAACAATAATTCCAACGCCTATCATTTGTTATGTCTCCTTTAAATAAATTAATTTCTGCCGATAATTATCTTATTGCCTTCAAATTTATCAATGTTGGCAATATCTCCGGGCTTCAATTCCAAATTTGCAATTGCTGTCCATATGCCACCTTTAAATCTTACATCATAAATATAATTATTATCTTCAACAGATGTAAGCTTCACTATCTTTACCTTCTCAGTATCCATACTCTCCTTACCCTTCATAAAGGATTTGAAAATACTTCTAAAGAAAGCTATAAAGATCAATGACAGTACACAGAATATGATGACTTGTATCTCAAGTGGTTTAACAAACAAAGATACCGGCATCATAATGAGTGCTGCAAGAGCCAGCCACACTGAAACCAGTCCGGGAATTATAATTTCTCCAATGGCAAATATAGCAAATAAAACTCCCCAATAAAACATATTTCCTCCTTCCGCTTATAAGTAGTTCTACCAAAGCATATTAGAGATATAACACTATATTATCGTTTTTATTATAGCACAAATTATACTTATATGCTAATAAAAACCTCAAGGATATCCTTGAGGCTCTTATTTTATAATATAGATTATCTAACCCACTTGCCGTTGCTGTCTACCCAGTATCCGTCAGGAGTTCTGGCATTATACCACATTGCTCCGTCAGCACCTACATAGTAAGAACTTCCCTGGTAGTTGATCCAAGCGTTTCTGTACATATAGCCCCAGTGATCAAAGTAATACCACTTACCGTTGTCCTTGATCCAGCTGTCTGCTACATATGAAGTACCTGCATTAACGTTCAACATATAGTACCATCCATGCTCGTCTCTACGCCACTCACCTCTGTCTGCCGGCATACGCTCTAAAACTGCTGCCTGCGCTGTCACCGGGGGAACTACCGCACCGCCAAGACTGAATGTTGCAAATAAAATTGCTGCTGATTTGATTAAACCTTTTTTCATCATTCCTCCTTCTCTCCTATACCATTGTTAATCTGACAGATTAACTGTCTTTATATAGTATAAACCAATTTTGTATTTTATATCTTACATTGTGTTTACAAAATATTTGCTAATTACATACATTATGTATAAGAATATCTATTTACTCTTTAAAGCCGGAGTCCAATAGCTGTTATTGTATATATCTGTGAATTTATAAGTGATTTGATTGTCATCCTTCACAAGAACATAAGATACCTTTGGAGCAGTCTTTCCAACCACATACTCATCATCCAGTTTATAATCATCAAGATATGTACCGTCATATCCGTAATAAGCATATATAAACTGTATTCTGTCTCCCTCAACTATATCCGTTATATTCTTTGCGATGGTTTCTGTTTGTGTATCTTTATAATCTGTATTTGCTCCTGCCAGATATCCGTTAGGATGCTCGCCGTCAAATATAATTATCAGATTGGCTCTCTCACCGTTTAAAATAACAGGTACACGTCCTATAGTAACCGTCTCATCTCCGTTTTGTGTAGTTGAAAGATGATAGTATGCAACAGGTTGCTGATCTATAGCAATCCATGCTCTTTGAGTATCTGCAAGCATATCTCCGTTTTCATCAAACTCAAAGAAATTGTCAAGTCCCATATCTATATATCCGCTTCCCTGGTCCAAAAGCATACTCTCTTCTATACTTGATACCATATTCCACTCATCCTCGGATAAATGAATCTTAGGTGTGGAATACTGATCTGTCCATTGAAACTTTGAAGCATCGAGTCTGTTTGATAAAACATAGTTTCTTATTGTTTCATCAGACATATTTCTGTTTTGCAAAAAGCCTATACTTGAAGTATCAAGCCCTATATTTGCAAGGCTCTCTGATGATAAGCTTCCTGATATAAGACTTGCTATCAAACTGTCAATATCTGCAGCTGAAAATGAACCTGAACTGTTTCCTTGATAGTTTCCTGTTAATGTATTTGCAGGGGTTGTTTCTCCTCCGCCTACAATCTGTCCACTCGCCTGTAATGTGGCAAACTGCTGTATCATCTTGGTGTACTCACTGTCCATACCTATGTCACCGTAAGTCTGAACCATTCTGTCAACCTTTGATAACTTCTTGTATGGGAAATAGATTGAAAGCCCATATGAGTTTGACATATTTGAAGATGTCCTGTTGTATTTTACAGCACCAAGTATTGACTGTATTGTAGGGTCGTTTTCATTCTGCTCAAGATTATACACAAGGTTTACCAAATCTACCTGATCAATATTTGATGATTTTGCAAACTCTCTGCTTGCAGTTCTTGCATAAGATACTTTGCTGTATTCATTATTCTCTATATACGATGCGGTATCTCTTGCAAAGCTTGAAAGGCTGCTTGGAACTGTAGCCTTAAGCTCAGCCAAATCCACCAAAGAAAGAGTTGTAGACTGTCCCCTTGCACTTCTGTTACTCTCATCTATAAAATCATCCACTATCTTCTTTCCAAGATCAAGAGTGGAAATTGCGGTATTACTGCTAAGATTGCTCAGCCAATTGGTATAATACCATCCTGTTCCCGGCTCCGTCTCCTCGGATGCAATCAAATAATCCGCATAATCTGAAAGTGCAAGTGCCGTCTCTGTAGTAGCCATCAGACAGGCATCAAATCCTATAAAGTCATACTTCATACCGGTTTGCGCAATAGCAGCTTTTATTTTTGCAAGATTCATTGATCCCGAGTTCGGATTTTTTTCATCATATCCATAACCTGTTACAGAACCGCCGCCGTGATCCCAGAAAATAAGCTGATATCTGTTAGCCGGAAAATTATTCTTACAATAGTCAATAAATCTAACCAATGTATTAGGATCTGTCATTGAAGGATTTGAATTGTCATCTGCAAGCTTATTCATTTTTCCGTCCGCTATCTGATAGATTTCATTGTTTGATGATGATACTACCGAGTTTTGCCAGGTATTTGTTCCTCCCGTATATACAAGCAGGTTAACATTACTTGAAATATTGGCCTTTGTCATCTCAATAAGATCTTTCGTAGCCATTCCGTGCTTAGTCTCAAGGTCTGTACCGCACATGTATACCATCACGGTTACACTGTCACCGCCTGTAGGCCTGTAAAACTTCTCTCTGGCACTTTCATGCACTGAGGTATCCAGTTGTCCTCTATTATCGGTAACTCCGCTCCATGCACTTCCTACACCGCTTATACTTGATGCCGCTGTGCTTCCGATTGATGAAGGCAAGGTCGGGATACTGATCATCGGTGTTGTTCCTGTACTTGTACTATTTGTACTATTTGTACTATTTGTACTACTGCTTAATCCTCCGAGTATTGAACTTAATATATTGCTTTTATTACCTGTGACAATACTTATTATTACAAAAACTACAACTATCAATAAGCTGAACGGCGAACGTCCTCCGCCTCCACCTCTTCCGGATGAATTCCTGTTTCCTCCACCGGAACCTCCCACAAACGATCCTCTACCCAAAACACTTCTACCTGTTCCGGTAACCTCTCTTCCATGTGATAACGGTCTACCCATCTACTCTCCTCCTGTTTGTTATTTATGCCGACAATACTTTAAGCATAGTTTATTCTAACAATAATCTCAGCATACCGCAATAAATCATTACAAACAGTTATTATTTTGCATCATATTTGCATATTACAAGCCTGTTATTCATAAGATATATGATTGGAAGAAAGATTTTACCATACCATTTCATCTGCTTTGCTATTTGTTTTGTAAAGTTTATAAATCCGATTTGCTTCAGTTTAGGATTAAGTTCTATAATCTCTTTGCCGTTCGTAACTCCAAAATGATACTCGGACTTGGTTCGTTTTACAGCCTTATTCGTTTTTGCCTTATTCACAAGTCTTTTGGAAAGACAGTCCAGATGAAGTACAAAATGTTCAAAATTATCTGTAAGTATATTTAAAAACTCCTTCACCTGCTTAGGATAAAAATACATAATCATCCCCTCTGAAATAATCAAAAGCTTCTCTCCCTCTGTATCTATCTCCTTTGTCCATGACTTATCAAGGGCTGATTTTTCGATATTTTTTACTCTGTCATTTTCCTCAAAGAATTTTTTTCTTAAACTTATTATCTCCGGAAAATCTATATCATACCAATGTATTCTACCGTTATCTACACGGAAAAATCTTGTATCCAGCCCTGAACCAAGTGAAACTATATGACAATCAGGGTATTTGTCTATAAACTTTTTCACCTCATCATCCATAACCTTGGCTCTCGCAATAATACCTAAAAGATTCACCTTTTCATTACTGAAAGAGCCAAAATCATAGTCAATCATATCCACCATTTCAGCCGACTTTTTATCCTTTAATATAGATTTTTCAGATTTGTAATCTCTTGCCCTTGCATCCAAAGTTATAAGCATAGTCTCCATAACACCTTCAAGTTTTATCTTCATAAAAGCCTCCATTTACCGCTATATCTGCGGTATAAAAATATATATATTCTGATTATGTTAGTTCTTGCTAACTTAGGTTATATCATACTTCTGTTTTATAGAAAACTCAATAAATTTATCTTTTTAAGAATTGTAAAGAATTATATCTTTATAATTTGCCGATTCGCATTTTACTTTACATCTTTAAACCGTTAAATTTTTTGATTTTTTTTATTATTTTCACACATACAAGAGATTATAAAAATTGTTTTTTTCTTAGTACATGAATATTATTTAATTAAATGAGCATGTTTTTATTTACATTTACCAATATTATGTTTGGTAATTGACCTATTCTTTATTTGTGATAAAATAATATTCAACAAATATATTTGCAATATTATTTTTAATATTTTGGGAGGAATATATGTATAAACTAAAAAAGATACCGTTACTGCTTTCAGTTTTATTACTGTCATTACAAGGATGCTCAGGAAGTAAAGTTACTGCTTCAGATATGCAGGGGGAAAAGTTTTTTTATCAGATTTCAGATGCTTCTTATTCTACAGGTAAATATACTTTGGATGAACTTGCAGAACGTAGAAAAAACCCCTTATTTATTGATAATTTACAAAAGTTTAATGCGGAACTGAATTCAACAGATACTGTGGATTTTTATAATATGAAACATGCATATGTTGATTTTATAGGTAAGTGGAATAAGCCGGAAGATTTGACATATGGCTATAAAGAAAAACTGGATTTAATAGATAAGAAGATGCTTGTCAATGAAAAACTTGAGTATATAACTCCGATAGATGCATTTATTCTAAATAAAAAAACAATGCAAAAACTTGGACTGGATTATTTATCAGATCAGGATTTTATATATAATGGTGAGTTTCCCATGGTGCTTGGCTACGGCTTTAAAGAATATTATAATATCGGTGATACCATTCCTATAAGATATTCAGGAGAAAGATTTAACGGAAAGGTGGTAGGTTTTTATGATAAGGACTTGGTATTTGATGAATTTTCACATTGTGACAGTTATTCCACCGTTATAATTCCATATATGGATAATCTTGAAAGCAAGGATGATTACGAAAACAAAGAGAGTTTTCTTAATGCTTATAAATCACTTAAAAATTTAGGCTATATCTATTTCCCAAATACTGTAGATTATGAAAAAAATAAAGATGCGGTGGAAAAAATAGCTCAAAAATATAATCTGGATTATACTGTACTGAGAGGTTATTAAAATGATACTACAAGTTAGATGTCGGCTTATAAAATTGGCCGACATATTTTATTTTTTAAATTATGATATGTATTCATTAATTAAAAAAAGCCCTGAAAACAAGGCTTGTAAAATAAAAAGAGCGCGAGACGGGACTCGAACCCGCGACCCCGACCTTGGCAAGGTCGTACTCCACCAACTGAGCCACTCGCGCATACACATATTCTATCACTAAAATTAAAAATTGTAAAGATGTACCTTCAAAACTGCGTACCAAACTTAAAAAATAAATTCCTTATCCTTTTGGTTAAACCCTCGACCTATTAGTAACCATCAACTTAATACATTACTGTACTTACATCTTGGCCCTATCTACCTCGTAGTCTTCAAGGGGTCTTACTGTTTTCACATGAGATATCCCATCTTGAGGGGGGCTT